>MWOQ01000243.1 GCA_002026145.1 Prochlorococcus sp. HOT208_60m_813L03 | reverse complement strand
CTCTAGAAAGGGATCTATTATGCATCAATTAAGAAGAAGTATTAGTGGAAGCTCGTAATTGAGAAAACAATTTTGAAAATGTTGGATTTGTGGTGTTATTTTTCTCATCTGGATTAACAATCCCAGCAGAAATTATTGTTCTAAAAGCATCTTCAACAGAAATATCCAAATCCTTAACAGAAGACTCAGGAACAAGTGTATACCAGCCAGTAGTTGGGTTTGGTGCTGTAGGGATAAAAACACTAAGTAACTTTTCTTCTAATTCTGGCTGTAGAGAAGGTCCTACATCTCCAGTTACAAAGCCTACACTATATAGTCCTTCACGTGGATATTCGACTAAAACAACTCGTCTAAATCTATTAGATTTATTGCTTAAGAAAGTTTCTAGCAACTGTTTAAGAGTTTTATAAACCGCTCCAGCTACAGGAATTTTTGATAAAGTACCCTCTCCAAATTCTAACAACCATCTTCCTACAAAATTTCTTGCCATTAAGCCTATTAGCAAAATAGCTAATAAAGGAACAGTTAAACCTAAGGTGAGATTAATTAAATCTTGTAATAAAGGATTTAAAGTAATAAAAGGATTAAGTTGCTTTGGGACTGAAGTAACTAACGTTAAAACAAATTTACTAACTAGCGATGAGAGCCAGATTGTTGTTGCTAAGGGTATTACAACTAAAAGCCCAGCAATAAGATCATTTTTGAGATCTTGTTGAAGCCTAGATCCTAGATTAGAATCTTGATTTTGATTAGATTCAACCAAAATAACGTTTTAACTATATTAATTTTACTAATAATTTAACTGTTTTTACTAAGTTAGGATATATTTTTCTTAAATATATCTATTTTATTTATAAGTTTATTCTACAAAAAGCACTTCTAAAAGAACTTCTAATAGAAATGCTATAAAGAAATGCTATAAAGAAAAAGAAATGATTGATACGATTCAAGACAAAAAAGAAATAAGTAAAAAATTAAAAGAAAGAGCTATTTTTGAAGGTTTTACAGTTGCCGGAATAGCTTCAGTACCAGGAAGTTCGCGCTTAAAATTAAGAACCAATGCGTTAGAAAGATGGTTATCAAATAACTATCATGCTGAAATGCAATGGATGGAAGCAGAAAAAAGAAAAAATATAGACTCACTTTTTGAAGATGCAAAAAGTGTTTTAAGCGTTGGATTTTCTTACATTAATTCACAAAACAGCACCAACAATTTCCTCAAGGTAGCGAAATTTAGTCAAGGTGAAGATTATCATAAAGTAATTCACAAAAAATTAAAGAATATTGGTAAGTGGATCGACCTAGAAATTCCTGATTGCAAATGGAAAATATGTGTTGATACCTCTCCGCTTCTCGAAAAAGCATGGGCAGAGGAAGCAGGGATTGGTTGGATAGGTAAAAATAGTAATTTAATCAGTGAAAAAATTGGTTCTTGGTTTACTTTGGGTTTCATGATTCTTACAAAAGATTTAATGCCAGATAAACCTCATGAATCACTTTGTGGAAAATGTGATATTTGTATTGAACATTGTCCCACGAAAGCAATCGTGGAACCATTTGTAATACAATCAGATCTTTGCATTGCATATCACACAATAGAAAACAGAGATAAAACTATTCCAAAAAAAATAGAAAAAAATTTAGGTGGATGGGTTGCAGGATGTGATATTTGTCAAGATGTTTGCCCATGGAATAAATCAGTGCCACACAACAATAATGATGAAACTAAACCAAAAGAATGGATTAAAAATCTTAATATTGAGTCCCTCAATTGGGACGATAAAACGTGGCAAGAAAATCTTAAAGGAACTACCTTAAAAAGAATTAAACCATGGATGTGGAAAAGAAACATTCAAGCAAATATAAATAATAAAAAAATTACAATATGAAGAAGTTTTTAAAAAAAACAATCTGGATCTTCTTGATCTCTTTTTACTGTTTTCAAATAGAAATAGTTCGAGCAATAGTTCCGTATTATTATTTACCAACAATAAAAAATTTACAAAAACAAAGTTTATATATTGGAAAAAATGCATATCAACTACTCTATTTTGGTCAATATGAAGACAGCCTTAAATTAGCTAAATTAGCAGTAAAAATAAATGCAAAAGATGAAAAACTATGGTTGATATTGGCTGAAGCACAAATAGCTAACAAAAAATACAAAAACGCATTAAATTCTCTAAATAAAGCAGAACAGATCAATTCAAGTATAAGCGAAATATATTTTGCTAGAAGTAATGTTTATCTAAAAATTTCACAAAAAACAAAAGCAAAGAGTGCTTTAGAAAAAGGAATAAAGATTGAGCCTAATAACCACAAGGCTATTTTTCAATTAGGAAATATTTTATTAATGGAAAAAAATTATTTGGGAGCTATCAAATTATTTGATAAATCTATAAAACTCAAACCTGATTTCTGGCAAGCAATCAATAATCAAGGTTTAGCTTATTTTGAGAGAAACAATATAAATCTCTCAATCAAACTTTTTGAAAGTGCAATCTCAATTGAAGAAAATGCTGAACCATTACTAGGCCTAGCATCATGTTTAAATATCTACGATAATAAATTAGCAATACAACTAGCAAAAAAAGCTTTGGCTAAAGATCCCAAATATGTCAATTATGAATATAGAAAAGAACAGTTATGGGGGGGAAAAATTACAAGCCAGCACAGAAACTCTTTTACAAAATGAACAATTAAAAAAAGATGTAATACTGGCAAAATCCAAAATAAATGAATCATCTTAATGTTCAATACTGGTAAATATTGTTTTACCTATTAGTCTTAATTTAGTTAATTAATAATTTTAAATTTTGCGCTCTAATGGATAAGAAAAATTTCACTTCCATATCCCTTCAAGAAGAAATGCAACGTTCTTATTTGGAGTATGCAATGAGCGTAATAGTTGGACGTGCTTTGCCTGATGCAAGAGACGGTCTTAAACCCGTACAAAGAAGAATCATATTTGCGATGTACGAATTAGGTTTAACACCCGATAAACCATTTAGGAAGTGTGCAAGAGTTGTTGGAGATGTACTTGGAAAGTACCATCCTCACGGAGATCAAGCGGTATATGATGCATTAGTAAAACTAGTACAAAATTTTTCAACTAAGTATCCTACTCTTGACGGTCATGGAAATTTTGGATCTGTAGATAATGATCCGCCGGCAGCAATGAGATATACTGAGACCAGATTAGCTCCAATAGCTTATAAAGGATTTCTTGAAGAAATTGGATCAGAAACAGTAAACTTTTCAAATAACTTTGACGGCTCTCAAAAAGAACCAGATGTTCTTCCAGCCCAACTTCCATTTTTATTATTGAACGGCTCATCAGGTATTGCTGTTGGCATGGCAACAAATATTCCGCCTCACAACCTAGGTGAAATTGTAGATGGTTTAGTTGCCTTAGTTAAAAATAAAGATATTAGTGATAAAAAACTTTCTAGCATTATCAAAGGACCTGATTTCCCTACAGGAGGAGAATTAATTTATAGTCGCGCAATTGAAGAACTTTATCAAACTGGAAAAGGATCTATAACGATAAGAGGAGTTGTAAATACGGAAGAGGTAAATTTAGGCAAAGGAAAACATAAAAAGAACGCAATAATCATTAAGGAACTTCCTTACCAAATTAATAAAGCAGGTTGGATTGAAAAACTCGCAGAACTTGTTAATGCAGGCAAGATTATTGGGATTTCTGATATTAGAGACGAAAGCGATAGAGATGGAATGAGAATTGTAATAGAACTAAAAAAAGATTCTAATTCTGAACTTGTTATTTCTAATTTATATAAAAAAACAACTCTCCAAACAAACTTTGGCGCAATATTCTTAGCTTTAATTAAAGGTAAGCCGGTACAACTAAATCTAAAAAAATATCTCAACTATTTTCTTGAATTTAGAGAAGAAACAATTAGAAAAAGAACTTTTTATTTTCTAAAAAACACCCTTGATAAACTAGAAATATCAGAAGGTTTATCCAAAGCTACAAAAGACATAAAAAAAGTTATCGCAATTATTGAAGAATCAGAAAATTCTGTGCAAGCTAGATCAAAATTGATAGAAAAATTTTTTTTAAGTGAAAAACAGGCAAATTCAGTTTTAGATATGCCACTAAAAAAATTAACAAATCTAGAAAAAATACAAATTGATAATGAAATAAAAAATTTAAAAGAAAAAAAGAATTATTTTCAAAAATTATTGAACGAAAGAGAATTATTACTTGAATTACTCATAAAAGAATTATTAATATTAAAGAAAAAATATAATGTTATACGTAAGACAAAAATAATTAAAAATATAAATCAAAATGAAGAATTAGAAACACTTAATAATCAGATATTAGAAGACTTTATAAATAAAAATACAAAATTATACATAGACAATAGACTTTATTTAAAAAAGATGATTTTAAGTAATTACAAGAAATCATTTGAGGTCGTAAATAAAATAATAGATAATAAAAATATTCAAAAATTTATATGTAATATTGAAAAAAATATAAAATTAATAGGAATCACAAATACGGGAAAAGTATTTAACATTTATTGGGAATCTAGTTTTAATAAAGACTATAAATTGGATAATAAAATTCTTGGAAATATTCATGCTAATGAAATAATAAATTTTCATTCTATTAAAAAAGAAACTAGAAATTACTTATGCATATTAAATTCGGATGGAAGATTTAAAAAAGTTTTATTTGATGAAGATATGATCAGAAGTAACAGATCTTTCACTATTACAAAATTAAAAAATAATTTAAAAACAATTGATTCATTTATTTCTAATGAAAGCAAAGATTTAATAATATTAACCTCGATAGGAAGAATTTTTAAATTTAATTTATCAAATAAATTTTTAACGCCAACTTCTAAACAATCCCAAGGATTAATAATTGCAAAACTTTTACCAACTGAAAAAATTGTTTCTTGTTGTACATTTCATGATGGAGAAAATATTTTTTTAATATCTAAAAGAGGAAAAATATTTTGCATAAATAGTAGTGACATTTACTGCTCAAATGAATACAGTTTGGGATATTTGAATGAAAAAACACAACTTAAAAACGATTACTTCCTCAAAATAATGGCAAGTAACCATTATCTTGATATTGAAACTAATAAAAATAAATCCGCAAGATTGGACCCAAATAAATTAAATTTCAAATCCAATAAATCAAATTTTTTAATTGATTTTTTAAAATTAGATAATGATGAATACCTTGAAAATTGTTTCCGACTTAAAAACTTGCTCGACTAAGATTTATATTCATTTTCAACCCAATTTAAGTATTCTTGATTTACTGTTCCAGTTACATAATCACCAGTAAAACAACTCATCTCTAAATCTTTAATAGGAGAATCACTTATTATGGACCTACGCAAACTTTCAACACTTTGATAAACAAGGTTATCAATTTCAAGTTTATCGGCAATTTCACTTATTGTCCTATTATGAGCTATTAATTCATCTCTATTAGGCATATTAATTCCATAAACATGGGGATAACGAACAGGAGGAGCTGCTGATGTAAAAAAAACTTTGTTTGCTCCTGCATCTTTAGCCATCTGGACAATTTCTTTTGAAGTAGTACCTCTTACTATCGAGTCATCAACAATTAATACATTTTTATTTTTAAACTCTGCACTCATAGCATTTAATTTTTGCCTTACAGATTTCTTACGTTTCTGCTGACCAGGCATTATGAATGTTCTGCCAACATATCTATTTTTAAAAAAACCTTCCCTATATTCTATCCCTAACTGTCTTGCAACTTGCATTGCCGCAGGTCGCGAAGAATCAGGAATAGGCATAACTACATCAATATCTCCAGAATTAATTGTTTCTTTTATTGTTTCTGATAAATAATCTCCCATCTTTAAACGAGCTTTATAAACGGAAATTCCATTCATAATTGAATCTGGCCTTGCTAAGTAAACATATTCAAAAGCACATGGAAATAGCATGGGATTTTCAGAACATTGCTTAGAGAAAAACTCCCCATCAAGATTTATAAAAACAGCTTCTCCTGGATCTACATCCCTTACTACTTGATAATCATTATTCTCAAGGACTAGAGATTCACTAGCAACCATCCATTCTTCTTTTTTTGTAGTTAATGAAAGTCTTTTTCCAATTACTAAAGGCCGAATACCGAAAGGATCCCTGAATGCTAATAAACCATGTCCTGAAATTAATGCAATTGAAGCGTATGATCCCTGAATTCTTTTATGTAAAGATTTAATTGCATTAAAAATAATATCAGGTTCTAATTCTTGACTATGAATTTGTTCTTGTAATTCTGTCGCCAATACATTTAACAACATTTCAGTATCACTTGAAGAATTTGTATGCCGCTTATCAATATTAAATAATTGTTTTTCTAAATCTCTGGTATTCGTCAAATTTCCATTATGTATCAAAACAATTCCATAAGGAGCATTAACGTAAAAAGGCTGTGCTTCTTCAACACTTTCAGCTGATCCCTTTGTTGCATATCTCACATGCCCCAATCCAATTTTTCCAATTAAATTCCTCATATCTCTCGTTCTATAAGCAGTATTAACTTGACCTTTAGCCTTATGTATATGAAAAACAGTATTCTCCATTGTAGCTATACCTGTTGAGTCTTGACCTCTATGCTGCAAAAGCAAAAGACTATCGTAAATTTGTTGATTTACATCTTCTGAAGAAACGATTCCAACTATTCCGCACATAACTTAATATCTTAAAAATCTTAATAGTTGAGAAATATTTTTCATAATTAAAAATAATCTGAAATACTATTATTAAATTTTTCAGATAATTCCTCAACCCTAATATTGCAGATATTTTCATTTTCAATTTTTATCATAAGCTTATCACTCGAAACATATCCTATTTTTTTTACATATATGCTTGATGGAAAATTTATTTGATTTTGTTTTAAATAATTAAGCCATTCATTTTGTTTCATATTGCTAATTGAAAAAATAATTCTAGAACCTCCCTCTGCAAATAATAAATTATCATCTCTATTTAAATCTTTCTTTAATTCTATCCTTGCACCTTTTGATGACAAAATACAAGACTCTGCTAAAGCTATAGCTAATCCACCATCGCTGATATCATGAGAAGAAACTAAGAGACTTTTTGAAATCGCATTTCTTAAAAAACTCTGACAAAACTTTTCATCAAGCAAATCTATTTTTGGAGGTCGACCTGTGATTTCTCCATGGAAATATTCCAAATAAGAACTAGCTGCAATTTTTATTTCTGATTTATAAGAACCAATTAACCAGATTTGATCATCGAAATTTTTCCATTCACTACTTATAGCTTTTTCGACATTATTTATCTTCCCAACCATTCCAATAACTGGAGTAGGATTAATAGGAGTAATTACATTATCCTTATTTTTAGATTCATTGTATAAAGAAACATTACCTCCTGTCACAGGTGTTTCTAAAGCTTTGCAGGCTTCAGCGATTCCATTACATGAAGATAAGAGTTGCCAATATCCTATTTCATTCTCAGGAGAAGAAAAATTTAAATTATTTGTAATTGCTACTGGTTCAGCCCCGACACAACTGACATTTCTAGCGGACTCTGCAACAGCTGCGATAGTTCCTCTAAAGGGGTCAAGAGCAACCCATCTACTATTACAATCAACTGAAGCAGCGACACCAGAAAATAATTTACTTTTAAATTTTTTATTTTGTTCCCTTAGTCTTATTACTGCTGCATCTGATTTTCCAGGTTTAAATACTGTATTTGCCTGCACTTGAGAGTCATATTGTGTATAAATCCATCGTTTAGAAGCTATTGATGGATTAGAAAGTAGTTTTAAAATAATTTGTGAATAAGAATAATTCTTATTTTCCTTCAATGAAAATATTTTTTGCTCATGAATTTCTGGTAAATCATTTTCTTCCCATTCCCATTTCTTTAAAAGATCATCAGGTGGATTATTAATCTCATTGTGAAAATTGACAGGGGTATCATCAGATAAAGCAGATGTAGGTATTTGGGCAACAATTTTTCCTTTATGAGAAATAATTACCTCATTAGTTCCAATCACTTCACCAATTACATTGGCATATAATCCCCATTTATTAAATTTTTTAATAAGTTCACTAATTTTTTCTTCTTTTACCACGAACAACATTCTCTCTTGCGATTCAGATAACAAATATTGGTATGAAGACATATCATCTTCTCTAGAAGGAACCAAATCTAAATTAATTGATATCCCTAAATTTCCGTTTGCAGCCATTTCTGCACTGCTACATGTTAAACCTGCAGCACCCATATCTTGAGCTGCAATTACATCTCCTGTCTTGAAAGCATCCAAACAGGCTTCAATAAGACTTTTCTCAATAAATGGATCACCTACCTGAACTGATGGTCTATCATCTAAAGAAGTTGCAGTTAATTCTGAACTGGCAAAACTAGCACCACCAACGCCATCTCTGCCAGTAGTATTCCCAACATATAATACTGGTGACCCTACATTTTTAGCTCCAGAACAAACGATTTCATTAGTCTCTAAAAGTCCTAAAGCCATAACATTCACTAAAGGATTTCCAGAGTAACTATCATCGAAGTCAATTTCACCTCCAATAGTAGGCACACCTACACAATTTCCATAATGTGCAATACCGGATACAACACCTCGCAGTAAATCAACATTTGATGATTTATCAAGGTTTCCGAATCTCAATGAGTTCAATAATGCAATTGGCCTTGCACCCATTGTAAATATATCTCTTAAAATTCCTCCTACACCTGTTGCTGCACCTTGAAATGGTTCAATAGCAGAAGGATGATTATGACTTTCTATTTTAAAAACAAGTTTTTGATTATTTCCAACATCAATAACACCAGCATTTTCTCCTGGTCCCACTAAAATATTTTTACCTTTTGTCGGAAACTTAGATAGTAAAGGTTTTGAATTTCTATAACAACAATGTTCAGACCACATAACGCCGAACATGCCTAGTTCCGTTCTATTAGGTTTTCTCTTTAATCTTTTGCAAATTTCTTCGTAATCATTAAGTGTTAAATTTTCAACTTTAAGTGCATCATTAAGGTCATAAAGATCCTGATTTTCTTGATTTATCATTACTTATATCCAAGGGTCATCTTCTTTTTTTTCACTAAATGGTATAGATGTTCCATTATCATTATAAAAACTTTTTTGTTTAAAATCTAAATCTTGGCTAATATCTTCATCTTCTTCAAGCCAATCCTCTAATCTATTAGAAGCAATATTTTTCATATCATCAAATCTATCAATAATTTTTTTTCCTTTCTGCAAAAATTCATTTTTAATACTTGATTTTATTAAAGATAAATCATCTAGAGAATTATTTTCACAAAAAACCAATCCAGGTTGTTGATCACTAATATTTTCAATATTTAATCTCCATCTACTAGATCCTGGTATTTTAGGATTAGCTCTAGAAACTAAATAATATTTAATCGTACCTGTTTTCATTTCAAATAGAAAATCTGCAATAACACCTATTTTTGATCCATTTACATTTATCAAATTGGCTTCTATTAAAGTTGGAAACCTATTTAAAGTTGCCAAATCTGAAATAGCTGGATCACCTTTTACGTAAATTTCATTATCTATTATTTGAGTAATTTGATTTAAGCGCCAAACATTTCTTTTCAAATCAAAATTTGAAGGACGCGAGTACCATCCTAAAATTCTATGAACAGGAGGATGCATCCAAACATTTTCACCATTTCCGTAATTAAGGACCATATCGCCCTTAACGCTATAATTTAGTAATTCACTTAATAAAATTTCTTTAGGTAATTTCAAAATATCAACGGAAACCACATGGCATAACTAAATATGTAAATTCGTTGGGATCAGTTTCTGATACTAATAAAGCTGGCTTATTCGATACAGTACATTTTAAAAGAACATTAGAAGAGGATATAACTTTTAATCCCTCTAGGAGGTAATCAACATTAAAAACCATTCCTCTTTTTGAAGATATAGCAGTTCCTAAATGTCTCCATCCAGTTTTTT
>MWOQ01000242.1 GCA_002026145.1 Prochlorococcus sp. HOT208_60m_813L03 | reverse complement strand
AATAAAAAATCTAAAGAAGTAGAAAATTCAAAAAGTGTTATAGAAAATAAAAAGGATATAAATTTAGAAAAGATACTAAAACAAAAAAATAAAAAATCTAAAGAAGTGGAAAATTCAAAAAGTGTTATAGAAAATAAAAAGGATATAAATTTAGAAAAGATACCCAAACAAAAAAATAAAAAAATTAAGAATTTGTCAAAAAAAAGAAAAATTGAGCTTCAATCTTACAAAATAATATTAATTTTAAAAGATGTAGATCCAAAAGATCCCACTGAAGAGTTAAATTCCATATTAAGTAATTCTGAGGTAAATTTTGAAATAGAAAAGATTGAACGTATCTCAGATTCAAAAAATAGAAGTATGAATAAAAATTAATTGAAAATATTAAATAAAAAATGAAAATAACAACAAAAACTGAAGCATTAAATATTGTAGAGACCTCATATTTAGCATCCCTTTCGTCTTTATTGTGGGTAGCATTATACTATTTGCCAATTGGGGGGGCTTTATTAAGGTTGATTTTACCCCTCCCAATAATTTTATTGCATTTGAGGAGAGGTACTAAAATTGCATTGGAAGGACTCTTAATACAATTTCTACTGTTATTCGTAATTATGGGGCCTGTTAGAGGAACTTTATTTTTATTTCCTTATGGGATCTTGGCTTTTTGGTTGGGCTGGTGCTGGTTGAAAGAAAAGAGTTGGAAACTTAGTTTGACTTTAGGAGTTGTTATTGGAACCCTTGGCTTTTTTATACGAGTAATAGCATTATCTACATTGGTTGGAGATAATCTTTGGGTTTTAATTACAAGAGCAAGTTATGGTCTAATAGAAAAGGTAATTGGATTATTTAATTTAGCTTTATCTCCTTCAATTTGGAGTATCCAATTAGGAGCAATTTTATTAATAATTTTTCAAGAAGTAGTTTATGTTTTAACGGTACATGTAGTTGCTTATTCTCTGTTTCCAAGATTTAAATTAACTATCCCAGATCCTCCATCATTATTAAATAGTTTAGTTGATTTAAATAATTGAAGAAAGTAAGAATGTACGGTACGGAATTAGAGATAAATTTTTTTGGTAATAAATCCAATAAAAAAAGTAAAATTAATAAGATACAGATACTGAAAAAGAATATAAATAATTTCAAGATATTTCTTGTAATTGCAGGCACTAATACATCTCAAATTTCAGGAATTTCCGCTGCAGGTATAAATGCAAAATCAAGGAGAAAAACTGCGCTCGCAGATGCCGAATTTTTGCTTGAGGGTGCTTCAAAAGATCATAAATATAAATTGCCTCTTCTCAATGCAGGAGTAACTCCAGCCCTAATTAGTCATGTTTGTTCAAAACTTATAAATCTTTATCCAGTGATTGTTCCTCTGGGAATAGGAGCAAAGCCTTATTTTAATCATTTGGTTGTAGAAGATAGAAATTTGGGCCCATCAAATTGTCTTACTACTGGTAAATCGATGACTAAAGAGAGAGTTTTAAATCTCTATGAAAAAGGTCTTGCAATAGGAAAATCCTTAAAACAACCAGTTTTAATTTCTGAATCTGTACCGGGGGGCACCACAACTGCTCAGGCAGTAATGGAAGCTTTTGGTTTGCAGGTATCTAATTTAGTAGGGAGTAGTTTATTTAAAGCTCCAAGAGAATTAAGAAGACAAGTAGTTAAAAGAGGACTTTTCAATGCAAATTTCAAGGCTGATTTCGACTCTTTTGATGTTGTTGCGGCGGTAGGTGATCCTTTCCAAGCTTTCTCAATGGGTCTATTAATTGGTGCCAGGTTAGCAAAACAACCTGTAATATTGTCTGGAGGAAGTCAGATGTTAGCGGTCATTTTGCTTGTATTAGAATTTTTAGAAGAAAAAAATAAAGATCAATTTTTTGAAGATGTTTTTATTGCGACGACTGGTTGGCTTTTGAAAGATAATTCTCTAAATGATTTAGTAAATCTAATTAATAAAAAATATGATATCAAATTATTAGGTTTAGCTAGTCCTTTAAATTTCAAATCTTCAAAATACAAAGAATTGAGGGATTATGAATTAGGTCATGTAAAAGAAGGTGTAGGTGCTGGTGGAATATCATTGCTTGCTTTCTTAGATGGATTTAAAAATGAAGAAATAGTTTCATTGTGTCAACTAAATCTTGAAATGATGAAGGGACTAGGTCAAATTTCTTTAGAGAATGATTGCTGAATGATCTCAAAATTTGTAACCAGAAGAGAATTTTTAAATTGTGGGAAGCTTTCGCTTTTATTTTTCTTAAACTCTTGCAGTAATCTACCTAATAAATTAAAAATCGCATTACAAAATTCTTTTTATCCAGAATCTTTTAAAGATACGATTCCAAAAGATTGGAAGCAGGAAGACATTAATTTTGAAAATATTCGGCTTCAAAAAAATAGAAACACAATTTTCAATTCTGACTTTACTTTAATAAATGATGGATGGATTTCTAGTATAGATTTTTCAGAATTTGAAAAAATAAATGAATATGCACTGTTTGAAAATTTGGATAAGAGATCGTTAGATTTTTTGGGAAGCTTTAATCAAAATCAGAGGAGTAAATTATTTCCTATTGGCGTAGTACCCTATACAATTATCATTAAAAATAATAAAGAATTAATAAATTCAGCTAGAACATCTTGGGATTTTCTTCTTTCTAAAAAATTAACTGGGAAAATTATTTTTCCACAAAGTCCTAGAATTATATTGTCAATTGCTCAAAAAATTAATTTATCTAATTCTTTAAAAAAACTTAAAAGCCAAGCAATGTTATTTGATGATAAAAATATGCTCAATTGGTTGATTAATTCTGATGCTATCGTCGCAATAGTTCCTTATAGTTTTTGTTCAAAATATTTAAAAATAGATCCAAGGCTTTCTTTAGTTTTCCCAAGCGAAGGAGTACCTTTGATGTGGCATTTTTTACTTAGTCGATCAAATCTAAATAATGCAATATTAATTAAATGGATTAAATCTTTAGAAAATAAATCAATAGTAGATAAATTAGTAAAACAGGGTTGGTATCTTCCATTTAATAGTGATTATTTGCAAAGTAAATATAAATCTGAAATGTTCCCCATCTCAGGACCTTCTGAGAAATGTTGGAAAAATAGTTGGTCTTTTCCTGACTTAACAAATGAACAAAAAATTAATCTTAAAAATTTCTGGAATGAGTCCTTATCCCCATAATCTTTTCGTAGGATTTTCAATTAATAAGTTATGAGTTTCCTTTAATAAATTTGGTATATCCAATTTACTAGGACAATTAGGAACACATTCATTACATTCTTGACAAAATGAGGAATTTTTTTCTTCCCACCAGTGGCCAGCTTTTCCTATTAAATTGTATCTTTCTTTTGAAAATTCTAATTGGCCATAACCAATAGATATATTTCTTAAACGAAGTATTTCTGGAATAGGTACTTCATTTGGACATGGAAGACAAGATCTACATTGTTCACATTTGGTTGAGTTTAATCTTTCATTAGAAACTTCCTCAATATTATTCAGGGCGCTTTTTTCTAGTTTTGTAAGCTTCTCGAATGAGTTTCTAAGTTTATGCGCAAATTCAAAATCTTTTTTGTTGGTCGCCCCCAAGGATAAAGTTGTAATGCCTTTTGCCAGCAGGAATCGATACGCTAATTCTAATGGATGAAAAGGCTTAGAGGCCTCTATCAAAATATCACTTGGAGAATACAATCTACCGCCTTTATCAGCAGGAGATATTGCTAAAACTCCCATACCTTTTTTTATAGCTTCCTCTGCTAAAGCAATCTTAGATTGATCAAAATAATGTAAATGAAGACTACAAAAAGTAAAAACTTCACAGTTAATTGCATCTTTAATGAGTGAATAACTTCCGTGAGAACTAAAACCAACTTGATCAACTAGTTCCTTCTCAAGTATCCAAGATATGAATTTTTTACCCTCTCCAGCAAGAACCCAATCTAGATGTTGTTTTAAGTTGAGTCCGTGAATTGCAAGATTATCAATTTTCTCCCGATTTAAATTTTTAAGAGACTTTTTAAAATTATTTTTTAAAAAGTCAAAATCACCCTTTGGTAAAACTTTGGAAGTAATCACCCAATTTTTTTCTTTTATATTCTCTTCTATTGCTAGTTTCTTTATTGATTTTCCAATAAGTGATTCAGCATCACCATAGGAAGGTGCTGTTTCTATGTGGTTAATTCCTACATAATATGCATTTTTTATTATGCTATACATTTTTTCGAGGCTTTCAGTTGCTCGCATTGTCCCTAAAGTGAATAAGCTCACTTTCGCCCCTCTACCAAATGATCTTTTTTGTGAATTAGTAATCATCTAAATATGATCAATTTCTTTTTTTACTCTTTAATTTATTTATAGTTGAAAATCATTTAAAGTAAATTAAAGTAAATACAAAATTTTGCAAAAATATTTTTCTAAAACCTATGTTTACAGGAATAATTCAATCAGTTGGAAAACTAAGACAAGACAAAAATATTTTGGAAATTGAAATTCTAGATAATTTATTTGATATGGTAATCGGTGACAGCATAGCTGTTGATGGAATTTGTTTGACAGTTAAAGAGATTTTTCAAAATAAATTTACTGTTGATGTTAGTGAGGAGACATTAAAAAAAACAACTTTAGGAGTAAAGTCGAACCTGAATCAGATTGTTAATTTGGAGCCCGCTCTTAGGGTGTCTGACCGTCTAGGAGGGCACATAGTCAGTGGGCATGTTGATGGCCTTGGAGAGGTTAAGAATATAGAAAAATTAGAGAAATCTTGGCTCTTATCAATAAAGTGGAAAAATAATAATTTTTCAAAATATGTAGTTAATAAAGGGAGCATTTGTGTAAATGGTATAAGTCTTACGATTGCAAAATATGAGCAGGAAGGAGAAATATTTACTATTGCGATTATTCCTCATACTTGGCATAACACAAATCTGAATAAATTAAATATCGGTGACAGCGTAAACCTTGAGGCAGATGCACTAATTAAATATGTAGAGAAATTACTTTTATTTAATAAAAATAGTAATCAAGATTTATCTTCAAATAATATTTCTTCCGAGTGGCTTAGAGAAAACGGTTGGTAAAATATTTTTAATTTAATGGAATCAGATAAATTGTTTTTGACTCTTTTTTAAGATCTATTTTAAATTCCTGACCAGGTTCTAGACCTAATTTTTTGGTGTAGGCATGACCAATTAATAGGTTTCCATTGCCATGAACTTTTGTTTTGAATTCTATCTGTCTGCCTCTTGAAGCTCTATTACCATTTTTCCCAAGACGACCATTTCCTATTTTGTAACCCTTAGCTTCGATAAGCGCTCTATAAAAACTTTTTCTTAATATTCTTCCACTTGGACCTACGTATCCACAACCTTTTGCTATCTCGTCTTCAGATTTTTTACTTAATAACTTTGCTTTTTCAAGAAGTTCTTTTCCCTCTAGCATTATCTGACAAATTCATAATTATATATTCTTACTAAAAAGGAGGACTGTGGCAATATAAATTAATAAAAAATATATTTAAATTTTGAAATTTAGTTTTTTATAAAAGATACAAAATAATAAATAAAACAACCCATATTCCATCTACAAAATGCCAGTACAATTCAACAGCTTCCAATGGGAACATATTTTGACTAGTTAATCTTCCGCCATTGATTCTTGATTGCCAAGAAATAATTAAAATCATTAAAGTTCCTAAAGTGACATGTAATCCATGAAAACCTGTAAGAGCAAAAAAAGTACTTGCAAATAAATTATCGGTTAATCCAAAAGGTAAATGAAAATATTCAAATAATTGACAGATTAAAAATATAATTCCAAGAAAAGCAGTAAAAAATAACCATTTTTGGGAATCTGAGTTTTTATCTTTTAAAAGTGCTTTGCCTGCTTTATGGAAAGTTGCACTACTAACTAGTAACAAAATTGTATTGAGAGTAGGTATTGGTAGTTCTAATTCATAAATAGCACCATCTGGTAATGGATTTACTGCTTTATAAGTTAAATAAGCAGCAAAGAATCCTGCAAAAGTCATTCCGTCCGCAATTAGGAAAGTTATAAGACCAAACATTCTGAAGTCTTCATGTGTTTCATTAACTTCAGAATTATTTTTTTGAATTTCTTTTGAGCTGTCTAGTGTTGTCATATGTTTTTATTTTTGTTCAGAAATTTCTTTACCATAACCATATGGTTCTTCAACTAATGGAGCTTCTCCTTCCCAATTTTCAACTGGAGGTGGAGAAGATGTTAACCATTCAGGTGTAAGAGCATTCCAAGGGTTATCTCCAGCATTTTGCCCATTTCTCACACTAAGGAATACGTTAATTAAAAAAGGAATTGTACTTATAGCCATCAAAAGGGCTCCAAGGCTACTAATTTGATTAACGAACTGGAATTGAGGATCATATTCTGCAACTCTTCTTGGCATTCCATTTAAACCAAGCCAATGTTGAGGAGCAAAGCACAAGTTAAATCCAATAAAAGTAATGATAAAGTGTAAAATTCCTAATTTTTCATTGAGCATTTTCCCAGTTACTTTGGGGAACCAATGATAAATTGAAGAGAAAATAATAAAAACAGTCCCTCCATAAACTATGTAATGAAAATGGGCTACAACAAAATAGGTATCATGTACGTGAATATCGAAAGGTACTTGTGCTAAAGCAACTCCTGTAATACCTCCAAAAACAAAATTTATTATAAATCCGCAAGAGAATAAAATTGCACTATTGATGGAAATTTTACCTCCCCATAATGTCGCAACCCAATTGAAAAATTTTATACCTGTCGGAACAGCAATAAATGCTGTGGCGATAGTAAAGAATAATCTCATCCAAGGGGGCGTTCCACTCGTAAACATGTGATGCGCCCAAACAACTAAACCTAAAACTACAATTCCCATTATTGAAAAAACCATTGTTGTATATCCAAAAAGTGGTTTTCTAGCATGTACGGGAAGTATTTCACTAACTAAACCAAAGGCAGGAAGAACCATAATGTATACAGCTGGATGAGAATAAAACCAAAATAAATGCTGATAAACTACGACATTGCCACCTAAAACAGGATTGAAAAACCCTGTATTAGCGATGATATCAAAGCTAAGTAGAATTAAAGTGCCTGCTAAAACAGGAGTTGACAAAACAACTAATAGACTTGTTCCAAGCATTGCCCAACAATACATTGGCAATTGCATAAGTTTTAATCCTGGCCTTCTTAGTTTGATAATGGTCGCGATAAAGTTTATTCCACCAAATATAGAACTTCCTCCAAGTAATAGAACGCTCAGAATCCAAATAATTTGTCCTGATTGAGGAGTAGTTATGCTTAAAGGAGGATAAGCCGTCCATCCAGCCTGAGCAGCACCCTCAACAAAATAGCTTGCTACCAGCATCAAACCTGAAGGAGGAATTAGCCAAAAAGCTACTGCATTTAATCTTGGGAATGCCATATCTCGTGCACCTACATAAAATGGAATTAAATAATTCCCAAAAGCACCGTTAACTACAGGCACTATCCAAAGGAATATCATTATTGTTCCGTGTAAAGTTAAAACTTGGTTATAAACATCTCTTGGCATAAAGTCAGACATTGGACTAGCTAGTTCGATTCTTATCGCGCTCGCTAAGGTTCCTCCTATTAAATAAAAAAGAAAACCGCAAACTAAGTATTGTATCCCAATTACTTTATGATCAAGGCTAAAACTAAAGTATCTAAGCCAGCCTTTAGGTTGAAGGCTTTCATTATTAGTTTTTTGTGGATCAATTGATATTGTCATAAATTCACCTCTGGTTTTTTATTTTTGTTAAACCATTCGTTGTAATCAGATTCTTCTTCAACAATTATGGAGGCTCTCATCCCTCCATGATATGGGCCACATAATTCTGCGCAAATTATCGGATATTTTCCTACTTTTGTAGGAGTGAAATTTAGAATAGTAGGTTGCCCAGGAATGATATCCTGTTTAATTCTGAACTCTGGCACCCAAAAAGCATGAATGACATCTTTGGATTCCATTTTCATTGATACTTTTTGATCAACTGGAACGTGTAGTTCTCCTGATATAAAATTGCCCTTGGGATAATTAAATAGAAATGCAAATTGCATAGCTGAAACTTCAATTGATAAATTATTTATTGCTATTTCATTATCAGAAGTTTGACTTATCCCAGCCCATATTTTTTCAGTGTTCGAACTCATCATTTCGTGGTTATGATTTAGTTCTTTCATCCCTCCCATTCGATCGTAAATGTTGTAGCTGTATAAACCTATTAATAAAACTATTATTGAAGGAATAATTGTCCATACAATTTCTAAGCTTAAATTTCCCTCTAAAGCTATACCATCTCCTATCTGATCATTTCTTTTCCTAAACTTAAATAAGCTATAAATAACAGCTATTGTCATTCCTATAAAAATGATTAATCCAATGATGAAAAGAATTTTAAAAAGTTCATCGTAAATTGGTGCATTAATACTTGCTTCCGCTGGGAGCAAATTTACATTAAAACCAATCCAAAAAGATATAGCAAAAACAAGTGAAATAATTAATATTAAATAAAGGTTTTTATTTAACAATTGATCCCTAAAATTTTTATTTATATCCTCAAGATATTCAATTTTTTTAATCCTGCATCCTTTGTTAAAAGAAAAACATTTAAATTCACAACTTCTTAAGATTTATGAAATAAAAGGCGTATTATTAATAACTTTTTAGAGTTAATTGTCAGGGAAAAAAGATTAAATTAGTAAATTATTTTTTAAATTAAACATATTAATTTTTAATTAATGTTTGGTTTTTGAATCTAATTTATTATGCAAAATAATAGGTTTTATCCATTTGATTAATAACCAATTATATAAATCAAAATATCTGACAATTTTTAGAAGGTTGGGAATTCATAGTGTATTTGCACTTATCGCACTAATCGTAATTGGAGGTGCTACGAGAGTCATGGAGGCGGGGCTTGCCTGTCCAGATTGGCCATTATGTTATGGATCTTTTTTGCCTTTTAAACATATGAACCTAAGAGTATTTCTAGAGTGGTTTCATCGTCTAGATGCTTTTCTGGTTGGAATATTAATTCTTTTAAAATTTGCGCTTTCAATTATTTGGAAAAATGAAATTCCAAATTGGTTACCTAAAACTTATTCATTATTACTCTTTCTCGTTATTGTCCAAGGATCCTTTGGAGCTTTAACAGTAATAAACCTGCTTGATTCATACACTGTGACTGGCCATCTTTTAATAGCTTTTCTACTTCTCATTACAACAATTTCAATAAATCAAAGTTTAGAAAATGACTACATTGAAGAGCCATTAATTTGGTGGAGATTATTATTTTTCGTTCCTCTTTTACTTACTCTGATTCAATCTTTTATTGGTGTAAGGCTTTCATCAACCTGGTCAGCACATATTTGCTTATCTTTTTATAAACAATGTCTAATTCTAAATACACATAAATTATTTTCTTTTCCAATTGCCTTTTCAATTTTATTGATTATTGCTATTGCAATTTATAAGAGAAGTTTGCTTAATGAAAATTGGAAATATCTCACAATACTTATTTTTCTCTTGTTTTCCCAAATTACCTTGGGTGTTTTAAGTCTTAAAACAAATTTGAATGAACCTATTTTTATTATCGGTCATCAACTTAACGCCTCTTTATTTATTGCGATATTAACAACATTAATTTTTAGAAATCCTTTTATCAAAAAAGGTCTAAACCACTCCCTTAATCCCCAAATGGTCGGTATCAACTCATGAACAGTAGTAACTTAGAAAACTTGAACTATAAATCTTCAATTAGAGATGAAGTTGTACCTTCAAGAAAAAGATTAACTTTGCCACCTTGGCTTGAAGTAGCAAAACCTAGATTAATCCCACTTTTACTGGCCACAACTTTAGGAGGAATGGCTTTAACAGAAGAATGGCCTTTGTCTTCCCCGAAACTTATCTGCACTTTAGGAGGAGGCGCTTTGGCAGCAGCAGCAGCAGGAGCTCTTAATTGCTTGTGGGAAATGGAATTAGATAAGAGGATGACAAGAACTAGCAAAAGAGCCTTGCCAGCAGGAAAGTTATCATCTGAGACTGTATTTTTAGCTGCAGTATCATGTACTCTAGCAGCTTCGATGCTTTTAGTAAGTGGTGTAAATTATTTAGCTGCAGGTTTAACTCTTCTCGGTTTATTTAGCTACGTAATTTTATATACAGTTATTTTGAAACCTCGTACAACAAAAAATATTGTCTTCGGAGGAGTGGCTGGCGCGATTCCACCTTTAGTTGGAGCATCTGCTGCCACAGGGCATGTAGGTCTTAGTGGTTGGTGGTTGTTCGGTTTAGTAATGTTATGGACTCCAGCTCATTTTTGGGCACTTGCAATTTTGTTGAAGGATGATTATGCATCTGTTGGTATTCCTATGCTCCCTTCTGTTAAAGGATCTGTTGTTACTGCTAAAGCGATTTCTCGTTACGGATGGGCAACAGTTTTTATGAGTATTATGGGAGTTCTTGCTTTGCCTGAGGGGGGGCTCCTATATGGAATTATGTTATTGCCATTTAATGGAAGACTTTTGCAATTAATAAGTGAATTAAAGAAATCTCCTGATGATCTTTCAAGAGCAAAGTCTCTCTTCAGGTGGTCTATTTTGTACATGTTTGGTATTTGTCTTTTGTTACTTATCTCCAGAACCCAACTATCCGTAGAATTTGAGCAGCAATCTATGCAAATATTTTTCTCTATAGTATCGCTGCTGAGTAATTAAATTAGATGTAAAATGTTTTTTAAGTAAATAGTAAGTTTGATGAATTATATAAAAGTTAAAGGGCTCTCAAAATCTTATTCAGATATCAAGGCGTTAAAAAATTTATCGATGGAAATTCAAGCTGGCACATTATTCGGAATATTAGGTCCAAATGGTGCTGGCAAATCAACACTAATAAAAATACTCGCTACTTTAATAGAGCCTGATAGTGGAGATGTTTTTATAAATAATATTAATCTGATAAAAAATTCAAGGAAAATTAGAGAGCTAATTGGTTATGTTGCTCAGGACATTGCACTTGATAAAATATTGACTGGACGAGAGCTTTTGGATTTTCAATCAGATTTATATCACATCAACAAAAACAAAAAACTTGAAAGGATAAAGAAATTAATAGATCAATTAGAAATGAATGATTGGATTGATCGTAAGTGCGGAACTTATTCAGGAGGAATGAAAAGAAGAATAGATTTGGCAGCTGGACTTTTACATTTGCCCCAAGTATTAATATTGGATGAACCTACAGTTGGTTTAGATATTGAGAGTAGAAATATTATTTGGCAACTTTTGAAAGATTTGAGAAATAATGGAATGACTATTATTTTAAGCAGTCACTATCTTGATGAAATAGATAAATTGGCAGACAGATTAGTGATAATTGATGATGGAAGAGTTATAGCAAAAGGGGCTCCTGCAGAACTCAAAAATAAATTAGGAGGAGATAGGGTAACTTTGAAAGTAAAAGAATTTAGTAATCGGGAAGAAGCAAAAAATATATGTCAAATTTTATCTTCAATAGATGGAATTAGTCAGATTATCGTAAATGAAGCTCAAGGTTTCTCGATAAATTTTGTAGCAGATAAGGGAAAAGATTTACTTACGAAGCTCAAAGTGGAATTGGCCTTCTCAAAGTTTGAAATTTTTTCTCTTACCCAAAGTCAGCCAAGCTTGGATGATGTATATCTTCAGGCAACCGGGAAAACATTATTGGATGCCGAAATTTCTATGGCAGGGAAAAGAGACTTTAAAAAAGAATCAAAGCAATCAATGCGATAAAAATCTTTAGATTGTCTATCTATAATGAATACTAATTACTGCTAATTATGGAATTACAAAAGTATAATTTATTTTTTTTATATCAAGAAACATTCGCCTTAACAAAGAGATTATTTATTCAATTAAAAAGAAGACCATCAACCCTTTTAGCTGGAATATTACAACCCATAATTTGGCTTTTTTTATTTGGGGCATTATTCTCTAAAGCTCCTGAAGGTTTTTTACCAGGAGTTGATTCTTATGGGAATTTTTTAGGAGCGGGACTTATTGTTTTTACTGCTTTTAGCGGAGCTCTAAACTCTGGACTTCCTTTAATGTTTGATAGAGAGTTTGGATTTCTTAATAGATTACTTGTTGCTCCTTTAACCAGCAGATTATCCATAGTTTTATCTTCTTTTTTTTACATAACAATCCTTAGCTTTGTTCAGAGTATAGTAATAATGATTGTTTCATACATTTTGGGTTATGGATGGCCCAACTTATATGGTTTAGGAATTGTTTTTACAACACTAATTTTATTAGTTCTTTTTGTGACATCAATAAGTTTATGTTTAGCGTTTGTTTTGCCGGGACATATTGAATTAATCGCTCTAATATTTGTAATAAATTTACCTCTTCTGTTCGCGAGTACTGCTTTAGCTCCAATCTCTTTTATGCCAAATTGGCTGGGATGGCTAGCTTCATTAAATCCATTAACTTTTGCTATTGAACCTATTAGGACTGCTTATACACAAACTATGGATTTAGAATTAGTGGCTTTACATGCCCCATATGGTGATTTAACTTGTAAGAGTTGTATCTCAATTTTATTTTCTTTAACAGTTTTTTCCTTGATTATTATAAGGCCTCTGTTAAATAGAAAGTTAAATTAGAAATTTTATGCTTTTAAAAAATCATTTAATAGAAGTTTTTAAACAAGCCTCTTTAGAAAATAATTTTTTGCTTCAAGAAACTGTTGTTCTTAAGTGGGTTCATAGATTTGGGATTGATTCATTAAATGATTTATTAATCCAAAGTCCATTACAAAAAGAAATTCAGCTTGAAGAAGAAAATCAAGATCAGATATCTTTAATTGATGAAGTGCATGAAGAAAATCAAGAACAAATTAAACTTGAATTTTCAAAAACTTTTGAAAATATTGAAGAAACAAAGTGTGAATCAAATTGCCTAGAAACTTCTTGCAGTAATGAAATATCTAGCAAAAATCAAAATTCTAATAAAATAAATCAATATACTAAAACCCCAAAATTACCTCTACCTTATATTAAAAATTTAAGAAAGTGGATTAATAACGATAAAGAAGCTAGTTAGCTTTTACATCATACCCGGCATTCCCATGCCACCCATTCCTGGCATTCCCATGCCACCCATTCCTGGCATTCCCATGCCACCCATTCCCGGCATTCCCATGCCACCCATTCCTGGCATTCCCATGCCACCCATTCCTCCCATTGGATCTCCACCTGGTCCTCCAGGTGCGGCTGCTTCTGGCTCTGGAATATCTGCCATCGCAACTTCTGTTGTGAGGAGCATAGCTGCAATAGATACTGAATCTTGAAGAGCTAATCTTATTACTTTTGTTGGATCTAATATTCCTGAATCTTTTAAATCCTCATATTCCCCTGAATTAGCATTAAAGCCTTTGTTAAGTCTTTGAATTTCAGAGACAACTACATCCCCATTAAAACCAGCATTTTTTGCTATTTGTTTGGTAGGTTCCAAAAGGGCTTCTTTTACTATATTTATCCCGGTTCTTAAATCATCTGAAGATGTTTGGCTTAAATTTAAAAGATCATCTGATATTTCAATTAAAGTTTGTCCTCCGCCAGAAACAACGCCTTCTTCAATAGCCGCTTTTGTAGCATTAAGGGAATCTTCGATTCTCAACTTTTTATACTTCATCTCTGTTTCTGTAGCAGCTCCTACTTTGATAAGAGCTACTCCACCGGCTAGTTTGGCTATCCTTTCATTGATTTTATCTTGATCATACTCTGATTCAGTTATATTAACTTCTCTCTTTAATTTCTCTACTCGTGCTTTTACTAAATCTTTAGTGTCTTCGAATGCAACAATTGTAGTCTTATCTTTTGTGATAGTTATTTTTTTTGCTTTGCCTAAATCATTAATCGATACTTTATCAAGTGTCATCGATTTATCTTCGCTAATTAATTTAGCCCCAGTAAGAATTGCGATATCTTCAAGGGCAGCTTTTCTTCTCTCCCCAAATAAAGGAGCTCTTACGGAAGCCACATTTAAAACCCCACTATTCTTATTTAAAACCAGAGTGGTTAAAGCCTCTCCTTCGATATCTTCAGCAAGAATTAGAAGAGGTAAGCCTGATTTCTGAATTTCTTCAAGTATTGGAACTAGATCAACTAAAGTTGAGATTTTTTGGTCAGTTATTAGTATTTTAGGGTTTTCAAGTTCACAAACTTGTCTTTCTTGGTCTGTTACGAAATATGGGGAGCTATAACCTCTATCAAAAGACATTCCTTCAGTTATATCTAATTCTGTTTCTAGTGATTGAGATTCTTCAACAGTTATTACACCATTTGAAGTAACAATATCCATTGCTTTCGAAATCATAGATCCAATTTCTTCATCGCCTCCAGCACTAACTGTTGCCACTTTTTGAATATCAGAACCACTTATTGAAATACTTTTGGAACTTAATTTTTCTAAGACAAAAGCTAGGCCTGCCTCCATACCTTTTTTTAACTCAATAGGATTAGCGCCAGAAGCAATATTTTTTAATCCCTCCTGAACCATTTTCTGAGTCAAAATGGTTGCTGTTGTTGTTCCATCACCAGCACTCTCTTTTGTCTTGGATGCAACTTGTTCTATTAATTTCGCCCCTAAATTAGAAATAGGGTTTTCAATCTCTATCTCTTTAGCAACTGTAGATCCATCTCTTACTATATCTGGCGAACCAAATTTCTTTTCTATTACAACGTTTTTCGCTTTTGGCCCAATAGTAACTTTTACTGCATTAGCTACGAAATTCACACCTTTTTCTAACGCTTCTCTTGATTCATTAGAAAAACTTAACTGTTTAGCCATGTTTATTTGTTCTTTGATCTTATTCTAATCTCCCATAGAATCATTTTTAAGGGATATTTAATTAAGTGGGGAAAGCCGAATTTCTTTTAATGAGACATACAAATTAACTAAAAGAAGAGTATCTTTAAGGTATGGAAGAAACAAATAATCTTATTTTTACTCTTACAGCAATACTCGCTATTGCTATGACAGTAATATACTTTCCCTTAAGATTTTTCTTGACATTAACTGCTAGGAGTCGAAGACTAAAACTTTTACAAAAAATTAGAAGATTAAGAGATGAATTGGGCCAGCCTTATGAAAGTACATAATTAAATACTCATACCCCCGTCAATACTGATTGTTTGCCCTGTAATGTACCTTCCTGCGTCACTTGAAACTAAGAAAGAAACTAAGTTTGCAATTTGAGTACAACTTCCTAATTTTCCTAAAGGAATAACTTTAAGAATCTCTTCAGTATTAAGTTTTTCAGTCATCTCTGTTTCTATGAAACCTGGAGCTATTGCATTTACATTTATACCTCTTGAAGCAAATTCTTTAGCGCAAGTTTTGGTAAATCCAATAACTCCAGCTTTTGCAGCAGAATAATTTGCTTGCCCAGGATTACCAATTATTCCAACAACAGATGAAATATTTACGATGCTACCACTTCTTTTTTTCATCATAAATTTTGAAGCATATTTTGTACAAAGAAAAACACCTTTTAAGTTTGTATTTAGTACGTCATCCCATTGTTCCGATTTCATTCTCATCAATAGTCCATCTCTCGTAATCCCAGCATTGTTAATGAGGATATCAATGGTGCCATTAATTTTTATGATTTCTTCAAAAGCTAAACTGACAGAATCCTCTTTTGAAACATCAAATTTTAATTTATGAGCTTTACCTTTCGAATTTTTTATTGAATTTACAACTTCTTCAGCTTTTTCATCAGATGAAGAATAATTAATAAAAACTTCTGCTCCTAAGCGGCTTAGTTCTAAAGCAATTTCTTTACCAATTCCTCTGCTAGCTCCAGTGATTAAAGCAACTTTGCCTGATAATGAATCTGTATTGGACATTATGAAATTTTATAATTTTCAATCGTAGTACTATTTGTGTAAAGATATTGCTTTTATTTATAATTGTCTAGAAAATATTAAGACCTTCTATTGTGCACTTTTTAATACCTGCTGCAGGGAGCGGTAGCAGAATGAAAGCTGGAAAAAATAAATTACTGATTGATTTAGAGGGAGAGTCATTGATCTATTGGACACTTAAATCTGTATTTTCTGCAATCTCAACAAATTGGGTTGGAATAATTGGGCAACCGAAAGATAAAAATTTATTATTAAATTCAGCAAAGGATTTTGCCCATAAAGTTCATTGGATTAATGGTGGTGACACCAGACAACAGTCAGTTTTTAATGGTTTAAAAGCGCTACCAAAGGATGCTGAAAAAGTTTTAATACATGATGGTGCTAGATGTCTAATTAATCCTGAATTGATAGACCTTTGTGCCAAACAATTAGATGAAAATGAAGCTGTAATTTTGGCTACTAAGATAACTGATACGATAAAGATTGTTGATAATGCAGGTTTTATTAAAGAAACACCAGATAGAAATTATTTATGGGCAGCGCAAACTCCTCAGGGCTTTTTAGTAAATAGCTTAAAAAAAGCTCATAAGATGGCAATTGATAAAAACTGGAAAGTCACAGATGATGCCTCACTATTCGAAATGCTTAATTGGAAAGTGAAGATTATTGAAGGAACTTATTCAAATATAAAAATTACATCCCCCATAGATTTGAAAATAGCAAAACTTTTTGTGAAGAATCTCTAGTTAAAAAGGCGTATCGATACTAAGAATGCCATTATCACCATTTAAGGTGGCATTGTATCCTAAAGGAATACAAGCATTTCCTGATATATGGCCTATTGGGAGGTCAAAAAGAATAGGGAAATCAAACTCTTGGAGTCTTTCAATAATGCAGTTTTTAAGTAAATCTTTCCATTCAAGATCGCAGGAATCATTAGAGAAACTTCCGAATCCAATACCAGCAATTTCAGTAAGTGTTTTAGTCATTCTGAGGTAAGTCAACATGCGATCAATTTTATAAATATCTTCATTAATATCTTCAAAAATTATTATTTTCCCTTTGCAATCTGGAAAGTGATTAGTACCAATTAAAAAAGTAGCAATAGTTAAGTTAGAAACGATAATTTCTCCTTTAGCTTGCCCACCTCTTAAAGGAATTCCTCTTATGTCCTCAACATATCCCTCAAAAAGTAAATTTCTTAATCTCTCAAGACTCCACTCTGGCTCCTTGAAAAGCCCAGTAACCATGGGCCCATGAATAGAACCTATAAATCCTTGAGAATATTTAGATAGTAGTAAAGAAGATGTATCTGAGAATCCAAGCATTAAACCATGCTGCCAAGAAGGTTCTTTTTCTAATAGTCTTGCTGAACCCCAGCCTCCTTTTGCAAAAATGATTAGCTTACTATTTTGTGCTTTTTCCAGTTCTTCAAATCTAGTTAGATCATCACCTGCAAAATAACCAAATTTTTTTGATAGAGAATTATTTTCATTAATTTCCAATCCCCAGTTTTTTAAAATTTCTATGCCTTTTTGAAAATTTTCGTCTTCATCAATAAAGGAGCCTGGAGCTAAAATATCTATTAGATCACCTTTTTTTAATCTAAAAACCATATTAAGAATTTATGAGGCAATAATAATTCCTAATAAAAGGACTCCTCCATAAATTGATTGATTTTTGAAGTGATTTCCAATATTTTTTATTGATTGCTTTTCCTCAGGAAATACTTTCAGTATATCTCTCTGCATTAAGATTGAGGTTGTAAGCCAAATTGGCCAAAAAATAAAATTCACTTGATTAATAAATCCGCATAATGCGAGAAAACTACAAGTTAAAAAATAACAAATTTGAATAGTTAGTCTTGTATTGTTCTTGAGGTTAACAGCGGAACTATTTATTCCAATTTTGATATCATATTTTTTATCTGCTAAAGCATAAATCGTGTCAAAGCCAAAAGTCCAAAAAATGGTAGCTAACCAGCAAAACAATAAAACAATACTATTTAAATTGCCTTCATTTGCGGCCCAGGGAATTAAGACAGCAAAACCCCAGCATATAGATAAGATTAATTGAGGATATTTAAACCATCTTTTGGCAGAAGGATAAATTAAAATAATAGGTAAAGCTAAAAAAGCAAGTGAAATGGAAAGGATTCTTCCAGGTTGAGGTAGTGACAAAGTTAAGAAGAAGCTACATAAAATTAAAAAGAAAAGAATTGAATAAGCCGTTTTAAGACCGATTTTATTTGCAGCTAGAGGTCTATTTTGTGTCCTTAAAACTCTTTGATCAATTTTTTTATCCCAAATATCATTAACCACGCAGCCTAAACCACTTACTAGTAGTCCTCCCAGGATTATTCTTAGCAACATTAAAAATGTTGGATTAGCATCTGGGGTTAAATACAAACTCCATCCAGCAGGAATAAGTAAGATTATTCTTCCAGTCGGCTTATTCCATCTCAATAATTCGAAAAAAGTACTTAATTTAATTTGTCGATTTTTACTTTGCATATGATCTATTGTATATTTCATAACTTTAAATAATCTTACTAGGATTAAATGATTTCTATTATTTAATAATCAATCTTGGGTATATTTATTAATGGATTAAAGATATCTGCTTCTTATAAAAAGAAATGATACAGAAACAAGATTTAAGATATTTTCAAGAAAAGCAAATTTTAGTAGCTTCTATAGATATTGGAACTAACTCTACACATCTCTTGGTAGCAGAAATAAATCTAGAATTAAAATCATTTTCAATAAAATTCACTGATAAATCAACCACTCGTCTTGGAGAAAGAGATGAGGAGGGTAATCTTAGTGAAGAATCAATCCAAAGAGCATTAGTTACTCTTAAACGATTTAAGGAATATTGTAAAAGTAATGGAGTAAAACAAATAGTAACAGCAGCAACAAGTGCAGTTAGGGAAGCTCCAAACGGTCAAGATTTTATCAGAAGAGTTCTTGATGAAACTGATATAAAAATAGAAATGATAAGTGGTTCTGAGGAAGCCAGATTAATTTACCTTGGTGTTCTTTCTGGTATGGCTTTTGAAGATCAGTCTTTTGTAATCATAGATATTGGAGGAGGATCTACTGAATTAATACTTGCAGATAAAAAAGATGCTATAGCTCTTACTAGTTCGAGAATTGGTGCGGTACGACTTAAAAATGATTTTCTAAATAAACAGTCTATAAATTCAGAAAGATCGAGTTTTCTAACAACTTTTATTCAAGGATCTTTAGAACCATCCGTTCGAAAAATAAAGAGTAGATCTAAGGGAGATAAGCCTTTATCTATGATTGCTACCAGTGGCACTGCAACCTCATTAGGAAATTTGATTTCAGATGATTTGGGAGAATCTAAACAAAAGTTGCATGGTTATAAATTTAAAAGGGAAAATTTACAAAATGTATTGGAAAAACTAATTAAATTGCCAGTTTCGGAAATTAGGAAAATACCTTCATTAAGTGATAGAAGAGCAGAAATAATTATTCCAGGAGCATTGATATTAAACACCGCAATGGAGATGTTGAACTTTAATGAATTGATAATAAGTGAGAGGGCGCTTCGAGAGGGTTTGGTTGTAGATTGGATGCTTCGCAAAGGGATAATTAAAAACGAATTAAGTATTCAAAGCAATATTAGAAAGACAACTATAGTGCATCAGGCCAGCAAGTTTGGAGTAGATAATACGAGAGCTGAGAAAGTTATTGATATTGCTTTTCAAATTTATGATCAGACTAAAAATATCTTTCATAACGATAATGATCCAAAAGCTAAAGAACTTCTTTGGGCAGCTTCTAATCTTTATAATTGTGGGAAATACGTTAACGTTAGTTCATATCACAAGCACTCTTGGTACTTAATAAAAAATTGTGAGTTGTTGGGATATTCTGAAGCAGAAACAAATATTATTGCTTCAATTGCTAGATACCATAGAAAGACACTACCAAAGAAAAGACATGAGTCTTGGCAAAATTTAATATCAAAAGAAGATAAAACATTAGTTCTGGAAATGTCATTAATCCTGAGACTAGCAGCATCCCTTGATCAAAGACCTGACAAGGTGATCTCCTCAGTTCAAATAAAATTGCAGGAAGATATTCTTACATTTGAACTTTTACCTTTAAATAGAAACCATGATCTTCTTCTTGAAAAATGGAACTTAGGATTATGCCGTAATGTAATAAAAGAACTCAAGAATTTGGATTTGAAAGTTATTTGATTTTTTTAATAAGTTCTTGTTTTGGAGTTTGATTCTGAGAAGAGTCTGAAAATAAATTGAAAATTAATGAAGAGGCAATTAGTCCCAGAAAGCCTGAAATTAAAATAAATATTAGGAACCCTAATGGATTAATATTCTTAGATTGCCTAGCTTTGTAATTTTTTTTTGAAACTTCTTCAACTATTTCTTCAATTTTCACCACTTTCTTCTCTGTCTTGAATTCATTCATTATAAATTCTGTATCAAGTTTGAGCTTCTGTGAAATACGTCTAATCATTGCTTTGACAAATACTTTTTCAGGTAACTTTTCTTCAATACCTTCTTCTATGGCTTCAAGTTGATGAGCTCCGATCTTTAAATCAGAAGCTAATTCTTCAATAGATTGATTTCTACTTAATCTGGCCTCTTTAATGAAATTACCAATTCTCTTTAAAGAGGAATTTTCTTCTTTATTGTTGTTTTCCGAAGCAGATTTTATTTCTTTCAAAGCAAATAAATTTTTACTAATTATAGTAACTTATATTTTTCTATCAACTTTAAGATTATTTATTCCTAAAGAGATGTCTATAAGATGGATTATAAAGATTAGATCTTTTTTGAGAATTACTTATTGCTGGGCTAATTATGTAAATGGTTGTTCTAATTAGTTTTTTTTCAATAGAAAATTTTTCCATATCTTTTAATTCTATTAATGATGTCCAACCATCATCCCAAGATACTCTAAATCCAACAATCACTTTAGTCTCTGGAGGGTAAAACTCTAATAGAGTTTCTTGAGACCTTTTCACATGTCTAGCACTTAGATATAGACATATAGAGGAATTGTGTTTCGCAAGATCTTTCAGAGATTCTTTCCCCGGCATACCTGTTCGCCCTCCTGCTCTAGTTAAAATTATTGTTTGCGTTACGTCAGGGATGGTTAACTCAGCATTATGATATGCTGCAGCAACTTGAAAAGCACTAACTCCAGGAACTACCTCGATTTCAATTTTTTCTTTTTTTAAAATTTCGATTTGCTCACTAATTGCTCCAAAAAGGCAAGGGTCTCCATCATGCAACCTTACAACAGTTTTCCCTGCTTGAAATTTTTCTATCATAATTGAGGTGATTTGATCTAAGTTAAGCGAACTAGTTTTTATTTTTTCAGAACCTTCTTTAGCAGAATCTAAAATCTTTTCAGGAATTAGAGAATCAGTCCAAATAATGACATCTGCAATTTTTATCTTTTTTAATGCTTTTAAAGTTAATAATTCTGGATCGCCTGGACCAACACCAATAAAGGATATTTTGTTATCCATTCTTTCTATTTTTCCCGCTGTATGTTCTCAATCTTAAAAAAAATATTCCAATTAATCCCAGAAGAAAATAGAAAAATACTTATAAATTGAGCCATTCTTATACCGCCATCACAGAAAGGTGGAAGTCCACCAATGCATAGTGGGTCAGTTCTTAAACCTTCAATCCAGAATCTTCCAAAGCTATAACTTATTAAATAAAGACAGCTAATAAAGCCAGGCCTGAAAAAATCTGTTTTATTTTGTTTATTAAAGGTAATAATAAGGACAACGAAAATGAAAAGATTCCACAATGACTCATAGAGAAATGTAGGATGAAAAAATTCATAATTAATAAATTCTAAAGGCCTATTTTGGATAGGTATAAATAATTTCCAAGGCAAATTTGTAGGAAATCCAAAGGCTTCATTATTGAAAAAATTTCCCCACCTTCCTATTGATTGTCCAAGAATAATCGAGGGTATTAATATATCTATAAAAGTTTTTAAATTAATTTTTTTCGACTTACAGAAATAGATAATAGATATTAATCCTCCAATTAGACCTCCATGGATTGCTATGCCTCCTTCCCAAACTGCAAGAAAAGAAGGTATTTGAATGATGCTATTGAATAGTTCAAAAGAAGTAAAAAAGTTCTCTCCGCTATATTGCCTCCACTCAAAAATTACATAATAAGCTCTAGCTCCAATTATTGAAGAGACTATTAATGATGGAAGTATTTCACTAATGTACTCTGGGTTAATATTTCTTGCCTTTGCTAGTTTTTTAGAGACGAATAAGCCTATTAAAACTGAAACCGAAATAAGAAGTCCGTACCATCTAATAGTTATAAATCCTAAATTTAAAAAAGTTTCTCCTGGAGATTGTATAAAAGCTTGAAGTATAAGCATTTAGAGAAAGTTAGATACCCTCTGCTGCTTGTACTTTTTCTACTTGTTTTTTCTTTAATACTAAAAGTATTTGTGTTAAGCCTACACCAATGAAGAATGCAATCAATCCAATAACTCTATAAGGGCTCTGAAGTACAACCTCAGCATCTAATTGCCCAAAGCCACCAACGTTGGGATCATTAGTAAGAGGGTCACCCACATTAATTTTGTCTTGTGCTTTTACGATAAGTTGAGGACCAACAGGGACTGCTTCAGTAGTTATTTCACCATTATCGTTTTCTATATTGACTTGATAGCTACCATCTTCAATTGTTTCTATTGAATTTATAGTTCCTGCGGTAGAAGAAGTGAATACTACATTATTACTCTTGTCTCCAGTTGGATATACCTGACCTCTACCTCTATTGCCTCCAATATGTAACGAGTATTTTCCATAGTGATATTCCTTATTAGTGGATGGGTCAGGGGAAAGTACGGGGAAAACGATTTCTTTATTGGTATCGCCAGGTAAAGGTCCGACAATAATAATATTATCTTTCTCTTCACTGTAATTAGTGAAATAAACCCCTTCTGTTTCCTCTTTTATTTCTTCGGTCCATCTTTCTTGTGGAGCAAGTTTAAAGCCATCAGGTAGCATTACTACAGCACCAACTTGCAATGGGACTTCCGAACCATCAGCCCCTATCTCTTTTAAATCATTTTTATAGGGTATTTTAACTACAGCTTTGAAAACACTGTCTGCCCCAACAGATTGTGGAACCTCTGCAATTGTAGGCATCTGAGCTAGATGACAATTTGCACAAACTATCTTACCTGTGGCTTCTCTTGGGGATTCGTAGTTTTGCTGAGCCCAAAATGGATAAGCAAAACTGATCTTTGGATAAAAAACAATGCTTGAAATGAAAAGCAGAGTACAAATAAATAAACTTGTTTTTTTCATGATTTGATTTTTAAGAACTTTCATTTTTTTTATGCCCACCATGGATTTTCATTAGTTCTAAAGTCAGTTTCTGACCATTGTTTGACGAGTACGGTATCATCTTCAATATCGACATGAGCTAGAGCTAAAGATAAAGGCGCAGGGCCTCTTACTACCTTCCCGTTAGTATCATACTGACTACCATGACAAGGACATATGAATTTATTAGCACCACTATCCCATGGGACAACACAACCTAAATGAGTACAAATCGCATTTAAACCAAATTCTCCTATTTCCCCACCCTCATTAACTATTAAATAAGTTGGATCTCCCTTAAGACCCTGAACTAGACTTCTGTCTCCTGCTTGATGGTTAGCTAACCAACCTGTTTTAGTTATTGGATTCCCTAATTCATCTTTAGCAGAAGTTCCACCTCCCCCACCGCCTGCCCTTAGAGGCATGAAATAATTCGCTACAGGGTAAAGGGCACCTAAAGCTACACCAGTTGCAGTACCAAATGTAAGAAGATTCATAAATTGCCTTCGACCCATAGAAGGGACATCATTGGAACTTAATTGAGTCATTCGCTACTTGGTTCTGTTATTTATTAGTTATTATGAAGCAAATTGTTCAATTTCTGTTGCAAATAGATAGGACTTTTAATAATTTAAAGTAAAAGTTTAGGAAGTCTTAATTAATTGATTTAAATGAACCCATTGCTAGTAGATGAAGTCATACATTATTTGATTCATCGCTGGGGAAAAAAGTATGATTTTAGACTCTTTAGAAGAGGAAAATTCGTGTATTTTCAAATGATGTGGGGATTTCTTGGACAGGAATCATTTCCTTTAAGTGAAGATGAATATAAAAAATCGATAGCTGATAAAATCGAGATTTTAAATAGATGTGGATATTCAGAAGAAGTCAGGGAATGGCTAAAGAAAGTCAATGCCAAGCCAAGATTAGGTAGAGCTGTCAGCTTGCAATTAGATCTTAATGAGAAGATGAAAGAGTTTTTGATTTAAGATTTTCTGATAAGTAAGTTAATCCAGTACCCACAAAAAATAAAAACACAATCGATATAGATAGCAATGACATAGTCAATGGGTCGGTTGAAGGTGTTATCACTGCAGATAATATTGCAGAGGAAATTACAACTATCTTCCAATTTGAAATCATTTTTTCTGTTGTGATTATTCCAAGAGAACCAAGAATAAATTGTAATACTGGCAATTGAAAAGCTATTGCAGTGCTTGACATTAATAAAAGAACAAAATCGAAATATCTTTCTATAGACCAAGTTGGTTCAACAATATCAGCACCGAAACTAATGAAGAAATTTATTGCTGCAGGGACTAATATCCACCATGAAAAAATTAATCCTAAAAAAAATAGAAGACCTGAGCCAAAAACTGCAGGCAAGATAAGGCTTTTTTCTTGTTTTGTTAAACCAGGAGAAATGAATAATATTATTTGATAAAAAATATAAGGCATAGAAACTATCAATCCGCTGTAACCTGCAACTTTAATAGCGACAAATAAAAACTCTCCTGGAGCAAGTTGTAGTAAATGAATATCACCAGCTGGAATTTCTAAAAAAGTTATTAATGGCTTTATGATGAGAAAACTAAAGAATATTGAAATAAGTATTGAGTAAATTGAGTTTAGTATCCTTTGACGAAACTCCTCTAAATGATCACTAAAAGTCATTGAATCTGATAATTTTTTTTCACTTTGACCTTTTGTACCTTTCATTATTATTTGATAAAAATTGTGTAAGAAAAAGGTTTAAAACTACTATTTTCAAAGTCCAATTTATTTTTCGATAAACTTAATTATTTGCTTAATTTAGGATTTGTTGGATCTGGCAATAAGAAAGGAGGGGCATCATTTAAAGATGATTCACCATAAGTTTCATATTCTCTATATCCACCCATTTTCCCATTTGTTTTCATTAAAGCGCTAACGAATGCGAGTAGTAAGAAAACAGTAGGAGCTCCAATGATTAATGCAGCACCAAATAGATATCCAACAATAAATTCTGGAAAACTATGATTTCCTAAAAATTCATGAGTGCCTAAAAGAAAATCAAACATCTAGATTTAAAAATTTTTTTTATTATAAACTAAATTACTGTTTTAAGATTTTTTTTAATGTAATCTTCTCCTCTTGTAGGATTTCCCCAAATAATTTCTCCATTTTTAAAGGAAACGCAACCCGGTCCTCCGTTTTTGATTTTTTGCAAATCTTTAATCTTTACTAAATTAATTGGAACTTTAATGTTTCTTTTTGCCTTACTAAATAAAGCAGCTAAATCTGCAGCTATTTGAAGATCTTGTTCAGATGCTACTTGAGATGAAGACTTCAAAACTACATGACTGCCTGGTGATTCTTGTGCATGAAACCATAAATCGCCTTTTTTTGAGAACTTAAAGCTAATTAAATCATTTTGCCTCATATTTCGCCCTACCTGAAGCTTTAATCCTGTGGGAGTGTCAACTTGAATTGGTGAAGAAACTATCTCATATGTACTTTTCTGATCTTCTCTTTGCTTCTTGATATTGATATTAAACTCGTTACAAATTTCTTCCATAATTTCTTCTAGTAGTTTGATTCTCATAGAAAGTTTTTCATGATTTAAAGAATTTAAATTTTCTAAAAGCGTAGTGAATTCTTCTAATCTCTCTATGTTTGTTTTGTAAATACTTAATCTTTCTTTTATTAATTCTCTAGATCTCTTTAGTTTTTTTGATTTTTTATATAGTTTTTGTCCTCTTATAATGTCTTGTTTTTTTATTTCATGTGATGCGAATATATTATCAGCTTTTTCTTTATATATCTCGTAGTTTTCTGATTTTGTCAGAAGATCATATTGAATATTTAAATTCTTTTTCTCAGTATTGGTCTGTTTAAAAATTATCCCTTCAATTTTCTTTTCCAATAATTCAAGTTTTTTTTGTTTTAGATGATAATCATAATAATTCTCTAAGCTTGTGCATAAATCTATTTTATTTTCGCAATTAATTTCCTTATTAAAAAACCAAACGCAATAAAAATCTTTGTTGAATGTAGAAAAATTAAAGTTATTGTTGGTAAACCTGTTTATCCAAATCTTCCAATTTTTAAATATCTCCTTTAAGTCTGAGTTGCTAATGAAATCAATATTTTTTCCCATTATTTCTGAATTAACAGTTGCGCTAACAACCTCTAATTGTTTTGTGAGGATAGGGCTTACTCCTTGATAGGTATTTATTAAACAGTATTTCAATGACTCAGGTACTATTGAAATTGAATCTTTCCATGATTGAAAAGACTCATCTTCTCTAGGTTGTTTTTTGAGATTGACTGGGGGACCAGTATAAATTGATCCTGTTGAAATTGTTCTAAAACTAGATTGACTTGATTTAATTTGTTTACCAACGGCAATTATTTTATGTTTATTATCCAGATAAAAAATATTACTGTGTTTTCCCATTAATTCAAAAATTAAATACTTATTAATTTCATCTCCAGGTTTTTTCGCAAAACTAAATTTTATAACTCTCTCGAAATCATCTTGATCAATCGAAATTAAAGCCATATACTTTAATCCGTATCTTATTTGTTTAGAAAGTGTGCTTTCTCTCCCAATCTTTTCTGGCTTATTTATCTTTAGTATTCTTGGAGAGTCTCCATTCCATGAAACTTCTAACCATGTTTGAGAATCAACTCCTCTGAAACATAATTGAATTGTATTAGGCTCTGGTTGTTGGGCAGTCTCAAACTTTGTAGGTAAGATGTTCTTTGTCAAATAATGCAAGACAGATCTAATAGATGTAATATCCATTATCTGTGGAACACCTTTTTGCATTATTCCTTTTTAATTCACAGAATGTTTATTTTACTGTAAAAAATTTAATATGAAAAATCAAAAAAAACTTATTATCCTTACTGGACCCAGCGGGGTAGGTAAAGGAACAGTTGTTAAAGAAATATTATGTAAAGAAAAAAATTTTTGGCTTTCAATATCTGCAACTACTAGAGAACCTAGAGAGGGAGAGAAGGACGGAGAAAATTATTATTTCTTAAACCAAGAAAAGTTTAAAGAAATGATTGAACAAAACCTTTTTCTTGAATGGGCTCAATTTGCTGGAAACTACTATGGAACGCCTTTGTATTCTGTTAATGAGAAAATAAAAAAGGGATTTACCGTACTACTTGAAATTGAAGTAGAGGGTGCAAGGCAAATAAAAAATAAGTTTCCTAATTCACAATCAATATTTTTACTTCCTCCGGATAAAGAAGAGTTAGAGAGAAGAATAAGAAATAGAGGTACTGAAAAAGAAGATGCAATTAAAAAAAGACTCTCAAGGGCTAATTATGAGATTTCAGTATCAAATGAATTTGATTTTGCATTAATAAATCACAATGTTGATGAAACAGCAAAAAAAATAATCAAGTTAATAAAAACTTGATTATTTTCTATTTATCAACTCATTGGATGGAACAATAAATCTGGGAAAAACCTATTAAATTCGATAATTATTCCAGCTGTAAGGCTTAGCCAAATTGCTGCTACCACTGGAGCAGATCTGACAAATTTTGTGTTTAGAATTTTGAACATTTGTTTTATGAAAGTTTTTAAGGATGTTTAGCGAGGACCATTAAGTGTAATATTGTTATCTTTCTCTCTTAAATCTCCATTTCTACCCTGTTTATTAGCAAGAAGAGGCCATTGGGCTCCTTTTACAAGACATTTTCTGGCTAAGTCTAGGTCAATAATGATCTCAAGATCTGCTGGATTCTTAGTCTTTTTTGATTCAATGAGATACTCTCTTCCTGACCAACCTATAATTCCAGCAATGTAAATAAACAATACTCCGGGAATAAGTAAATCTCCTTCATGACCTCTATTTAGAAGGGCCCCCCATGGCTCAAGAGGAGGTCCAATTATTAAATGAGGAAGACCATCATCTCCGCATGATGCTTTTCCATATCTTTCAAATCTTGCTATGTCTTTTTGAGTAGTTGCAGAATTTGCTCTCTCAATGAATTTAGGATTTTCAGAGCATTTTGTTAGGGCTGAAGCGGTATATTCTGTGCTAGCTCTATCTGCGTTTAAGGCAGGTCCATTTGCAGCTAGAGCAATTGGAGTAATTCCGAGGAACAGAAAAACTGAGGTTATGATTGAAAAAAAGAATTTCATAAGTTGCAATCTTTAATTCCTTATAGTGTGTTAAGTAAGAAATTAATATTAAAATAGAACAAGTTGAACCAAAAATGCATAAAGTTTTAGCTATTGAAACAAGTTGTGATGAGACATCTGTCTCAATAGTTTCTAATATTGGCGATACTTTCAGAATACATTCAAATATAATTGCCTCTCAAATTGAAGATCATTCAAAATGGGGAGGAGTTGTGCCTGAACTTGCAGCTAGAAAGCATTTAGAATTATTACCTTTTGTTTTAGATAAGGCTCTAGAAGAAGCAAAAATTAAAATTGAGGAAGTCGACTATATTGCGTCAACTGTAGCTCCTGGATTAGTTGGTTGTTTACGAGTTGGCTCTATAACCGCAAGATCACTTTGCATGTTACATTCAAAACCATTTTTGGGAATTCATCATTTGGAGGGGCATTTATCTTCAATTCTATTTTCAGAAAACTATCCAAAGAAATCTTTTCTTACATTACTTGTTAGCGGCGGGCATACTGAATTGATAAAGGTAGATGATAGTAGGGGGATGCAAAGACTTGGGAAAAGTTTTGATGATGCTGCTGGAGAAGCCTTTGATAAAGTTGGCAGACTATTAGGTCTTAGTTATCCAGGAGGACCGGCAATTGAAAAGATTGCTAAAAATGGGGACCCAATCAAATTTAATTTACCAAAATGTAAGATCTCTGATAAAAAAGGTGGATTTCTTAAATATGATTTCTCTTTTAGTGGTTTAAAAACTGCCGTATTAAGATTAGTTGAGAGAATAAATTTGGCTGGGAAGACTGTTCCAATTCCAGATATTGCTGCAAGTTTTGAGAGAGTAGTGGCAGAGGTTTTGGTAGAGAGAACATTAAAATGCGCAGAAGATCATAGCTTGGATGATGTAGTTGTGGTTGGGGGAGTGGCTGCTAACAATACATTAAGAAAAATGATGATTAGTGAAGCTAGTAAAAAATCTATTAAAGTTCATTTAGCGCCTCTTGATCTTTGTACGGATAATGCGGCAATGATTGGAGCGGCGGCGTTGTTCAGAATCAAATTTAAGGATCATTTAAGTTCCCTTAAATTAGGTGTCGCAGGAAGACTATCAATTGAACAAGCAAATACCCTTTATGAAGAAAACCCTCCTTTCTAATTTCAATGAACAAACAACCTAAAATCGAGATTAAAGAGACAAAAAACTTCGTTGATAAAAAGGAATTGAATTTGTGGAAAAGAGGTTTTACCCCTCAAGCTGAAATATGGAATGGAAGGATGGCAACTGTTGGTATAGGAATTATTTTTATAATTATTGCTTTAATAAGCCAGCTACCTTAATAAAAAAAAATTAATTTTCTTAAAAGTATTTTTGAAAATTTTTTTTAAAATACTCTTGTTCAGCCGATTAATTAAATTAAAAAGTATTGTTTTTATTGGACTAGAGATAAGATTATTGATTTAATCAAAATAATGAATGTTTTTATTATTTATAATTTTATATGACGCCTGAAAGGCTTGGATTACTTTGGGGGATAACTGTATTTGCAGGCGCTTGCGCTCGATTATTTTCTTCTTTTACAGGATTCCCAAGTGTTGTTATTTTATTGCTTTCTGGATTATTAATTGGAAGATCAGGATTGGGACTCGTTGAGCCTTTAGATCTCGGGCAAGGGCTTGAAACTATTGTGGGGCTTTTGGTCTGTTTGGTTCTTTTTGAAGGGGGATTAAATTTAAAACTGCCTGAGGGGAATATAAGAAATACTGTTTTAAAAATTTCATTGGTAAGACTTTTTATTTCATTATCAGCTGGAATTTTCATTGCTCATTGGTTGGCTGGCCTCTCATGGCAAGTCGCAGGAATATATAGTGCCATAGTTCTAGCTACTGGACCAACAGTTGTCTCTCCATTGGTGGAACAAATAAAATTAGCTTCCCCACTCTCGGAAGTTTTAAAAGCTGAGGGGTTGCTGCTTGAACCAATTGGTGCAGTACTAGCATTACTGCTTTTAGAATTAACTTTAGGGGACCTTCGTGGGATTAATGATGTATTTATAGCATTAATGCAAAGATTAGGGGGAGGAGTTTTAATCGGATTAAGTGCAGGTTGGTTACTATCAGAAATTTTAAAAAAAATAAAAAATGAAGCCTCATTTGGTACTGAGCTTCAAGTTACCCTTGGATTTATTTTCCTTGTGTATGGAATTTGCGAATATTTTTTACCAGAATCAGGCTTGCCGGCTTCAGTCGCGGCAGGTTTTATTGTAGGCAAAAGAGAAGTTATAGATAAGGAGAGATTGGATAATCTAATAGGTGAATTAGCTCAATTAGCAATAACAGTTCTTTTCCCTCTTTTGGCCGCTGACGTTTCTTGGGGTGAATTAAGTCCACTAGGGTGGGGAGGGGTTGTTTGCGTTTTTATGTTGATGGTAATTGTTCGCCCTATCTCTATTTGGATAGCAACAATTGGGAGAGACTTGAACTTAAAAGAAAAAATATTTTTAGCTTGGTTAGCCCCAAGAGGTATTGTTACTGCAGCTGTAGCTTCTCTTTTTTCTATCAGATTAGAGCAGGCTGGTATCCTTGGGGCTGGCCGTCTACAAGGTTTAGTTTTTCTTACTATTTTGATGACAGTAGGAATTCAAGGACTTTCAGCTAAACCTTTAGTAAATAGACTTAAATTAGGTCAAAAAAATAATTTTGATTGATTAAAGACATCTTTTAATTCGAGTTCTATCAGTTTTACTCTCTGCGAAAAGCTCCCAACTTTGAATTAAATCTGGCCCACTGAGAGATCCAAAAAAGGCTACTCTTAATGATTTCATTAATATCCCTTTTTTAATATTATGCTTTTTTGAGATTTCGTTTATTATTTCTTTGGCTTTATCTTTATTTAGTTTTATAGTAGTTTGCTCAATTAAATAATTTAAGATTAGTTTTAAAGATAATTTGCTTTCCCGGTTTTCCAGAAAATCTATACCTTCTTTTTGAATTGTAGGTATTAAGAAAAATGGTTTTGATTGATCAATTGAATCTTTTAAAAGAGTCATAGAGTCTCTAATCAAAATTGCTAATTTATTAGCCCATTCTTGCGATGGCGGCTCCCAACCATTTTTATCCCAGTATTTTCTCATGATCTCAATTAACTTCGTTGATTCCATATTTTTTATATATTGAGAATTAATCCAGTTGAGTTTTTCCCAACTAAATTTGGCTCCAGCTTTATTTATTTCTGATAAGTCAAAAATTTCAGATATCTCTTCAAGTGAAAGTATTTCTCTGTCGGCAGATTTTGGAGACCAACCTAAAAATGCCATATAGTTCGATAGGGCCTCAGGTAAATATCCCATTTCTCTAAATTCGTCGATTGAAGTAACGCAATCTCTCTTAGATAATTTTTTCCCTTCGCTATTAAGTATTAAGGGTGTATGCGAAAAAGTTGGCAAATTAAAATTTAATGCTTTATAAATCAATATTTGTTTTGCTGTGTTTGAGATATGGTCTTCACCCCTTACAACGTGTGTAATATTCATGAAATTATCATCAACTACAACTGCAAGATTATACAAAGGATCACCAATCTCATATCCTTTAGCCCTTCTTGATAAAACTAAATCACCGCCCAAATCCTTCCCTTGCCATTTGATTTCACCTCTTATCTGATCTACCCATTTAATATCAATTTTTTCATCAATCTTAAATCTTATTACTGAAGTCTGCCCTTGCGATATGAATGTTTCTATTTCTTCTTTTGAAAGACTTCTGTGTCTATTATCGTGCTTTGGAGGTAATCCTTTCTTTTTTTGTTCTTCTCTTAATTCAGATATTTCATCTTCTGATGTAAAGCACCTATATGCAGCTCCACATTCCAATAGTTTTTTGATATAACTTTTGTGAATCGAAATTCGTTCACTTTGCTTTATAGGTTCTTCATCCCATTTAAGTCCAAGCCATTTCAAGCCCTCTAATATATTTTTTGTATATTCAGATTTAGATCGAAGAAAATCTGTATCTTCTATTCTGATAAGAAATTTCCCACCTATTTTTTGTGCATACAACCAATTGAATAGTGCTGTTCGCGCTGTCCCAATATGAAATAAACCCGTTGGACTCGGGGCTAGTCTTAAACGTTTTTCCAAATTTCTTTTAGAAAAAACGGGACCGACGGGATTCGAACCCGCAACTTCCGCCGTGACAGGGCGGTGCTCTAACCAGTTGAACTACGGTCCCAGAGTTTTGTTCTAAATTTATTTAGAACTTCATTCTTAAAATTATCAGATCATAATACTTAATTTATGGGGTTGTAATAAAAAAAATTTATTAATTTGAGGATTTACAGAAATAATTAGTCTTTTAACTGTCTTAGTGTGTACAACTATTTATTTTTGAGGTCTAAAACCAGCAGGTTCTATCAACCTAACTTGATTGCCTCTAGCAGTAAATTCTCTGCCTTGGTCACTTTGTACGACAACTCTCCCACCAGACTTAACTCTGATAACTCTTGCACGAACCCATCCTAAAGCTGCTGATTCGAGGACTTTAACTACGTCCCCAGGTTGAAGATCTAACTCCATCTTATGAAAAAATGATTTACATAATGTTGATCAAACGCGTCGTGGAGGACTTGAACCCCCGACATCAGGTTTTGGAGACCTGCGTTCTACCAACTGAACTAACGACGCATTTAAATAATTATAAGCGTCTTTGTGACCAATAAGTTGATTAATTTACAACTTTATCGATCAAAGCGTTGTTTTACGCGAGTAGCTTTTCCTACTCTATCTCTCAGATAGAATAACTTAGCTCTTCTTACTTTACCTCTACGTTCAACTTTTAGAGAGGCAACCTGTGGACTATGTAGCATAAATACTCTTTCAACACCTATACCCTGAAAAATTCTTCTAACTGTAATAGTCTGGTTAATTCCTCCATGTCTTTTTGCTATGACAACGCCTTCATAAGGTTGGACTCTTTCTTTATTACCTTCTGTAATTTTCACTCCAACTTTAACAGTGTCACCAACATAAATTTCTGGTAATTCTTTTTTTAATTGTTCGTTCTCAAATTCCTTAATAAGATTGTATGCGCTTAAGGTTTGCGAAGTCTCAGAAACCGTATTTTTTTCTTTTTGTTCAACTGCTACATCAACTGATGCGTCAGCTTTAATACCGGTTTCTAAATCCTTCTCTTGTTTCTCTTTGGCCATTTTGGTCATTATTATCCTATAAGTTCTATATCTTAACCTTTTGACTCGCCTTTAGTAACCTTTTTGGTAAATGAAATTGTTTTTGAAAACATTTGGAATCCTGTGATGAGCATCCATAAAACTCCAAGGGAATTAAATATTACGTATATAAGTTCTCCATTATCTCCAAGCCATTCGCCCTCATGGAGAGACATTAACCAATGAACTTGTTCTCTAGAGTAACCCAGTAAATCTTTTGAAACCCTATAAACAAGACCAGTAATTGAAGATATAAATAATGGAAGAAAAATCAAGGGCGCCAAAGCCTTATGAAATTGCCTAGAATTAAATAAAGTTTTCATTTTCGTTTCTTTCCCATTGTTATTGATAGATTTAAGGTAGCCAAGTTCATAAAGGCTATTTTGAAGATATTTACTTATTACTATTATTTATTCCAATGAGACATTTTGCAGATCTTTTGTTAAAAAAAAATAATTCCAAAGATAATGATCAAGTTCCTTTTATTCAGAGGAGAAGAGGAATCGAAATAAAGTCTTCACGAGAAATAAATTTGATGAAAAAATCTAGCAGAATTGTAGCTACTGTTTTGAGAGAAATTAATGATTTAATTAAACCTGGAATGAGTACAAAAGATTTAGATGATTTCGCAGAAAAGAGGATTAAAAGTTTTGGAGCTGTGCCAAGTTTCAAAGGCTACCATGGATTCCCTTCTAGTATTTGTTCTA
>MWOQ01000241.1 GCA_002026145.1 Prochlorococcus sp. HOT208_60m_813L03 | reverse complement strand
GGTGGTGGCAATAATGGCGGCTATGGCGGTGGCGGCTATGGCGGTGGCGGCTATGGCGGTGGCAATAATAGCTCTAACTCTAGTAAATCTTCTGGAGCAGAAGGTTGGGAAGACAGAAGCTATGGAAATTCTTCTGATAACTCTGAATATGAAAATGGTAGGAGCAGAAGAAAAAGGGGAGTTTCTAATGAGAGTAATGCTTCAAACGAGACAAATCAATAACCCATTTCTTTAAGTTCCGTCGTTAATTTAAATAAATATTCAATATTTAATTCATTTTTTATAGATTTATTTGAAATTTGATTTCTCCAAATTTTAGCTTTTGGTATACCTTCAACTAAATTTATAAGATGTTTACAAATATCCCAAGATTTTCCTCCATTACTTAAATGGGCTTCTATGTATGGAATTAAGGAGAAAATAATATTTGATGCAGATTTGGGTTTTTTATTAATTCCATAAATCTTTTGATCAATTTCAGACCATCTCAAGGGATGTTTATAAATTGACCTTCCAATCATGACCCCATCAAAATCACTCAAAGCTTTTAGTGATTCATCGATATTTGTTAAACCTCCATTGATTTCTATCAATAATTCTGGATTTAATTTTTTTAATTTTTTTACTACATCATAATTTAGTGGTGGTATGGTCCTATTTTGTTTTGGATTTAGACCTTTTAATATTGCTTTCCTTGCGTGAACTGTAAATCTGTCTGCACCAGCATTTGCGATAATTCTTACGAAATTATTCAAATTAATAAAACTATCATCATTATCAACACCGATTCTGTGTTTGATCGTAACCGGTAAGTTGCAATTATTTTTTAACGACTCTATACATTTTGCTGCTTTTTCAGGTTCTTTCATAAGTGAAGCTCCAAAATTTCCAGAACAGACCCTTGGACTAGGACAGCCAACATTAAAGTTTATTTCGTCATAACCCCAATCCTGTGCCATTTGGGCTGCCTCTTTGAGGATTTCAGGATCGTCTCCTCCAAACTGAATCGATACCGGGTGTTCTTCATCATTAAAATCTAGAAAATTTTCTTTTTTATGCGTAAAAACTAAACTCTGGGCCACAATCATTTCCGTATACAATAGTGATTTAGAACTTATTTTTCTCATTATCATTCTGAAATGCTTATCAGTACAATCCATCATTGGAGCAATACTTAATTTATGAATATTTTTAATAGAATTAGGCTTAATGAAACTCATTACTTTTTTGTGATTTAAATATATGAATCAATTTCAATCAAGAAGAACTTTTATTCTAATTCCTACCATGTCAATCTTAAAAATAATCTTTAACCCCATGCAAGTATTAGCATCTTCACTACCTTCTAAAGAAGAGTGGAATTTATCAAAAGATGAATGGAAGGCTAGGCTTAGTCCAGAATCATATTATATTTTGAGGGAGGAAGGGACTGAAAGAGCTTTTAGCAGCCAATTAAATAATGAGAAGAGGAAAGGGATTTTTCATTGTGCAGGTTGCGATTTACCCCTTTTTTCCTCAGATAAAAAATTTGATAGTGGTACGGGATGGCCAAGTTTTTGGGATTCAATTCAAGGATCAGTAGAAACAAAAGTCGATTTTAAGTTAATTGTTCCTAGAACCGAATATCATTGTTCTAGATGTAGAGGTCATCAGGGACATGTTTTCAATGATGGGCCACTTCCTACTGGCAAAAGATACTGTAACAATGGATTAGCATTAAGGTTTGTTCCTGACTAAACATTTGTGCGGCCTTCCGCAACTTGTTTTGTGCATCACTTTATTAGACAATAGTTTTATTAAATTTCAGAAAAATGATTGAAAATCAATCAGACAATATTGATAATAAAGAAAAGGATGATTCTAATCTGGATAATGCTCCTGAAGATACATCATCTACCCAAAATTTAGAGACCAAAAATGATGAATTATCTTCTCAAGAAAAAGAAGAAATAAATGAAGAATTAAAAAATACTATTTCAAATAACGATGCCAGATTAGAACAATTAGAAAAAGAGCATGAAACATTAAAAAATCAATATGTAAGGATTTCAGCAGATTTTGATAATTTCAGAAAAAGGCAGTCTAGGGATCAGGACGATTTAAAAATCCAACTTGTTTCTAAGACTTTAACAGCCATACTTCCTATTGTTGACAATTTTGAGAGAGCAAGACAACAACTTAAACCAGAAAACGAGGAAGCCCAAGCTCTTCATAGAAGTTATCAAGGATTGTATAAACAACTAGTAGAAGTTTTAAAACAACAGGGAGTATCACCCATGAGGGTTGTTGGTCAGCAATTTGATCCAAACTTGCATGAAGCTGTATTAAGAGAACCTAGTGAAGAGTTTGAAGAGGATTTTATAGTTGAAGAATTGCAGCGAGGATATCACTTAGAAGGTAAGGTTTTGAGACATGCATTGGTTAAGGTTTCTATGGGACCTGGTAAACAAAATTCACAACAGGAAGTAGAAAAGGATACAGTTGAAGGGGATATTAATTCAGAGGCAAATACTTCTGAAGATGTATAAATTCCAAATTCTTATTTGAGCATTATCTAATGGCTGATTTTTACCAAATACTTGGAGTTTCAAGAGATGCTGATGCGGATACCTTAAAAAGAGCTTATAGAAAATTAGCAAGACAATACCATCCTGATGTTAATAAAGAACCTGGTGCGGAAGATAAATTTAAAGAAATTGGTAAGGCTTACGAAGCATTAGCTGATCCTGAAACTAGAGCAAGATATGACCAATTTGGAGAGGCTGGCCTTGGAGGTGCAGCTGGAATGCCTGATATGGGAGATATGGGTGGCTTATCAGATTTATTTGAAACTTTTTTTAATGGCTTTGGTGGACAGAATCCTCAGGCAGGAAGAACACAAAGAAGAGGTCCTCAAAGAGGAGAAAGTCTTCAATATAATTTGAACATTACATTTAAAGAAGCTGTCTTTGGGAAAGAAGCAGAATTAAAAATTCCTCAAAAACAAACTTGTGAGGTTTGCAAAGGAACAGGTTCCAAACCTGGAACTGGACCGACAACCTGTACAACTTGTGGAGGTGTTGGACAAGTAAGAAGAGCTACGCCAACTCCCTTTGGTAACTTTACACAGGTTGCAGAATGTCCAAACTGCAATGGTGTTGGTCAAATAATTTCAAATCCTTGTTTAAATTGTGGAGGTCTTGGAGTAAAGCAAGTCAAGAAAAAGTTACGTGTTAAGATTCCTGCAGGAGTTGATACTGGAACAAAAGTTAAAGTTCCTAACCAGGGAGATGTTGGCTTGAGAGGCGGCCCTGCTGGCGATTTATATATAAGAATTCAAGTTAAAAATGATTCAAAACTTAAAAGAGATGGTGTAACTATTTACTCAGAAATAGCAGTGAGTTATTTACAGGCTATTTTAGGCGACACTGTAAAAATCACTACAGTTGATGGAGATGTTGATTTAAAAATTCCAAGTGGTATTCAGCCAAATACAACTCTCTCACTTGAGAATAAAGGGGTACCTAGACTTGGAAATCCTGTTGCGAGAGGAAATCATGAAGTCTTAGTAAAAGTAAAATTACCAACTCGTATAACCGACGCAGAACGTGAGCTTTTAGAGGGCTTAGCTTCTCAATATTCAGATAAAAATATTAATTCCAGTAGTGGACTATTTAGTAAATTATTTGGTAAAGAATCTTAATGACTTCCCTAAAGCATTTGGATCTTAAATCTGTTCCATGTCCTTTAAATGTTGTCAAAATTAAATTGGCTTTGGAGAAGTTATCTAAAAATGAACAACTTATTGTTGAACTAGATAAAGGTGAACCAGAAGAAATGGTATTAAACAATTTAAAAGAGATGGGATGTTTGTTTAAAGAAATTAAAGAAAATGAAAAATTTATAAAAATAAAAATTTTGAATGAAAACTAATAGTAAATATTTAGGTTTGGTTACAAAAAAATTTAATGATTTTTTTTTAGTTGATTTAAAAAATCAAGAAAACTCTGCAAATAGCCAGAAATTTTTATGTAAGGTTAAGAAGTCTATAAATTTCAAGGATCAATTAATATATGTTGGAGACGAAGTAACGATTGAAAAAATTGATTTTAAAACTAAACGCGCAATAATAACAAGTCTAAAAAAAAGAAAAAATCTTTTAGTTAGACCCTCAGTTGCAAATATTTCTAACATATACGTTACTTTTTCCGTTGAAGAACCAGAGTTAAATTTATCTCAAGTTAATAGGTTTTTGATATCAGCAGAATCAATTGGAGTTGAAGTCTCATTAGTTTTGACAAAGTGTGATTTAATTTCTGATAAAAAAAGATCATATCTTCTTGATAAATTTCAGAAATGGGGTTACCAAGCAATAACTTTAAATTTACAGAAATCTGATTGCTTTAAAAATTTATTAGCCGAGTTAAAGCAAAAAAAATGTTCAATTTTTATGGGTCCATCCGGAGTTGGCAAAACTACTTTGCTAAATATGATTATTCCAGGTCTCCAAAATAGTACTTCTCCAGTTTCCAATAAAATTAAGAGAGGAAAAAATACTACTCGAAATGTTGAGTTATTTTCTATGTCGAATCAAAGCTACATTGTGGATACTCCTGGTTTTAATATGCAACCTCTAGAGGTTGATATTAAGTTGTTACCAAATCTTTATTCAGAAATATATAAACAGGTAATCGAAGAAGGAATTAAGTGTAAATTTCGTAACTGCTTACATTTAAACGATGAGGGATGTAATTTAAATAAAACCTTCGAAAGATACTCTTTTTATAAAGAAATGATTGAATCTTCTAAGAGTCACTATTATCAAAACCAGGAAGATTAAGATTTAATCCACCAGTCAAATCATTCATCCTTTCTTTCATAGTTGTTGTTGATAATTCATGAGCTTTTTGAATAGCTTGTAGAATATTTTGCTCTATTTGTTCTTTATTTGAATTTAAGATATTTTCTTGTACTTCTACCTTTAAAGGAAGTTGGTTTCCACTTATCCAAACTTTTATCATCTCATCATCACTTTTGCCTTCAATCTCCATATTTTCAAGTTCATCTTGTAATTTTTGAGCATCTTGCTGAATTTGTTTAGCTTTTTTAAAAGCTTCTGTAAGTTGTCCAAAGTTAGGAAGTCCAAAACCCGCCATTTTGTAAAAAAGTTTCTTTAGTTAGGATAGTCAAAACCAATCATTCTTACTTCTGGTTGCAAATAAATCCCTTTGTTTTGTAGTACTTTTTGTTGAATTACTGTTATTAATTCATAAATATCTTTTGAACTTGCTGAAGAAGTGTTAATTATAAAATTTGAATGCATTGTAGAAATTTCAGCACCGCCAATTTTAAATCCCTTTAAACCCATATCATCAATTAATTTTGCTGCATAATTATTTTCAGGATTTTTAAAAACACTACCGAAACTTGGTTGATGATATGGTTGTGTTTCTGTTTTTAATTTAAGGTTATTTTTGGTTGTTTGAATTAATTTTTCTAGATTTCCATTTGGTTCAAAATGTAATCTTGCACTAATAATAGTTAAATCATTTCTTTGAAAAGAGCTAAATCTATACTCAAAATTGATATCTTTTTTTTCAATTTCAAGTTCTTCAAGAGTTTTATTATTAATAACTTTTACAGAAATAAGATTTTTTGCTAGCGATAAATTACCCGTGCCAGCATTCATATAAATTGCTCCTCCTAATGTTCCTGGAATTCCGACAGCCCATTCCCCTCCTTGTAATCCATTTTTAGCAAGAGAATTAGATAATGTTGGGAGCATTACACCTGCTTCCGCTTCAATAATTCCTGAATATGGTTCTATCTTTAGTGATTTCAATTTTTTTGTACAAACAACTAAGCCTTTTATGAAAATATTATTTATTAAAAGATTTGAACCTGCGCCAATTATTTGACATTTTTGTTTATTTAAATTAGCCCATTTTATTAGATATGAAAGTTCTTCAACGCTTCTTGGCTCAGCAAAATATTCAGCTACTCCTCCCACTTTTATAGTTGTATAACTACTTAAATTACAGTTCTCAGAAAAAATTTTTTTATTCATAAATTAGGTATTTATTTAAATTATTTTTTCATTTAAAATTGACCAGAAATTATGACAATCACCAGCTCCCATATTCAAAATTAAATCCCCTTTTTGAGTTAATTCGTAAAAATTCTTTGTAACTTCATAATAATTATTTATGTAACTAACATTTTTATTTTTTTTATAAATCAGATCAGTAATAATTTTTGAAGTAATTTTATCTTCGTTTCCTTCTCCTGCTCCATAAATACTTGTTACATAAATAACATCTGCTTTTGATAATTCTTCAGCGAATTCTTTATGAAATTGCTTTACTCGAGAATATCTATGAGGTTGAAACAAAGCAATTAATCTATTTTTTTGAAATTTATTATTATTTTTTTGATTTATAAATAATCTTCCTAATTTAATCGTCTCTTTTATTTCGTTTGGGTGATGTGCATAATCATCATATAAACTTCTTTCATCTATTTGGCCTCTAAATTCAAATCTTTTTTTTGGCAGTTTCAAATATTTTAAATTTTTCTTAATTTCTATAAAATCTAATCCTATCATTCTGGAAGCTGCTATTGCTGCGGTGATATTGGATAGATTGTGTTGGCCTGGAATTGGAATATTTAAATTACTGATAAAATTTCCATTTTCATAATATCTCCCAATCGTATACTTTGAATTAATTTCAATCGGGATTATTGCATATGCTACGTTTTTAGCCGTTGAGTTTGACCAATTACAAGTAGAATAAAAATTTTTTCTTGAGGTTTCACAATCAAAATTAATTAATAATTTTTTAGAGTTTTTAGCGAAACTTTTAAAAGAAGATATTACTTCACTTAAATTAGAAAAGTGATCGCAATGATCAAAATCAATGTTATTGATTATTCCAATATCAGATTTATATTTGTCAATAGTCCCATCAGATTCATCAACTTCAGCTACTAAGTATTTTGTATTTTCTAAATGACAATTAGAGTTATAAATAGGAATTATTCCTCCAGTTATTGAAGAAGAATTACGTGTACATAACTCAAGTATCGTAGAAAGAAATGTACTAGTTGATGTTTTTCCGTGGCTGCCTGCTATTGCCAATGTATTATAAGTGCGCATTATCATTGCAAGTATTTCTGAACGATGTTTTATTGATAAATTTTTTTCTTTGCAATACGAAAATTCTTCATTTTCTGGCTTGATCGCCGAGCTTACAACAAAATTAATCAATTTGTTGGTAAATTTTGAAGTAACAAATTCAATATTTTGTCGAACTTGAGAAGTAAAGATCACTGCACCTAGTTTCTCTAATTTATTAGTTTCATTGTTTTTAACTAAATCAGATCCTGAAACTGAACAACCTTTTTTAAGTAAACCCATTGCTAATGCTGACATCCCAATACCTCCGATCCCAATAAAATGAAAATGACTTTTCAAAAGTAATTTTTTATCCAATGTTTATCTTTTACTTAAATCAAAATAACTTCTAGCTAAAATTTTGCTATTTTTTCTTAAAAAAAAATGTTTTTTTTTCTTGAATTAATACAAAACTAGACGTATTTGCTTAATAAATCAAAAAAACCTTACGTTATTGCACAAAATTCAGTATGATCAGCAACTTAGGTTAATCATTTAGAAATTATTAGTTATGACTTTGCGTGTTGCAATTAACGGCTTTGGCAGAATTGGTCGAAACTTTATGCGTTGTTGGCTTAGTAGAGGGGCTTACACCAATATTGAAGTAGTCGGAATTAACGTTACATCAGATCCTAAGACTAATGCTCATTTATTAAAATATGATTCAGTCCTTGGTCAACTCGATGGTGTTGATATTCAATATACTGATGATACTTTTGTAATTAATAACAAGACAATTAAATGTTTCTCAGATAGAAACCCACTTAATCTTCCTTGGAAAGACTGGGGTGTAGATTTGGTTATTGAATCTACTGGAGTATTTAATACAGACGTAGGTGCAAGTAAGCACTTAGAGGTAGGAGCGAAAAAAGTTATCTTAACTGCGCCTGGTAAAGGTGATGGCGTTGGTACTTATGTAGTTGGAGTTAATGCTGATACATATAAACACAAAGATTACGATATTTTGAGTAATGCTAGTTGTACAACTAACTGTTTAGCTCCAGTAGTCAAGGTTTTAGATCAAACTTTTGGGATAAATAAAGGTTTGATGACTACAATTCATAGTTATACAGGAGATCAAAGAATTTTAGATAATAGTCATAGAGATCTAAGAAGGGCTAGAGCCGCTGCTACAAACATCGTTCCTACTTCTACAGGAGCTGCAAAAGCAGTCGCTCTTGTATACCCAGAAATGAAAGGCAAATTAACTGGAATTGCAATGAGAGTTCCAACTCCTAACGTTTCAGCAGTAGATTTTGTGTTTGAATCTTCTAAATCTGTCACAGCTGAAGAAGTCAATAATGCTCTCAAGGAATCATCTCTAAGTACAATGAAAGGCATTATTAAGTATGGAGATGAACCATTAGTGTCAAGCGATTATGCAGGTACCAATGAATCATCAATTGTAGATAGTGATCTTACTATGTGTATCGGAGATAACCTTGTAAAGGTGCTTGCATGGTACGACAATGAGTGGGGTTATAGTCAGAGAGTTGTAGATTTAGCAGAGGTTGTTGCTAAAAATTGGGAGTAATTAAAAGTGTTTGAAAGGTTTGTTATTAAGTAATTTGTTTTTTTTATTATCTTTAAATTCTATTGATGGTTCACCATCAGTAAAAAAACCAATTTCGTTAATATCTTTATCAAGAATAGATAAATTTTCTGCCCATTTTTTGGGCAATGAGAAAACTAATTCATAATCTTCTCCACCAAAAAAATAGTATTCGTCCCATTTATCTCCTTTAGGCCAATCCTTATCTTTAGGTATTTTTTCATAGTTTATGATCGCTTTGCAGTTGCTAGCTATTGCTAAATCTTGTAAGGCTTGAAATAGGCCATCACTGCTATCAGTACATCCTATTCTCCTTATATTTTTATTGGAGCGAGTTTTGAGGAGATTATTTAGAAAATTTGGGTAAACTCTAGGGCGACAAAAATGTTCAATTGACTTAATGATTAATCTTTCATTAAGAGAAAATTCATTATCGAAATTAATTTTATTTTTTATCAAAAATCCCAGTTTGCTAAGACCATGAATTCCTGTAGTTAAGATTATATCTCCTGGTTTACATGCGTTTCTTCTTAATTCAAGCTCACCTTGAATTCCAAAGGCCGTAATTGAAATGATTTTTTCATTCCCCTTTGAGCAATCTCCCCCTAGAATCAATCCGCCATATTCTTTTAATGCTTTATTTATTCCTTTATATACTTCTTCAACCCAAATCCACTCAGTTTTAATAGGCAGAACTAGGCTTATTGTAATACCAATAGTTTTCTTGCTTCCACTAGATAATAAGTCAGAGATGTTGCTTACAACTGCTTTCCACCCAAGGTCTTGAGGACAAATACTAATGTCATTGAAATGAACATTTTCCACTAAAGAATCAGTATTAACGAGTAAATTTTCATTTTTAGTTTTGATTAAAGCGCAATCATCTGAAACTTGATTCTTAGGCATAAATTTCGCTAGCCTATTTATTAATTCTTTTTCTCCAATATCTTCTAATATTTCTTTATGCATTTAATTTGAGGTTTTCAATCCCTTCTAAAACATCAATCGAAATTATTGTGTCATCTTTAGTAAGCTCTTCTAATACATCAAATCCATTTACAACGTAACCAAAGGCAGCATTCCTCCCGTCAATTAAATTGCGACCCGCTGGGTTTAATTCTGCTTCATATAAAAAGAAGAAAAATTGCGATGACCCATCATCAACTGCGGCATTCGAATGGGACCATCCTAGCGTTCCAAGTGTTGCAAAAGGTAATGTTGGAGTCTCTGTGTAAAGACCTAAATCTTCAAAAGTTTGATTGTAAAAAGTATCTTGTTCATCAGGAATTCTTATTTCTAAGGGAACGTGACGTTCTTCGTTTGTTTCAGGATCTATGTAACCAATATCATTACCAATTGGATCACCTGTTTGCAGAACAAAAAATTCTTCTGCTCTGTTAATGGGTAAATCTTTGTAGAAGTTTTTTGAAGATAAATCTATAAATGCTCCTGCTGTAAGTGGGGCGTTAAATCCATCCACAATTGCTTGCATATCTCCTTTGGAGGTTTTTATATTGACTTTTGCTCTGCCCAGTAATCTTGGTAAATTATCAAATTCCTGGGGAATAGAGTAGGGAAATTCTTTTGGTAGAAAATATTCTTCTAATCCACCTATTTTATCTAAAGCATTTCTTCGAGTCGCTATAAACGAGTATTTATCCTTTGATTTGGAGTAATCTTGAAGGCTGTCAAAATTTTCTTTGAGTTCTAAAAATGTTTTTTCAGCAATCTTCTTTTTATCTTTTGGTAATTCTTGTGTAATTTTACTTTGGTATTTTTTTAGCAAAGATTGACATTTTGTAACAGTTTTCGTAAGAGCGGGCCATCTTCCTCCTCTTACAAGGTCACTAGTTTCTTCCAATTTGTGTTGAATTTCTTGTAACTCAACTTGCTTGATAGGGAGTGCGTTTCTAAGGATTGCATTAGGGTCTTTTACTGCATTTCCAGTAGGTAAATCAGCTAATACTTGAATAGGTTTTAAAAGAAAAACCTGTAAAATTACAATCGATAGAATTAAGAAAAGTTTGTTCTGATTTGATAAGAATTTTTGCATAGCACTCTTGCAGGTTTATGATCCTTGGGGGATGTAATACAGGAATGATTTCCAGTAACGATTTTCGCACAGGTACTACCATCGAATTGGATGGACAAGTTTGGCGTGTTGTAGAATTTCTACATGTCAAGCCTGGTAAGGGTTCTGCTTTCGTACGAACAAAATTAAAATCAGTTCAAAGCGGCAACGTTGTTGAAAAAACTTTTCGAGCCGGAGAATCAGTACAACAGGCTATCCTTGAGAAGTCTAACCTGCAGCATACTTATGTGGAGTCTGGTGATTATGTTTTTATGGATATGACAAGTTTTGAAGAGACAAGACTCACCTCTGAACAAATCGGTAAAGGCGCAAAGTATTTGAAAGAGGGAATGGAGGTTAATGTGATTTTCCATAATGGTAAAGTTTTAGAAGTAGAACTTCCAATATCTATTACTTTGAAAGTTACAGAGACTGATCCAGGAGTTAAAGGTGACACTGCTAGTGGGGGCACGAAACCAGCTATTCTTGAAACAGGTGCTCAAGTTATGGTTCCTTTATTTATTTCTGTGGGAGAAATGATTAAAGTTGATACTCGAAATGACACTTATCTTGGACGTGAAAATTAATGGCTATGAAATTAGATCATGATGACCTAGATCGCTTAATAGAGAAAATCTCAACAAGTGATATACAAGAGTTCTCGCTTGAGGGAGAAGATTTTAAACTCGAAATAAAAAGGAATGTATTTGATCAGAATCAAGTTATTAATAATTTAGTTTCTAATACTTCACTTGATAAGCAGACAATTGCTAATCAAAAAACTATTAATGATAATACCCCTGTTGTTAATGAGCCTGAAGCGCCTCAGGTAGCACCCCCAGGACGTTCTGACCTAATTGAAATTACTTCTCCTATGGTTGGGACATTTTATAGGGCTGCAGCGCCTGGTGAAGAGCCATTTGTTGAAGTAGGAAATAACGTTAAGGTCGGTCAAACTATTTGTATTTTGGAAGCAATGAAGTTAATGAATGAAATTGAATCTGAATTTAATGCTGAAATTGTAGAGATTCTCGTTGAAAATGGAACACCAGTTGAATTTGGTCAAGTTTTAATGCGTGTTAAGCAGTCTTGAATTGTTAGTCATCTCTACGGCAGCCTTAATAGCCTCAATCATGCTTTGAGATTGAGCAATTCCTTTACCAGCAATATCAAATCCCGTTCCATGATCTGGAGATGTTCTTATAAAAGGTAAACCGATTGTGGTATTTACTGAGTAATTAAGAGCTATCACTTTCATTGGTATTAAACCTTGATCATGATACATAGCAAGAATGCCATCGTGTTTTTCAGCATTTTTTTCATTCCATGCTTTTACCGAAGAATTCCAGCAACTATCTGGTGATAAAGGGCCAAATAATCTAATATCTTTGTTCTTCTCTTTCCACGTAATTAATGCATCATTGAGCCAATCCTTTTCTTCATGACCTAAAAGACCTTCTTCGCCGGCATGAGGGTTTAATCCTGCGACTTTTAAAGTAGGTTTATCAGTATAGGTATTACAAAAATCTTTGAAAAGATCCAATTTAGAGTGGATTAATTCCGTACTTAATTTCTTGGGAACCTCAGAAAGAGATATGTGGGTTGTAGCTAGTAAAGTATTAAATCTCCAATCCGTAATTGGTGATTTTGCTGTAAATAACATTCCAAAGTTTTTTACTCCACATGCTTTTGCTAATACTTCAGTTTGACCAGAGAAGTAATGACCTGCTAGAGACCAAGATTTCTTGCAAATTGGTCCAGTTACAAGTGCTGAGTTGGGATATTGTTTTACAATTTCTATTGCTTTTGTTAAATATTGGAAACTTGAATTACCGTAACTTGATTTAGGGTCACTATCTGATGAAGAAATTTCGAGATCATGTATCATTAAATTATTTGGATTTGCAAGGTTTTTTAATCCTAAGGATCTAAGATATTTATATGTATTTTGTAGATTTTTTTTTGATCCAACTAATATAAAATCAATATTCTTTGGTATCTGATTAGAATAAAGGGCTTTTAAAATTATTTCAGGTCCAATACCTGACTCATCTCCAACGCTTAATACTAACTTCAATTTTTTATTTGTATTTAGACAATTCATAAAAAGGTTTAATTTATTTTTAACTGTTTAGATAACAATTTTTTAAGCCTATTTTATAGTTTTTATAAATCAGTTTATATCCGAGTGTTTTGCATAACAGTTTATTTGAAACTCTTCTATTTTCCATCCAAAAAGATTGAGCGATAGGTGACATTTTTCCTTTTGCTTCCTCAAATAATGTTGGCTTTGGCATTGTTAAACCAAGTAAATCATAGCAATATTGAATAACTTCTATCTGAGAACAGGGTTCATCATCTGCAATATTAATAATTTGGTAAAACTTTAAGGAATTTTTATTTTGTAATAGATAGATAATTGCATTTGCAATATCAGCTACGTGAATTCTCGAAAATACCTGATTTTTTTTTGATATTATACGGATTTTTTTATTTTTTATAGCGTCAAAAGTGGATCTTCCAGGTCCATAAATACCGGGTAACCTAAAAATTTGTACGGGTAAACCAGATTCAATCCATTCTTTTTCACAATTTAACCTCTTATGACTTCTTGTTTGAAAAGGGTTTGGTTCGTCAATTTCAGAAACCCAATCACCTTTGGTATTCCCATACACTCCTGTTGTAGATAAGTAGCCAACCCATTCAAGGGGCAAAGTTTTTAGTTTATTTTTAAGACTTGTTAATACTGGATCGTTTCCATTTTTGTCGGGAGGTATGCAACTAAGAATATGTGTGACTCCATCAAAAATTTTTTTGTTAGGAAACAAGCCGCTTTCGCTATCGAATACGAAACTATTTGGATCTTTTTTTTTAGATCTTGAACTTGTCAAAGCAGTACAACCTAATTTCCTTACCTTTTTTGCAAAGAAACTACCGCTGAAACCACATCCCAAGATTAAAAATTTATTTTTATTGCCTAGTGAACTTGCCGGATTCTTCATGGGATGTTAAAGTAGTACATATGTATTAATTAATAATGAAGACAGCTCTTAAGCCTGATTTAAAATTTAAAACTTATTGCACTAGCAAAAGTTATAGTCGTACGGAAAAAGAAACTTTTTTAATTGGTACTAAATTCTATCAAAAATTATTTGTCTTTCTTATTTCATTTTCCACAATTTTAATATTTCAAGAATCGCCGAGAGAACTGGAAAATATATGTGAGAGTTATAACTCTAGAAAAGTATGTAATGTTTGGTAGTCATGCTGCTTTATATTCTGAATCATCATTTTCATAATTTTTATTTTTTAACTTAAAGTTAGGATTAGACCATCGCAGGAATATAATTGCAGATCTTAAATCTCCTTCTAACCAAGCTTTTATAGCCATTGCTCTTCGAGGATCATAAAATTTTTGTCTTCTATACCATCCCAAAGCATTTTCATCTGATTTATCCCCATTACAGGAAAGACATGCAGGGACACAGTTTTCTGTTTTATTTAGGCCTCCTTGGCTTCGTGGTATTACATGATCAATAGATTCAGATGGTTTTCCGCAATATATACAACTTTTTCCTGTAATCCTATGAATAGATTTTCGCCATTGTCTAAATCTGAACTTAGGACATAAATCCTCTAGAAA
>MWOQ01000240.1 GCA_002026145.1 Prochlorococcus sp. HOT208_60m_813L03 | reverse complement strand
ATAAGTTAAATCAAAATTCAAAAGAAAAAAAAGAAAAAAACATTGATGCACCAAACTCTAAAAATTCTTCTCCTAATTCAGGAATGATGGGTGCCACAGCTGTATTGGCGGCTGCCACAATCGATGAAGATGGGGTGCCTACTGGTTATACCCCTAAACCTGATGAAGGAAGGTTCATAATTAAAGTATTGTGGTTACCTGATAATGTTGCTTTAGCAGTCGATCAAATAGTAGGTGGGGGGCCAAGCCCTCTTACAGCTTATTATTTTTGGCCAAGAGATGATGCTTGGGAAAAATTAAAAATTGAATTAGAAAATAAAGGTTGGATTACAGATAATGAAAGAGTAGAAATATTGAATAAAGCTACTGAAGTAATTAATTATTGGCAAGAAGAAGGTAAAACAAAGAAATTAGAAGAAGCTAAATTAAAGTTTCCCGAAGTAACTTTTTGTGGAACCGCTTAAATA
>MWOQ01000239.1 GCA_002026145.1 Prochlorococcus sp. HOT208_60m_813L03 | reverse complement strand
CTCTTCCGATCTCAATGGATTATTTATAAATCTTTCATCTTGGAAAGCATCATGAATAATTAATGGACTATTTTCTTTTATTGCATGTGTACAAAAAGACCAATCTCTTCTAGTTTCTGATATTTGAAGTCCTATTTTGGATTTAAACCATTGTTTATCTTTGTCTACCAAAGTCATTAAAGAAATAGGCACATTACATGTTGTAGCAGCAATTTTTGTAATATCGTCATAACATGATTCTGGCTTGGTCCCCAAAATCCTATATTCTGCTAAAGCTTTTAATCTTCTTTCCTCTTCTTCTTTTTTTGATACAAGATTCTGCATTAATCTTAACCAATAATTAAAACTTTAAAATTAAAGTTTCTCCAAAAAACTTATTCCGTCTAATACTTAATAAAAAAAAGATAAACTTATTGATTTGTTACTTACTGATTT
>MWOQ01000024.1 GCA_002026145.1 Prochlorococcus sp. HOT208_60m_813L03 | reverse complement strand
GAAAATAGTTTTTTATCAAATCCTATATCTTTAAGATTGTGGTCTTCTTTTTTTGTAATTTTACCTATTTTTGTTCAAGCCCCTTGGGTTAGATTAGAACCAATAAGTGCTCTTTGTTTTACTTTTGTTATTGCCTTAGTGGCAATTGTTTTGAATCAGAAAGGGTCAAATAAGTGGTTTATTGTCAGTTCATTATTACTAGGTATATCAGGTAGTTGGCTTGGTGGATGTTTGTTCTGGGGATGGTTAAGCCCATTCCCTATCCTACACATACCTGTTGAAGCTGTAGTTCTCCCATTAGCTTTAATTGGATTTGGTACTAATTGGAAGATAGGTTCAAGTTTTTATATCTCTTCTTTATTTGGAACGGCAGTTACTGACATTACAATATTTTTAATCGGAATCATGGATCAATGGAGGCAGGTAATTACAGCAGATTCTGAAACTGCACCCCAAATTCTCCAAAAAACCTCAGAGAATCTTATCCAAATAAAATCATTATCTATTATCGTTTTTGTTGCTCTTGTACTTTGGTTTATTTCAAAAGAAATTTTAGATTCTGGCACAATTAATACTACTAGTGGTAAAGCACTCTTAGTTTCTGGTTACGTAATTCAAACGACATTAATTGTTGATGGTATTTTTATTGTTTTAGCAATTCTGCAACCAACTTTTAGTGGGTTGGTTTAATGTTAAGGCCTCCATTTTCGCAAGAACCGATACCAATAAATAATTGGGATGTAATCGTTGTTGGCGCGGGAGCTGCTGGCCTTATGACTTGTCTTGAATTACCCTCAAATTTGAAAGTGCTTCTTTTAAATAGAAATACTAGTAAGGTATCTTCCAGCAGATGGGCTCAAGGCGGAATTGCATCTGTTGTTAGACAAGATGATTCATTTGATCTTCATGCTGAGGATACTTTAAAAGCAGGTGATGGACTATGTGATTTTCAAGCTGTAGAAATGCTAGTTAAAGAAGCTCCAGGTTGTGTTGAAAGGTTGCAGAATTTAGGAATGATTTTTGATCAAAGTTCTGATCAACTAGCTACTACTTTGGAAGCAGCCCATTCACGAAGAAGAGTTTTACATGTTAAAGATCGTACTGGACGAGCATTAGTTGAAGTTCTAGAAGATCATATTGAGAATCAAAAAAATATTCTTCACTGCAGGGGTGTAAGAGTAACTGAACTTCTCATTGAAAATAAAGAATGTAAAGGAGTTCAGGTTCTTGATGGAGCAAATTTATATTGGATTAAATCTAGAGCTGTTGTTTTAGCTACAGGTGGGGGTGGACACTTATTTACGAATACAACAAATCCTGCTCAATCCTCGGGTGAAGGGATTGCTCTTGCATGGAAAGCAGGAGCGGCTATCGAAGATTTAGAGTTCGTGCAATTTCATCCAACAGCTTTAAAATTTTATGGTGCACCTTGCTTCTTAATATCTGAGGCTCTTAGAGGGGAAGGAGCGATTTTAGTTGATAAAAATGGTGAAAGTCCAGTGAAAAATCTTGAAAATCGTGATCTAGCGACTAGAGATCAGGTAAGTAGAGCAATTATGAAAAATATGCATGATAATAATTCAGATCATGTTGGCTTAGATCTTCGGTATATTGATCCAGAAAAAATTGTAGAGCGCTTCCCTACGATCTTAAGTCGATGTCAGGATTATGGCGTTAACCCTTTAAATGAGGTTATTCCCGTAGCTCCTGCAGCTCATTATTGGATGGGAGGTATTAAAACTGATTTAAATGCCTCTTCAACAAGAAAAGGATTATATGCTGTTGGAGAAGTTGCTTCTACAGGTGTGCATGGTGCTAATAGACTGGCAAGTAATTCACTGATGGAGTGTCTTGTTTTCGCAAGAAAAATGTCTTCAATTGTTTTGAATGACCTTTCTAAATTTGAAAAATTTGATAGATCATTTCAAGAGTTTGATATTGAAGATCCTAAAGAAGATCAAATTTCTATAATCGCTGAAAAAATTGATGAACTAAGAAAACTATGTTGGTTAAACTTAGGTGTATCTCGAAATAAGATAAATATGAGTAAATTTTTAAATTATATTCAAAATGATATAGATAAATTAAATAAAAATGATTTACTAAATAGTCTTGAAAAAATAAAATTTGATCAAAAAAATAAAACTTAGTGAACGCAATAGAAGAGCATTAAATCTTTTACTTGATTTAAAGAATAGACAATTAACTACCATAACTTTATTAAAAGCTTGTCTATTTAGAGAAGAAAGTAGAGGAGGGCATTATAGAGATGATTTCCCTGATAAAGATAAAAATTGGGAATGCCATACTAGACAACAGTTAGATCAAAAAATTCAAAAAAGATTTATTAAAAATTAAGATCTCCCTGATAGTCGGTTTTTGTTGCTAATTCATTTAAGTCACGCGTACCACTAATAATTTCTCCATTTATTTCCCAAGAAGGAAATCCACTGATTCCTTTCGTTTGGCATAGCTCATACTCATTATCTTTACCATCTTTAGCACACTCAACTACTTTTAATTCTTTTACTGCTTCCTTGCCAAATAATTGTTTCTGATCGTGGCAATGCGGGCACCAGTATGCACTATACATAACAATATTGTTTTCACTTAAAAATTTTGCAAACTTTACCTTCTGGGGAGAGCTTGAAGTGGTAATTATTGGCGCTACATTTTCAGTGGGGTTTGTAACATCAATAGCATTAGAGGGGTCAACGTTTGTTGACCAAATTAGCCCCCCTAGCAGAACACTAATGGCTACAATAAATCCTCTAAAAATCATTGGTTCTCTACTTTCGAATCTTGCTCCAATCATAGAAATTATAAAGATAGAAAACGATAAAATTGCTGAAAGTATACAAAAAAAGCAATATGCTTGAATCTTAAAAAACATTATATTTATCAATAAAAAGCTAAATGTTGATGACGCACAAGAAATTAGAAATACTAACCACCATAAAAACTTATTTAGTTTTTCTTTTGGGGAAATTAAATTAAGAGAGAGTATTATTGCGATAACTAATATTGATAAATATGTTATAAATCCAGCTAATGAGAGAGGTATATTGACTTGATTATTTTCAAATAAAGTACCCCAAGGACTATTTAAAACTGTTTCACAACCATTTTGCATCCCTGGGCATGAAAGCGAAGTAAATAATCCCCAGTTTTTTAAAGTAATCGAACCTGTATCAACTATGCCTATAGTGCTAAGAATTGCGATTATGATTTTTGGCCATTTCAAATCTTTTTTATTTCTTCTGTTTAAAGTCTTAAGGGCCATACAAAAAGAAAGTTTGTTATTTACATTATCTATCCTAATATTATCTTGGCATGAGAGTTATATACTAAATGCTGTTTAAATCTTTTAATTTTTATTTTTCAAGTTGTGAAACAAAATAGTCTCAATGTAAAAGAAAAAAAACTATCTAAGATTGCATTTAGTCATGTAGGTTGTGAGAAAAATCTTGTTGATACTGAACATATGCAAGGCTTATTAGATAAAGAGGGTTATGAGGTTGACAGCAATATAAATGATGCAAATGTTGTTGTTGTAAATACTTGCAGTTTTATTGAAACAGCTAGAGAAGAATCTATTAGAAAAATTCTAGAATATACAAATCAAGGTAAGGAAGTAATAGTTGCAGGCTGTATGGCTCAGCATTTTAAAGATGAGCTTATAAAAGAAATCCCTGAAATAAAGGGTTTGGTTGGAACAGGAGATTATCAAAAGATAGTCAAGGTTTTGGACAGAGTAGAAAAAGGGGAAATAGTTAATGAAGTTTCAAAAATACCTGAATTTATTGCAGATGAGGAAATGCCTCGTTTTGTAGAAAAAAATAAATTTGTTGCTTATCTTCGCATTGCCGAAGGCTGCAACTATAATTGCGCTTTTTGTATTATTCCTAAGTTGAGAGGTCCTCAAAGAAGTAGAACAATAGAATCTATAGTTTCAGAAGCCAAAAGTCTTGCAAAAAAGGGTATTCAAGAAATCATATTAATTAGTCAAATAACAACTAATTATGGTCAAGATATTTATGGCAGACCATCATTAGCCAAACTTTTGAATGAGCTTTCTAAAGTTCCAATTCCTTGGATAAGGATACATTATGCTTATCCAACAGGTTTAACTAATGAAGTTATTAAAGCTTTCAAAGATTCAAAGAATATAGTACCTTACTTTGATTTGCCACTTCAACATAGTCATTCAGATGTGTTGAAGAGTATGAATAGACCTTGGCAAGCTTCTTTGAATGAATCAATTTTGGAGAAAATTAGAGAAGAAATTCCATCTGCTGTATTAAGAACTAGTCTCATTGTTGGGTTCCCAGGAGAAAAAAAAGAACATTTTGAACATCTTCTCGAATTTTTGTATAAGCACAAATTTGATCATGTGGGAGTGTTTATTTTTTCTCCTGAGGAAGGAACTGCTGCTTTTCATTTGCCAAATAAAGTATCTCCAGAGGTTGCAGAGGCAAGAAAAGATAACGTTATTTCAGTTCAACAAAATATCTCTAAAGATAAAAATCAGACATATGTTGGTTCAAAAATGAAGATTTTGGTAGAAAAAATATCAGATAATAACGAATTAATAGGTCGGTCTTACAATTTCGCTCCTGAAATTGACGGAACTGTAATTTTATCTGTTAAAGATAAAATTGATTTAAAAAACTATATTGGTAAATTTGTTGAAGCAAATATATCTTTTGCTGATGAATATGATTTGTATGGAGAGACTATTAAAATTTTGTAGTTTTTTTAAATTAATTTAACTGCTCTTAAGAGCTTATCTAATGCGAAAGCAGCTCCAAAACCAAAACCAATAAATGCAAAATAGAAAATGATGTTCATTAATTTTTTTATTTTTATTTAATTTAACATCAGATCAAAAGATTAGATTTTTTCGTTTAATTTCTTAATCTTGGATATAGGGTAATTTTTTGTATAAACATTCTTCAGCTTTTTGTAGTTCCCGGCCTAAATATAGAGCATGGTCGAATCTGGTTATTAAGTCATTTCTTTCTTCAGTTATCAATATACCAAGTTGTTTAGCACTAATACCTTTAAAAACTTCATTACTAACTCTTTTATTTTGAGAGTCGCATTTGATTGGTTCATTTGTTTCTGGGTCAAGCGCATAGCCTTCCTCATCGATGTTATTTAAAAAGTGCTCTAAAATTATTTTATTTTCCTCTAAATCTACTTTTATAATGAAATAACCATTTGGATCTAAGTCTATATATCGGTTGGATAGATTATTATCAATCTTTATTTTTTCATCTAAACTTTTACAAGAATCCATCCTTAGAAGTTAATAAAAACAATATTACTAATATAATCTTTCGTAAAGCCAAATAATTTTTTATTTAAAGGGTATTGAATTATTCTCAAATTCAATTTCCTTCTCGGTTTGTTTATTAACTTCATTTAGCCAAGGATAAATTATATTTTCCATATTTTTGTCAAACCACTTATGCAAGCTAATGGTGCTTTTCGCAAAAAACCCTCTCCGTCTTTTATGTTTACCCCCTGCTCCAGGATCAAAAAAATGGATACTATTTTTTATTGCCCATTCAATTGGCTGGTAGTAACATAATTCAAAATGTAAATTAGTTATTTCTTCTTGACTACCCCAATATCTACCCCATAAGTTGTTTTTATTTTTAACACACATCGACATAGCAAAAATATCATTTGAATCATTCTTTGTTGCGCTAAAAAGTAAAAGATTTTTTTTATTATCAACAATTTTTTCGAAAAATGTAGATGTTAGATATTTACTCCCCCAAACTCCCCACCTAGCGCAATGCTGTTCATAAAAATTATGCATTTTTTTGAGGATTTCTTGGTTGATATCATCATTATTAAAAATTTCTATTTTAATATCTTGTTTAGTAATTGATTTCCTCTCTTTTTTGATATTTTTTCTCTGATTAGAGTTAAATCTAGAAAGAAAATCATTAAATGTTTTTTCTCCATTACTCCTCCATTCACTGCTGGAATTTATCCATTCATAGTATCCCAAAGATTGAAGATGGTTGCCCCAGCTTTCATCAATATATAAAAAATTACAACTTAAAATTTTGTTTGTAATCGCAAAGCTTTCTATATTATTTA
>MWOQ01000238.1 GCA_002026145.1 Prochlorococcus sp. HOT208_60m_813L03 | reverse complement strand
AACGACATGTATTAAATGATAGAAAACTTCAATCCCTTTATTTCATTGGGCGGTGATAACCAAAAAGTTAATCATATGGCTGAAGCGGCACTTGAAATGAATTTAACATGCAATGATTTAAAGAAGGATTTAAATTTAACTGATGGTGATGTTGTAGATATGTTGCAACTTGTCATGGATAGGTTTAAAAATAGTAATTAAGTAAAAATCGTAATTAATTAATCACTATTTATCTATTAATTTTTAATGAAAACAGTACAAATTGAGTTTTCGAAATATGAACTAGTTAACTTTTTATGGCCTGAATTAATAGAAGACTACGGTTTTGATAAAGCCAGAAAAATAGTTTCTCAAGCTATTGACCTACAAAAAATGAATGGGACTAAAAATAGCACCATGCCAATAATATTTTCAGGAACAGGAGGATTAGCTCTAATACCAATACA
>MWOQ01000237.1 GCA_002026145.1 Prochlorococcus sp. HOT208_60m_813L03 | reverse complement strand
TATTTGTTCAGCAAGATGTTGTGCAAAATATCTGAAAAATGGATTTAAAGGTTGGATTAAATACGGAGATACTCTCCCCAAAAGAGTATCTTCTTCAAAACTAAATACAACCCAAACTACAGAAAACTGTCTTACAAAAAAAGCACATAAGAAATACCTAGAAAGCAATATATCACTAATGTTTATGGATTCATTTAGATTATTATTTGTCCAAATGTTTAACATGAAAAAAGGAATAATCCCTGAAATTGCCCATAATGCAATTTCTACCCTATATTCCAACATATTTGAATATTGGACTTTTAATAAGGTGAATATTTTACGGTTAATCAAATTATATATCATAATCTTTTTTGATTAAAACCTTCCCAATAACTTCATCTATGGGTGGTTCATTTATAAAAAGGTCTTCAA
>MWOQ01000236.1 GCA_002026145.1 Prochlorococcus sp. HOT208_60m_813L03 | reverse complement strand
GGAGATTCTACATGTGCTTGCTTCATGCTCTATTTCAGAATTGGGCTGTTGAGATTTGATGTAAGGGAATGTATTTGCAGAAGCTTGATCCCCTATTAACATTGAATCACATTGACTGTAATTTCTTGATCCTGTAGCTTTTGTTCCCATTTTGACAAGTCCTCTGTAGCTATTTATAGAATTACCTGCACTGATACCTTTGCTTACAATGGTTGACTTGGTTTTAGGACCAATATGGATCATTTTTGTGCCTGTATCTGCTTGCTGCAAATTATTGGTAAGTGCTACTGAATAAAATTCCCCGACAGATTCTTCCCCTAAAAGAAGACAGCTAGGATATTTCCATGTAATTGCAGAGCCTGTTTCAACTTGAGACCAACTAATTTTACTTCTTTTACCTAAACATTTTCCTCTTTTGGTGACAAAATTAAAAATACC
>MWOQ01000235.1 GCA_002026145.1 Prochlorococcus sp. HOT208_60m_813L03 | reverse complement strand
TTTAAATTGCGCTATAAATTGTTTAGAAGGAATAAATAAACTTCCAAACAAATTTAATTTTTCTTCTTTTGCTACTTTATTAAGATAAGTCACTTCATCCTGAAGAACATTAATATCAGTGCCATATTGTAACCAAATTGAATTTATTAATCCTGTTGAAATTTTTCTTTCGAACCTTTCTCTTTCTGAAGTAACCTTATAGTGTTTTTTTAAGTATGGATCGTAAGCTATACCTAATTTAACTTTTAAATTTTTTTCTTTTTTTAAATAAGCTAATGCATCTAATGAATCAAAGTTTTTTTTCTTATTTGATCCTGAAACAAGAAGAATTTCATAATTTCTATTATTGTTCGAATTTTTAACAAAATCTAAAAAATCCAGATATGATTTATTTTTATTTTTTGAATATTGATGATGAAGACTATA
>MWOQ01000234.1 GCA_002026145.1 Prochlorococcus sp. HOT208_60m_813L03 | reverse complement strand
AGGATTTAATAATTACATCTCAACATATGATGGAAAGGCAGCAACAATAGACCAATTTGTCGATAAAATTTTAGAGAACAATAAGGAAATCGATCCTGAAAAGTTTAAAATCTGGTACAAACAAAATGGGACCCCAAAAATTGAATTCAAGAGAATCTGGGATCAGACANNNNAAAAACTTACAATTGAAGCCTTACAAAGTACTCCAATAAAGAAGAACCTATATAATGATTTACCTCTAATAATTCCTATAAATCTAGCTATATTTTGTAGTGAAAATAAAACGATAGAAAAAACAGTTTTTTTAAAAACAAAAAAACAAGAATTTATTTTTAAGAATATAAGATCTCACCTCCAAATTCCTTTAGTAACTTATTTTCGCGAATTCTCTTCACCAGTTGAGTGGGAATCAGACACTACCTT
>MWOQ01000233.1 GCA_002026145.1 Prochlorococcus sp. HOT208_60m_813L03 | reverse complement strand
GCTCCATGAGGCTATTTCAGAAATCAGCGGTCAAGAAATACCTGAAGTTAACGACACTCAAATTGATCTGCCAATAAATGCATTTATACCTGCAACATGGATATTAAACAGAGAAGAGAAGCTTGAGGCTTACAAATCTGCTACTGAATGTTCAAATAATGATGAATTAACTGAATTAGCTACAGATTGGGTAAATAGATATAGAAACTTACCCAAACCCGTTGAGTCCCTAATTATGATAATGAGACTAAAATTACTAGCTAAAAAATGTGGTTTTAATAAGATCAAGCTTAAAAAGCCAAACATCTTAATAGAGACAAAATTAAAAAATTCTACATTTAAAATGCTTAAAAATTCTTTGGCAAGTAGTGTTCAAAATAAATTTAATTTTAATGAAGGCGAACAATTATCTACCATCACTATA
>MWOQ01000232.1 GCA_002026145.1 Prochlorococcus sp. HOT208_60m_813L03 | reverse complement strand
CAAATCACAATTAATCCTGCAATAGCTCATGGTATTGATAAGCATGTTGGGTCTATAGAAAAGGGAAAAATTGCAGATTTGGTTTTGTGGAAACCTTCCTTTTTTGCGGTTAAGCCTGAATTAGTTGTTAAAGGAGGATCTATAGTTTGGTCCCAAATGGGTGATGCAAATGCTTCAATTCCTACTCCAGGTCCGGTACATGGTCGACCCATGTTTGCAAGTTTCGGCCACTCTCTAATTAAAAGTTCTTTTACCTTTTTAAGTAAAACTTCAATTGATCAAAATATTCCAAATAAATTATTCCTACAAAAGAAATGTATTGCCGTCGAAAATACCAGAAATATCAATAAATCATGCTTGAAACTTAATAGTAAACTTCCAAATATTTCAGTTGATCCTCAAACTTATGAAGTTTTTTCTGATGGGGAACTTCTTACTTGTGAACCTCTTGATGAAGTCCCAATGGCTCAAAGGTACTTTTTACTTTAGAAGTTTTTAATCAATTCTTTTTCAGTAGTCTTTATATCTTGTGACCCAGCAATTGCCAAATCTTCTTGCAGTTTGTTCTCACAAGATAGAACTCTTGACCAACTTGGTAACTGCTGTGTCGTAGGGGAAGCCAAGTAATCTTCTGTAGCAGGTCTCAATAATTTCGCAAATTTTTGTACTGATAGCTCTTCTTCATGCCTATCGTATGGAAGTTGATTTACTGCTGAATCTAATCCAAATTGTTTTACCCGATCTTCTCC
>MWOQ01000231.1 GCA_002026145.1 Prochlorococcus sp. HOT208_60m_813L03 | reverse complement strand
CAGGATGAAGTGACTTATCTTAATAAAGTAGCAAAAGAAGAAAAATTAAATTTGTTTGGAAGTTTATTTATTCCTTCTAAACAATTTATAGCGCAATTTAAATTTCGTCCTTGGAAAGAGGTATATATATCTGAAAAGTGTTTATATGCCTTGGAGAACTTTTTGGATTTCACAAACGATTTAGTTAGTTTTTATAAAAAAAATGATATTACTCCTTTAATCGAATCTGATTTTTCGTCATCAGATAAACTAAATTCTGTCTATGGTTTTTTAGAAAATCAAAGATAATTTCTGTTAATAGATAATTATGAAAAGTGATTTTACATATGACTTAGTGATAATAGGTGGAGGTATATCTGCATGTGTTTTCGCTTCGAAATATTTGAAAAATAATATTACAAAAAAAATTGCTTTAATTGAA
>MWOQ01000230.1 GCA_002026145.1 Prochlorococcus sp. HOT208_60m_813L03 | reverse complement strand
TGTCCCATCATTCTGGCAGCCACGGTATCAGGTAAATCATAAAATATTGTTCTAACTGCCCAAGCATGTCTTAGATCATAAGGTTTTATTTGTAAAGAATAACGCTTAAACTGATCTGTAATTTTTTTTCCAATATTCTGTAAGGTTGTAATTTTAAGGTCTTTATTAATATTTGGTAGAAGTTCTGGATTTTCCCCAAGTTTTGATAATTCAAACTTTTCCACCCATTCAGGATGAAATGGCCAAACTTGATGTTCCCCAGTTTTAGTCGTAGGTAAAACTCTAATAATTTTGTCCCCAAAATTAGTAAGAGAACTTAAATCACAAAAAAATACTTCATGATTCCTTAATCCATATGTAGCCATAAGACCAAAAACAAATTTCCAAGACTTGTTTGGTATCTTCTCCCAGAGTTTCTCTATTAATTCGTCTTTAGGTAGATCCCTAAATCCTGCTTTGTTCAGACCATATCCTCTAGAATTTAATTTCCAATCTTCTGGTAGTTTAATGTCCAAAAACTTGGCCAAAACACTTAAAGAAGTAGCGCATTGTTTCCTACTTCTTGTAC
>MWOQ01000023.1 GCA_002026145.1 Prochlorococcus sp. HOT208_60m_813L03 | reverse complement strand
TTTAAGCAATGATTTGGATAACAGTTCTATTTGCTGTTCTTGAAACATATTACTTATACTCTTAAAACATAATAATAAATCATTTGGTTAATTTATTTTTATGTTCTAGTTACTGTTATTAATAATACGTCGTATTGTTATATTATCTACTAACTACTTTTTGATAAAAAAAAGAGGTGATAAAAATAAAAAAGTCACTTTTATTAGGGTGGATTTGTATGACTTTTTGAAATGATCTTTATTAGTTGAACTAAAGTTTAAAGCCTTAGATTAATTAGATAGCTATAATTCTAGTAAACTAAAAGCTAATTAATTTTTGCTCTTGAAAGTTCAAATAAATATTCCCGAAAAATTTTCAAATTACTTTCACATAAAAGTAATTTGAAATTGCTTTTTATTTTTAATTTTTTATTATTTTTCATATTTGATATATCTAAAGCAGAGCCTACTTTCTCAAATACAAAAAATAATACAATAGATATTAAGTACTTAGAGTCAAAGAATGAACTAGAGGATTACATTATTGATACTGGTGATTCAATTTATTTAGAAATTTATCCTGCAAATGAATTAAGTGGAATTTTTCCTGTTAATGAAGAAGGAGAATTGTTCTTACCAAAGTTGGATGAAACTTTTGTGAGAGGTCTAACAAAGTCTGAATTAAAAACTTTATTGGAAAAAAGATATGCTGAATTTATCATTAATCCAAACATAAAAGTACAGATTGCAGTTTTTAAAGAAATTAGAGTATTAGTCAAAGGCGAGTTAAGAAATCCCGGTTTTGTTAAATTTCCCGCTTATAGTTCTGTTTCATTTGTAAATAATAATGAAAGTAATGATTCCAATCTTGATTTATTGAGAAGAAATAATAATGAAAGTAATGATTCCAATCTTGATTTATTGAGAAGAAATAATAATGGGAAATTAAAAATAGCTCAAAATTCACAATTAAATAATAAAACATTAGAAAATCTTATGATCGCAAAATCAAGTAAAAATATAACTACACTCTCTGATGCGATTAGAAAAGCTGGTGGTATAAATTCTAAAACTGATTTATCTCGAGTTGAAATCATTAGAGATGTACCTCTTGGAAAAGGTGGAGGTAAGAAGAGAGCAATTATTGATTTTAATGCTTATGTAAACGCATTTGATCCAACTAACGATATACGTATATTTGATGGAGATACTTTATACTTTCCAAAACTTAGTAAAGCTGATCCAAGTCAAATTCCTAGATCAATTTTATCTGGTATTTCTCCAAAATTTATCTCAGTAAATCTTTTTGGTAGAGTCGAAAATCCTGGAGTTGTAAAAGTCCCTCTTGAAGCTGCACTATCAGATGCTATTGATTTGACTGGACCGATAAAACCGCTGTCTGGAAAAATTGTTTTAATAAGGTATGAAAAAGACGGAACAGTTATTAAAAAAAATATTTCTTATTCTGCAAGAGCAAAAAGAGGATCAAGAAGAAATCCTTTTTTAAAAGCAGACGATTTAATTTCAGTGAGAAATAGTTTATTAGGAAAAAGTACAGGAGTGATTAGAGAAATTACAGCACCATTTATAGGACTTTATACAACCAAAGAAATCATTAATAGTTTTAATGATTGATTAAACAACCGTACCTCTTTAAAAAAAGACTCTAAGAGAAAAGGTAATGGTGATACCTATTTCCCTCCAGCAAAATCAGAACCACCACACTATTGAGCACAAAGAAATTTTTTGACAGTGAGTTTATATTAGAGGGTATAACTACGCTCTTTTTAATGTCCATTAATACATTTCTTTTGCTGTTATTAGTGATTGCGAATTACACAAACTTATTTTTAAATTTAAAAAATAGAAGAAAATGATTGGAAGCTTACCAAAATTAATTGCACTTCTTAAGATCTAGCTAATTGTTGGACGCACTCTTGTTGGTAGGATTATTGAATTAATAATGATGACTTATGAAACGCTTCTAATTTTTAAAGTTAACGAACTATTGGAAGAGCATTAGGTATGAGCAGATCAACGGTTGCAACTATAGTTAAAAGAGAGAAAGTATCAGTATGACTCAATGGAATGATAAATCTTGGCAAAAAGAGTTCTTGGATATGAAACCTCATTCCCCTTCAGATGCAAAACTCTTAATGGGTGGTGTCAAAGGATTGAAAGATGCTTGGCGTTTAGGTGTTCTGCACGTTGAATACGAAAGATTGAAGAAAGCACAAGAGCAACAACAGCAATGAAAGAAGAAATAGATTGGAAAAAAGAACTACTAGAAAGTAAGAAGTTCAATAATAAATTTTCAAATAATATATTAGAAAATGGCGTAATGAATTATATGCAAGATATCTATATGGGATATATGTATTCAAGATGGAAAAAAATTAGAAGTTTAGATCTACATGACCATGAAAAAGTGATTTCCCGACCATTTCCCGACCATCAAAAAGAAGACTATGGTGTAACCTAAGATCGTATGATTTCACCTTTATATACAAAAGTAATATCAGTACTAAAAAGACATAATGCGAAATCACATGATGTCTACCATAAATAAAATTCAACCGAAAGAAACTCCCCGGGCGATTTAATAACAAGTCACAAATGCACTGCCGTGGAAGGGTTGGGAAGGTAATTCTTTGTATTTAAGACGAAATCCCGAACATATCCCGAACATTTTGTCTAAGTAACCAGAACATTTGTAGTTGCATAGAAACAAAGATTTTGTAATTATCAGGATCCAAAGTAAACATTTATTGTGATTAAGAATATTATAAATATCTCTTTATCTGCAATAATTTTTGGATTTATTTACCCCGCAAAATCTGATTTGTTATCAAAGGAGGAATGTAAAGAATCAATTGAAAACGAGTTAAAGAATTTAACTCTAAAGGAAACTAAAAAAAGAAAAATTCCAATTTGGAGAAAAGATGTTTTAGATATTAATAATGACCAAAAAAAGGAAATTCTAATCACAAGAAACCATGGAGGCAATTCAAATGCTCCTGATTTAGAGATGATTTTCTTTAATTCAAAATGTATTGCCAAAAAATATGCATTCAATGAATTTACAGGAGTATGGAATGGTTGGGAAGGAATAAATTTTAAAACTACAAAAAAAGGACTAATCATATACTCTACAAACCATCATGAAGGAATTTTCAATACTGAATTAAAAGTGAATAAAGTTGAATATCTATTTTCAGGAGAAAATTTATACCTCCTATCAAAACGTGACCAAAAAGAAATTAAAGCGATTTCTGAAATTAGGACTTCAAACTTAAAATTTAATTCACCTCACTACACTAAAACCTCACTGATTTATGACCTCAATAATGATAAAGAAGAGGAAACAATCTCTTGTAATTATTGGGATAGATGGGGTCGTTTTAATAAATGCTCAATTAAATTAGAAGACGATTATAAAATTGAGATGAATTTAAATCCAAAAAGAATTGGGGTTTTAAAAAATAAAAAAAATGGATGGCACTTGCTTGTAATTGATATAAATGAAAAATATTTTTATAACCCAAAGACAAATAAATATGAGAAATTATAAAAAGTTATTATTTAAAAAGACTTACACCTAAAAAACATTTCTTAATTCCAATTCTGTCAATGAGGTTTTTATTTATTTTTTTTATTTCTATTTCATTATCCTCAAAGGCGACTCCAACTATTAGGGAACATTATTCAGAGGATTATTTAAAGTTAGTTGAATTAATCTTTGATAATCACAATGTAGACATAATGAATAGGGATTTTTATGAAGGTTATAGTATGAATTTTGTTGATAAATGCAATGCTGAAGTCAAATTAAAGACTTACTCATCCTTACTTAATATTTTCAAAGTTAATATATGTACTAATCAAAGTGAAATTATTTCGGAAAGGATATAAAAGCAATTCTTTCAAAAATCCCTATTCTTTTTAACAACTTCTTTTTATTTATTTGTTCGTCTTAATTTTCCATCTTCAATATAAAGTTCTTCCGCTAGAGGATCCAAAATATCTGCCATAACATTATATTTGATCATTGATAACCTTTATTTTTTATATGATCTAAAACAATTTTGGTTAATCCAAAATTTGGATCTAACTTCTGAGAAATTTTAAGATCTTTAACTGCGTTTGGATAGTCCATAAGTGATTCATAAGCACGACCTCTCCAAAAATATAAATATGAGTCTTTAGAGTCAATTTCAAGTGCTTTAGAAAAATCAACTATTGCTTCTTGATAATTACCCAAAAACATATTCGAATTACCTCTTAAGTCATATGCCTTGATGAGACGATATTTATTGAGTGGTAAGTAACTGCTTAATTCTATTGCTTTATCTAGATATTCTATTGATATTAGATAAGCAGTACATTGATTAAAGATTTTCCCCAATTTAATATATTCACTAAATTGAAAAAACTTATTCAAAATAATTCTTTCTAAAAAGTTAAATTTATTCTAATGAATTTTATATTTTTGCATAATTTATTATTTAGTTTTCACCCACTTTTAAAGAGATACTTTTTTACAAGAATCTGCTCCACAACAGGATAATTTAGAGACTGATAGTCTAAAATATCCCGAACATTTTTTTATGAAATCCCGAACATATCCCGAACATTTTTTTCAAAATGGTGCATACTGGTGGAAGGTTCTGGGAGTAAGGAAATCTTAAGAACCCTGATATAACCACAAAAAAAGAGACTTTTGAAAGTCTCTGGAAGTGATTGGAAGTGTTATTAAACTCCCCGGGCGGGATTCGAACCTGCGACCAATCGATTAACAGTCGATCGCTCTACCGCTGAGCTACCGAGGAACATAAAATGAATTTAGCTCTTTAAAGTACCTTATGACAAGTACAATAATTAATTATATTGAAATTTTGATGGTTCTTGCCAACTAGATAAAAAACCATTTTTCAACTCTGCTACTGCATCGGCATAAGTTAATTCTTCATAACGATGAGTAATCCACAAAGCTGTTAAAGGTTTTTTATGGTCAATTGTAAGATTTCTAATAATTTGTAAAACTTTTAATTGGCTGGTTTGATCAAGTAAAGCTGTAGGCTCATCTAAAAGAATAAAATTTCTATCACTTATCAGAGCGCATGCAATAGTTAAGCGTTGTTTTTGTCCACCGCTCAAAGTATGGACTGGTCTTTTTTCAAAACCAGTCATCCCTACCTGATTAAGCACATATTCAATTTTTTTATTAATTTCATTTTGACTTATGTTTCGATTAATATTTATCAGAAGTTCACTCCTGCAATTTGGCATCAATATTTGATGATCAGGGTTTTGAAACACCATGCCAATATTTGCCCTAGAATCGATGAAACCATTTTGGGGTTTAATTATTCTATTAATTAATTTTAAAAGAGTACTTTTACCACTCCCGTTTTTACCTACGACCATCCAAAATCCAGGTTTTTTTATTGAGAAGTTACATTGAAAAATTAAATTATCTTTTTTCCCAGGATATGAAAAAGAAACATTTTTGAATTTAATATAAGGTATTTCATTTTCAAGGAAATCTCGCATTAATTCTATTAATCTATGTTGAGTGAAAATCCAGGTCTTTTAGCTCCTCCTGCTACTGAAGATTTTTCATATATCTGAACAGAAATGATTTCTTTGGCTCTAACAGCAATTAATTTATCTTGCACTTTATCACACCTCAATTCGATCAAGTTTGAAGATTCTAAAGTTTCATTCATAGAACTTTTTATTTCATCATAAATGCGTTTAACATCATCAAATTCTTTCTTCTGAATTGAAAGTGGAAAAGGTGAATATCTCAGACTTAGTTCCAACGAATACATAATAAATATAAAAACTACCTCTTATAATAATAAATATTTTTTACTCAAGAAGTTATTTAAATTAAATTCTTTTGAGAAAATTATATAAAAGATCTTTAAATACTATTATTGATATAGAAGATTTTACTTTGCATTTTAAAAATAATTTCATGGAAATAGCAAATGATATAACTTCTCTAGTTGGAAATACCCCGTTAGTTAAATTAAATCGAATCAGAAAGTATTTTGATTGTTATCCAGAAATAATAGCCAAACTAGAAAGTTTTAATCCATCAGCGTCCGTTAAGGATAGGATCGCTTATTCAATGTTGTGTAAAGCTGAAACAGAAGGATTGATAACGCCAGATAAAACAACGTTAATTGAAGCTACAAGTGGGAATACTGGCATCGCATTAGCAATGGTTGCTGCAGCAAAAGGCTATAGATTGATATTAACTATGCCGGATACTATGAGTATTGAGAGAAGAGCAATGTTGAGAGCATATGGAGCTGAATTACAACTCACACCAGGGAAAGACGGAATGAAAGGAGCTCTAGATTTAGCTAATGAGTTGTCTTCAACTATTTCAAATAGCTATCAATTTAATCAGTTTGAAAACTTTGCTAATCCAGATATTCATGAAAGAACAACGGCTCAAGAAATATGGTCCCAATCCAATAACAATTTAGATGGACTAGTTACGGGAGTAGGCACGGGAGGAACAATTACTGGATGTGCACGTTTTTTGAAAAAAGTTAATCCAAATTGCAAAATTTATGCTGTAGAGCCCAAAAAAAGTGCTGTGATTTCAGGAGAAAAAGCAGGATCTCATTCAATTCAAGGAATTGGAGCAGGTTTCGTACCGAAAGTGCTTAATACTAAATTAATTGATGAAATTATAAAAATAGATGACGATGAAGCATTCTATTATGGGCGTTTATTAGCTCGATTGGAAGGACTTTTATCTGGCATCAGCAGCGGAGCAGCTCTAGCAGCAACTATAAAAATCGGCAAAAGAAAAGAACTAATGAATAAAAGATTAATAGTTATTCTTCCAAGTTTTGGAGAAAGATATTTATCAACAGCAATGTTTGAATCGAATACCTCAATTCAAGCTAGAAAAGATGGTTATCTTTAAATCATAATTTATAAAAATGGAAAAAAATTTATATGAAGAATTAGGTCTCAAAAAAAATGCAACCAGAAGTGAAATTAAATCCTCATATCGCTCTTTAGTTAAGCAACATCATCCTGATGCAGGCGGCAAGAAAGAACGATTTCTTGCAATACAAAATGCCTGGGAAACTCTAAATGACCCTATCAAAAAAAAACAATATGATAATAGTCTCTTCTCTTCCAGTTCATCATTTGATTCATTAAATGAAAATTGGGAAGATAAATTTAATTCAAAAAAATATAATTCATCAATTAAAGACAAAGAAGTTGAAACATGGATTAAAGAAATTTACACTCCGATCAATAGATTAATTAGTCAAATAATTAAACCTTTGAACAACGAAATAAAAGAACTATCTGCGGATCCATATGATGACCAACTAATGGAAAATTTTTGCAGTTATATAAGTATTTCACAAAAGAAAATAGAAAAAGTTGAAAAAATTTTTAACAAAAAAATAGTTCCAAAGTCTATTTCAGCTTTAGGCCTAGATCTTTATCATTGTTTTTCACAAGTTAAAGATGCACTATCAGAATTTGATAGATATACACAAGGATACGTGGATAATTACTTATTTGATGGTAAAGAAATGATCAAAGAAGCAAAAAGAATCCAATCAAAGATGTCTATAGATAAAAAAAATAAAAACTTTTAAATAAAATTTATTGAGTATATTCTTTAAGTTGTTCTAATTTCAACCAAACATCTGGAACAGGTCTGCGCCATCTAACATGAGCATATTCTTCTTTGATTGAAAGAATCTCTCCAGGACCCTCAAACACATAATTAGGTAAATCATTATCGCTGGCTAGCGCCTCGATACTCTTTATATAAATATCTCTATCGACAAAAACTAAGCTTCCTTTCTTGAGAGGTTTCTTTGGAATAGAATCTGTCATAAAAAATTCAACAAAGTTTACTTGATATTTATTATACAAAAACTCATTTGAAAAATATTTAAAAAAATTTATACCTGAATAATAATTACAAACTTCTAAAAAATTTTATAGCCTTAAATTATAAACACTTTTATAATATGCGTCTTTTACTACTTGGCTGCACTGGATTTGTTGGTAAAGAATTAGTACCAACACTACTCAATGAAAATTACGAAATATACATTGTAAGTAGAAAACCCATAAGTAAATTAAAGGTTGATTTAGATTTCAATAAGTTTAAATTTTTTCAAACAGATTTATCTAAAGAAAAAAACTGGAATAACGAAAATCTTCTAAATATTTTAAGAGAGACAGATGGAATTATTAATTTGATGGGAGAACCAATAGCAGAAAAAAAATGGACTTCTGAACAAAAACAGGAGATTGAAAATAGTCGTATTAACACTACTAAATTTATGATGAAGACCCTTAAAAATTTCAAAATCAACCCAAAAGTTATTATAAATGGATCAGCAATTGGTTATTACGGTACAAGTTTGTCTGGTGAATTCACTGAAAATAGTATTGGAGGAAAAGACTTTTTAGCCAATCTTTGCAAAAAATGGGAAGCGGTCGCTGCTGAAAAACCATTTTTCTCAAGGTTAGTTATTTTTAGAATTGGAATTGTTCTAGAGGCAGATGGAGGAGCATTAGGGAAAATGCTCCCTATATTTAAAATTGGATTAGGTGGACCAATTGGAGATGGTAAGCAATGGATGAGTTGGATTCATAGAACTGATTTGTGTGCATTAATTACTCAAGCATTAGTTGATAAAAAGTATTCGGGAGTATTTAATGCTGTTGCTCCAAATCCAGTATTAATGAAAGACTTTTCTCGGACTATAGGCAAATGTCTTAATAGACCTAATTTACTTCCAGTTCCTGGGGCGGTTTTAAAATTATTGTTAGGAGATGGAGCAAAAGTTGTATTAGAAGGACAAAAAGTAATAAGCAGTAAACTCAAAATTTTTGATTTTAAATATCCTTTTCTTGAGAAAGCAATTTACGCCTCCACCAAGAATTAATACCGTTTGCTAGAGCTCCAATAATAAGAATTGTTATCAATGGAACTACAAGAGGATTCCAAACTATCTGAATAAATTTAATAAAAATAAATATGCCATTTAATTGCATAATGATTGCAAAAATAAAAAAAATTGCAAAAAAAATTACTGTAAATAAATTTATCAATAACAAATTATCGATAATTTGTTTTAACTTATTTTGATTATTTTCCTTAGTCATTTTTTATAACAATATTCATATCATCAACCATCCTAAGACATGCTTCTTTTTCACCCAGTCTTTTTTTAGCATTTTCATTACATGAGATCATAAACTTGTTATTTAGCTTTATTAGATATATTACTTTTATGATCAATTTTATTGTCTGATTTATTTGCTCATTCTTATCTTTATAATTACTTGCACAAAATACATGTTTTCCAAGCAAACGTCTTTGTGCTTCTGCAAAAGATTTTGTAAATTGTGGCCCTTTACCTTCAATCTGAATAACCGGTTTTCCTAATCCAATCGCTTGCTCTGATGCTGTTCCTGCCATGCTGATGCAGCATCTACTTTTTAATAATATTTTGTCAAAATTATTCCAATGTATATTAACTTCTAAAGATTTATATTGGAATTTCAAGAGATACTTCTCTTTTATTTTTTTTAAGTTTAACCATCTTCTATTTTGAAATATCTCCTTTATTTTTGATGAAGATAAAGCATTAACTATTGCAAAATTAAACTCAATTTTTTGGAAATATCTTAAATCTGATAGTGCCTCTAATACCTCTAAAATCAAAACAAAATTATCTAAAATCTCGGGGAATCTACTTCCTGGAAATAATCCAATACTAAATTCAGATTTCTGTAATTCTTTATTTCTAGAAAAAAACTTATCCATAAATGGATTGCCTAAAAAAGACACGTTCTTTTTTAATTGCAAAGTTAAATCAATAGCTGTCAGAGAATCTCTCGCATATATTTTTTTTGCCTTTTTTGAGAGCAAAAAAAATTTAGAAGGCCATGGCAATTTTAACTTCCCTTCATAATGACTGGAATATGCAACTAGATACGTAAAAAAATCTTTTTTACAAATCCATGCAAAAAAAACAGGCACAATATCTCCAACTACAAAAAAATAGTCATATTTTTTTCTTAGTTTAAAAGTTAAATATAATCTTTTTAGAAGATAAAATATTTCTCCTCTAAATATCTCATTTAATCTTCCCTTAAAAGAATTATAGCCAATTCCTCCAGTACTAAATTCCTCAGTTTTTCCAATAATTTTAATTTTTTCTTTTTCGTAATGGCTTCCTTTCCCAACAATTGGCAAAGCATTAACGGAATAACCACTTTTTGCGCATTGCCTAGCTATTAAACTCCCAGATAGATCTTCCCCATGCCCGTTACTTAATATTAAAATTTTAGACAATTTAAAATTCCAACCATTTTTTAACTTTTGTTAACTCAGGCCAATCTGGATATCTACTTAATCCATCCTCTACAGATTCCTTCAACTCACTTTTCACATCTGGCATCATCATAGACATTTTTTTTATTAACTCAATATGATCCCTGACACCTTTATTGTTAGTAGCCAAAAGAGCTAAAGACAAATTCATTCTTGCTTGTGGATCTTGCTGATTTAAACGAACAGCTTGTTTGGCAGCTGCCAAAGCTTCCTCATTATTTTTCAAAAGTAATTGAAGCCATGATAGACAAGTCCAGGCTGCGAAATGATTTGGTATTTGCTGTATAATTTTTTGAAAATCTTGAACGATTGGAATTAAATCTTGCCCAGCCTTATATCTTGACAGGGCTGCATTAAAATCCTCTTCGATGGGATTAATCTCATTATTCATTATTTATTAAACTGCAAAGGAGCTTCCACAACCGCAAGTTTGAGAGGCATTAGGATTCACAAAATTAAAGCCCCCGCCAATCAATTCCTTACTAAAATCTAATTGCATTCCATAAATGTATAACAGACTTTTAGGATCACAGACAACTTTAAAGTTTTGATCAGCATTTATTGAATAATCATAAATTTTATCATCGGGATTTATTTCATTAGTTCCTATAAAATCCATAGTATAACTCATCCCACTACAACCGCCTGATCTTACTCCTACCCTTAGTGCTTTTTTATCACCTTGGCCTTTTAATAAATTCGAAATTTGCTCTATAGCATCATTCGTTATTAAAATACCTTTTCCATCATCAGAATTCTTAATTTCCTGTTTAACTTCTACATTTTCCATAAATAAAGAATTTCTACTATTTATAATATAAAAACTAAATCGATAGGATGCATAGAACAAACAATATCCAAACTTGATTTGTTATAATTTTAAGAAAAAGTGAAAATTGCAATAGTTGGTTCTGGGTTAGCTGGTCTTACAGCAGCAGTAAATTTAGTTGATGAAGGTCACGAAGTAGAAATTTACGAGAGCAGATCTTTTTGGGGTGGTAAAGTAGGGAGCTGGGAAGATAAAGATGGCAACCACATTGAAATGGGTTTACATGTATTTTTTTACAATTACGCAAATCTTTTTAAATTAATGAAAAAAGTGGG
>MWOQ01000229.1 GCA_002026145.1 Prochlorococcus sp. HOT208_60m_813L03 | reverse complement strand
CGCTCTTCCGATCTATCACATTCTTTTAAATCATGAAAATTACTTCTTGCAACGTCATATGCCCATTCACGTTCTTGTTTTATTAATGGTTTTGTTCTTTCAAAAGGTTCAAATACTTCTATATTTAAATCATTGAAGATTTCAATAAATTCATTTAAGAGAGTTTTAGTTTGGTTTGAAAATCCATATGGATTTGCCAAATATAGTTTCTTTCTCAAGTTAAACCTCTTTTTTTGATGTACTCTTCGCGGTCACTTTTTGAATTTAAAGTATTTTCCCAAGGGAAAACTATCCATTGGCTTTTTTTAGATATAAACACTGTATTCCACCATGTAGGTTCGATTTTACTAAATAATACAAAAAACATTGCTCCTTGAATATCCTTGAAGGTCTTTAATGTATTACCAGTTTCATATACA
>MWOQ01000228.1 GCA_002026145.1 Prochlorococcus sp. HOT208_60m_813L03 | reverse complement strand
GGATTTAAGAGTTTTGTTCTTGAGTCTAGTCTGATAGTTTCTCCAAGTGTTCTAACTTGAGCATTAGAAGTGGTTGTATCCGCTATATAGCTACTTGGTTCTTTCCCGTCATCTCTTAATGTCTTTATCAATTTTGTTGGATCTGAATCAAAATAATGACTTACATCTGTTAATGAAATCTCTGAAGAATCAAGGTTTTGAAATGGTACATCTGCTGTTTTCTTTACTGACACAAATACATCTCTTTTTTGATTCATCTCACCTGGATTATCAGCATTAAAAGCATATGTTTTGCGAGATAAATACATTTCTTGTAATTCATTTTCTTCCTCCCATGTTGAATTTTCTACGGCTAAATTAACATTTGAACTGTAACTTCCACTTGCATTAGAGAATACTCTCGCTGAAGCTTCTCTGATAGATGTTCCTTC
>MWOQ01000227.1 GCA_002026145.1 Prochlorococcus sp. HOT208_60m_813L03 | reverse complement strand
CATGAACTAATGAAAGAAGAAGTTCTTGCAAATATGGCAAAAGAACTTGCAGAAATTATGAGAAAAGATGCAAATATTGATTGGCAATNTAAGGAAAATGTTNGAGCAAAACTAAGACTGAAAATNAAAACCCTTTTGAAGAGATATAAGTATCCTCCAGATGAACAAATTACGGCAGTTGAAACTGTCCTTCAACAAGCAGAAACTCTTGGAGAAGAATTAGTAGCGAGTTAGTTTTTATTGATCAATGGAAAGGAAACCTAACTACGATAATGATGTATTAGATCCATCAGAAGAGTATTTCAGAAAGAAGAAAAAAGGTAATGATGAGGATACCTATTTCCCTCTTGAAGAATCAGAACCACCTCATTATTGACAATGGATCTTAAGGAATCCACCACCACAAAACTTTGACGATCAAATATCCACCACCACGCACAATTTACCCACCACCA
>MWOQ01000226.1 GCA_002026145.1 Prochlorococcus sp. HOT208_60m_813L03 | reverse complement strand
CATTGGCTTTTTTTAGATATAAACACTGTATTCCACCATGTAGGTTCGATTTTACTAAATAATACAAAAAACATTGCTCCTTGAATATCCTTGAAGGTCTTTAATGTATTACCAGTTTCATATACATCATCTACTATAAGCGAATTTCTGATTGGTTCTGAAATTAATTCAATTTTTAATTTATGGTTTAGTTTTGAGTACTGACAATTACTATAAAACGGGGCTAATAAGTAAAATACTATCGAAAATTGTAAAGGGTTATTTTGATAGAAGGATTAGTTTTGATTACAAACTATTCAAAAAAGATTTTGATTTTATTTTTAAGAATCGAATTTCAATGCATAATCGTTATTATAATTTCGAAAAGAAAACAATTCAAAAAATCTTAATTGAAACAAAG
>MWOQ01000225.1 GCA_002026145.1 Prochlorococcus sp. HOT208_60m_813L03 | reverse complement strand
AACATCTTTTATATTAAAAAAATCATGTGCTAGCTTTTCTGAAGATTTATTATGTTGCTCTAAAAGATCTTCTATTAATGGAGGCAGTTTTATAAGTTCATTTATTAAATTACTTATTTCATCTAAGCTTTGACTACCTTTAATTTCCGCAAATTTTATAGCTAATCCATAAAAAGAAAGTAATTGAGCAAAAAAAGTTTTTGTTGCTGCGACACCAACTTCTATACCTACGCAGAGATCAATTATATTTGAAACCTGCCTTCCTATCGAGCTCTCTTTTCTATTTGTTATTGCAATAAGATTGGGTTGAAAATTTTTATCTTCAATCGAAGACCGTCTTTTAATTTCCATATCTATCGCTGCGATTGTATCAGCAGTTTCTCCAGATTGAGTGACTCCAATAGTTAATGTATTTGGCAGCAATGGAGGAGGTGAATAACGAAATTCACTTGCATAGAAGA
>MWOQ01000224.1 GCA_002026145.1 Prochlorococcus sp. HOT208_60m_813L03 | reverse complement strand
GAAAAGATGACAGAGCCATAAAGTATGGATTAAATAAAGCAAGAATAATAAATGAACCTAACGATGACTCAAACAATAAATTATGTCCATTTTGTGGGGGGAGCGGATATAAAGGAAGAGTAGGAATTTATGAAGTTATGAAAATAAATGAAAATTTGCGAGAATTAATTATGAAAGAAAGTACGGCAGATGTAATAAGGTCAAACGCTTTTTTAATAGAAGGTAGGAGTTTATTAGATTATGGAATGGAACTAGTAAAAAAAGAATTAACTACAATTGAGGAAGTAGAAAGAGTTTGCTTACTTGAAGAAGCATTACCTGAGGAATTATGAAATTAACTCAACTAATGTCTGATTTAGTAAAAAGAAATGGCTCAGATTTACATCTGACTGGCAATTCTATTCCTTTTTTTAGGGTTCAAGGTCAAATAGTTCCTGCTGATTCAGATATTTTCTCTTCTGCAGAGTTAAAGGATCAATTAACTAAAATTCTCGGTGGAGAAAAATCCAAAAAAACAACTT
>MWOQ01000223.1 GCA_002026145.1 Prochlorococcus sp. HOT208_60m_813L03 | reverse complement strand
TTACCGCTTCCAGAAGGACCGCTTATAAATATAAGCTTCATTTTTATGATCTACTTTTTATCATAACTTTAACCTTACTATTAATAAATAAATTTAATTTTTGAAAGTACATTTTTCTTATATTATAATTTTTAGACTAATTTTAATACGTAGCAATAGATTGTAAGCTTGCACAATTTTTAAAAGTGTGTCTTTATATAATTGTAAATCAATTATTTCTGTTCAATTATCTATTGTTTTGTTATTAATTCCCTTAGGAATTTGATAATATATTAAATTGAAGTCTTAATTTTATTACTTATATATTTCAATGATTTCTAAATTTCTAAGTAAACTAAAATCAATTCTATTTAGAAGTGAGGTAACCTCTGTAACTCCTTTAAAGACAGAAAAAAAAGCAACTAAGTCTCT
>MWOQ01000222.1 GCA_002026145.1 Prochlorococcus sp. HOT208_60m_813L03 | reverse complement strand
GCCTAGTACAATTGATGAAAGAATAATTGATAAGGGTAAAATCGAAGTTTGTATTCCGATGTCTATATATTCACCCATAAAATAAATAAATTTTTATAAACCTAACCGAAAACAAACTGTTTCGCGGATTTTAAATAATTATTTAATAATTTATTCTCTTTTAATAAGTTCTTTATCGAAATTCTTTATTTCTCTTTCAAAAGATCCGAACCACAATATTAGTTAATCAATTTGATTTTGAATTTCAGTTGCACCTAAACCCCTTATAGTGATGGTAGATAATTGTTCGCCTTCATTAAAATTAAATTTATTTTGAACACTACTTGCCAAAGAATTTTTAAGCATTTTAAATGTAGAATTTTTTAATTTTGTCTCTATTAAGATGTTTGGCTTTTTAAGCTTGATCTTATTAAAACCACATTTTTTAGCTAGTAATTTTA
>MWOQ01000221.1 GCA_002026145.1 Prochlorococcus sp. HOT208_60m_813L03 | reverse complement strand
GACATCAATCCATAATGTTCCTGATTTTGAACTATCTAAGTTAATTGAAGTTTCGAGGTCACCTACAAATAAGTAGGCATTAATTGTTCCCCCCAAACCAGGAGTTTTTGTATCTTTGTTAACAAGATATGAAATTAAATTTGAAGTTGCCGTTCCATTGACAGAAGTAGTGACTGCAGGGACGGTTGTGTAAGAATTAGCATCATCTTTGTCGTATTCATTCATACCAAATCCCGTCTCTGTGATGTTAGCTGTCCCTGCAAGTGCTGAATTATTTGTTCCAATTCTAAAATCTCCATCATTGTAAGAAACATCGGTAGATTTTATGTAGCATCCAGAGACAGGTTCTCCCTCTACCGAAACTGTGTTTGATATTAAGAAATAAAGCTGATCAAATGTCCCTGAATTACTTAGAGTGAGGCCATTAGAAAGTGTACTTATATCATCTTCAGTAGCAACATTTATTGATATACCTGAGCTATTTGAGAATACAGCAGCAAGTTCCCC
>MWOQ01000220.1 GCA_002026145.1 Prochlorococcus sp. HOT208_60m_813L03 | reverse complement strand
TACTTTATTAAAAATCAATGCGATACAAAGAATTGCGAATGTAATTAGGGCACAAATTTCTGTCCAATAATCTAACCCAATTTTAGAAATCATTAATGGTGCAAGAACCGTGAATAGTCCCCCAGAAAGAATCAACTGAGCGAAAAGCTGTTTTGATGTAAAAATTGGTAAAGTCTTAGAAATATTTTTCGGATCTGCAAGCCTTAGAAGAAGTAATCCAGAAGCTACTACACCTGTAGAATTTCCAAACTCTATCAAACTTTTTTCAAACCAATAATCATCAAAAATAAAGTATGCGAAATAAGCAATGCAGATTAAATTCCAAAATAAACCGAAAATAGTAAATACTAAAATAAGTATCCAATTTGGATTAGAAAAACTCATGAGGTTTGATGAGAAACTATTGAGAGAATTT
>MWOQ01000022.1 GCA_002026145.1 Prochlorococcus sp. HOT208_60m_813L03 | reverse complement strand
AGAAATTAAAGATGCTACTTGTTCGATCTCTGAGGTATGCCTATGGTTTATCAATCCATATGCTGAAAGACCTTCTCCACATTCTGATAAGAGTAGCTTTTGGTTTGGTTCTCGACCTCCACCAGACGTTCCGCTCTTAGAATCAATCACTATACCTTCATTTTCAATAATTCCTTGCGAAAGATAAGGAACTAATGGAATAAGAGCAGATGTTGGATAACATCCTGGACATGCAATTAATCTTCCTTTTGAAATGGATTCTTTATTTATTTCAGGAAGACCGTATACTGCTTCTTTACATAAATCATCATCACTTCTTTTATAAATAGCAGCTTCTTTGGTATATACTTTTTTCCATTCATCTAAGGACTTATATCTGTAATCAGCTGATAAATCAATAACTTTAACTCCTCTATCTAATAATTTCCTTGTCAAAGTTGAAGATAGGCCATTTGGTAAGCAAAGCAAAGCAAAATCAGCATTTTTTGAAATATTATCTACTGAAATTTTTTCAATATAAGGATCATTATCTAGATAAATAAATGGGAAATTATCATTCCACTTTGATCCAGATGTTTTATTACCTCCTAAAAATGAAATTTTGAAGTTTTTATTTTTCTTTAAAAGATTTACCGCTTGAATACCGCCGTAACCTGTAGCACCTACTATTGCAACATTCATTTCTTTGAATTGGCAGACTTTGAGATAGGATTGTAAAGTGTTGAATTTAAGGTAACTAAAACACTATTTTTCTATATTGATAGGAATAATGAAAGAAACAAGTCCCAAATCAAATAATGGAACAATTTTGGATATAAATGAATCTTTTAAAATTGAATTTGATCCTATAAGTGACGCATTGGCAGCTATAAGAAATGGAGAATGCATAATTGTTGTAGATGATGAAAGAAGAGAAAATGAAGGAGATTTAATATGCGCGGCTCAGTTTGCAACTCCACAGCAAATTAATTTTATGGCTACTGAGGGACGTGGTCTAATTTGTCTAGCTATGCAAGGTGAAAAACTTGACTCTTTAGATTTACCATTAATGGTAGATAGAAATACAGATGAAAATCAAACCGCTTTTACGATATCAATTGATGCTGGACCTGAAAATAATGTTACTACTGGAATTTCCGCTGAAGACAGGGCAAAGACAATTCAAGTTGCTATAAACCCAAATACAAAACCTGATGATTTAAGAAGGCCAGGACATATTTTTCCATTAAGAGCTAAGAAAGGTGGAGTATTAAAAAGGGCAGGTCATACCGAAGCGGCAGTGGATATTGCCGCAATGTCAGGTCTTTATCCAGCTGGAGTGATTTGCGAAATACAAAATCCTGATGGATCCATGTCAAGACTTCCTCAACTTAAACAATATGCAAAACAGTGGGGGATGAAATTAATATCCATAGCTGATTTAATAAGTTATCGTTTTCAAACTGAGAGATTTGTATTTAGAAAATCCGATGCCGTACTGCCAAGTATTTTTGGCAATTTCAAAGCATATGGATACGTTAATGAACTTGATGGTTCAGAGCACGTTGCATTAGTTAAACAAAAATCATCTAAATTAAGCGAACCCGTACTAGTAAGAATGCATTCAGAGTGCCTAACTGGCGATGCTTTTGGATCATTACGTTGTGATTGTAGGCCCCAATTAGAGGCTGCTTTATCGAGGATAGAAAAGGAAGAAGAGGGAGTTGTTGTTTATTTGCGACAAGAAGGTAGAGGTATTGGTCTTATAAATAAATTAAAAGCTTATAGTTTACAGGATGGTGGATTAGACACTGTAGAAGCTAATGAAAAATTAGGCTTTCCAGCTGATCTAAGAAATTATGGAGTTGGTGCACAGATATTAACCGATCTAGGGATAAAAAAACTAAAATTACTTACAAACAATCCTAGAAAGATTGCTGGATTAGGTGGTTATGGAATAGAGGTTATTGAGAGAGTTCCATTGGTAATTTGTCCAAACGATAATAATGCAGAATATTTGAGTGTAAAAAAAACGAAGTTAGGCCACATGATTGATGAAGATAATCCTAATTCTAGGAATATCGATCCATTTATATCAATTTTTCTTGACGGAAAATATAAATCTATAGATCTAGTTCCAATAAAAAATAACGTTATTAAATTCTGTAGTGATAAGAACATTAATATTAAACTAGAAAGTACTCCTAGATTATTGGCTTTTTGGAATCGACCAAAATTAGTTTGGAGAATTTTGCATGATCAGGATAGAATCAATTCCAACATAACTGATGAAGAAATAAAGAATATTGAATTATTTATTCAGTTTTTATCCAATTATGAAAATAGTACAAAAATTGGTATTATTGTTTCTAGAAACATTGAACAAGTATTGCACCCAAAAAGTAGCATAAAATTAATCAATACTAAATTTACTATTAATAATGAAATCTTATATTCATCTACAAGAAAATTTAATCTAGATAAAGAGACATTTAGTATTGTTTTTGAAGACTAAATTACTTTTTCAAAGTTGCTTTTAGAATTTTGGAACCATTAGTAAGCTTTAGAACTACATCCATATCATTAGTCTTACCAAAAACAGTATGAACTCCATCGAGATGAGGCTGTGGTTCATAGACTATGAAAAACTGACTACCACCTGTATCCTTTCCGGCATGAGCCATAGAAAGTGAGCCTCTTAGATGTTTATTTGAATTAATTTCACATTTAATATTATATCCAGGACCACCAGTTCCAGGCATACCAGATGCTCCTTCACGAGTATTGGGACAACCCCCCTGAGCCATAAATCCAGGAATAACTCTGTGAAATGCTAGACCATCATAAAATCCATCACTAATCAAATTCGTAAAGTTTTTAACTGTATTTGGTGCGTCGTCAGAGAAAAATTCAATATTAATGTTTCCAACTTCAGTTTCAAATAATGCAATTGTCATGTTTTATTTGTTTAATAATTATTTTGATATTTTAATAGCTAAAGCAACTTTTCAAGGTTTTCCTTAATGGTATTTATATCAATGTTATCTTTTTTACCATTTTTATCTTTTTTACTATTTTTATCTTCCTCCCAATTTTCAACTTCTAGATTTTTCTGGGGTGGTGAAATTAATAACCTATCTTCAGCGGTTTTAGGTATAAAATTTTTTTCTACTAATTTGCATTCGTAATCTAATTTAATGCAGAATTCTTTTATTTCCTCAATGTTGATCATTTCAACTGTTGGCAAAGGAAAATCTTGAGCTTCTAGTAGACCACAATATCTTGTTGCATCATCCTTATCTTCAAACATAAGAACGATAGTCTTTCCTTTAAGTTCGATTGAATGTATTCCTTCCTTATCTGTTCCTGAATTATATAAAAGAACAAATATGTTCATAAGTGTCGATTTTTCTAAATATATAATATTTGATTAAGAATCAGAAAGTGATAATTCTTGTAATCTTGTATATAAAGCAATTTCTTCATCATTAATATCAGCGGGTATCACTACCAAGATTTCAACATATTGATCACCTACATTATCTTCGAAAGTTAAACCCCTACCTTTCAAACGTAACATTCTTCCCGTAGATGATTTAGGTGGCACTTGAAGTGTGACATTACCATCAAGGGTAGGAACTTCCACTGCACAACCAAGAAGAGCATCATGAGGAAATAACTCTAATTTATAAAGAACTCTTAAACCATCAATTCTTAGACCACTTTCCGTTTTAACTTTTAACTGTAGATAATGATCTTTACCTCCTCTTGCAATATTTTCAAGTCTTAATCGCCATCCATCTCCAGCGAATGGAGGTGTATCAACTTCTACTACAGTTTCATCTTCAAGTTCTATTAAAATTGTTGCTCCATTTAAGGCCTCATCAGGAGTTAATTCAATAACTGTTTCAATATCTTGGTGGAGTTTTACTGGAGGCGGTTCTTCAGGAGAGGTTGTAGGATAACCATAATTATTAAATTCATCATAATTTGAGTTTATCGATTCATCCTCAAATGGTTCATTGTCATATTCTTCATGATTATTTTGTGAGTATTCATATCCAAATAATGAATCAAGATAATCTTGAAAATCGGGAAAACCAGTTTTGAAATTATTATTTTCGGAATCATCCTCGATATTCTTATCCGAACTATTTATTCTTATATTAGGATCACGTAGACATTCGTATGCTTCGTTAATTAATTTAAATCTTTCCTCTGCATTGAGATCATTTTTATTTAAATCTGGATGCCATTTTCTTGCTTCTCTTCGAAAGGCCTTTTTAAGTTCTTTCTCATCGAAATCAGGGGATAAACCCAAAATCGACAAATAGTCTTTTTTAGAGGAAGTAGTCATTGTCCCATGGATCATCGTCCCTAGAATTACCATACCTCGAATTTCTATAATTTCTATTCATTTGATTATCCCAAGGATCATCATCCCAATAATCATCGGAAAAGAGTTCATCCTTTAAAGATCCAAATGTATTTTTAATGCTCTGTAGGGGATTATTATCAGTTTTCTTTTCTGCGGCAAATTTTCTGTTTAGGCCGAATAATGCTTCTTGTAGAGCACTTACTGAAATTTCTAATTCTTGAGGATCATCGTCATCTATATACTCTTCAACATCTTGAATGGCTAATTCTACAGCTCGTTGTTGCCTTTCGGCCCCATATGGACCAAATTCTAATGAGGCATCCCTAAGTCTTCTCTCAGCTTGCGCAATAAGAGTTAGTGCACTATTTTTTCTATCAATTACAGATCTTTTCATTCTATCTTCATTAGCTTTTACTTTAGCTTCTTCAATTATCGAATTTATTTCTTGTTCATTTAAATTAGAACCTCCAGAAATTGAAACTGTTTGCTTTCTTCCAGTTGTTCTATCAGTTGCACTTACTTCTAAAAGACCATTAGCATCGATATCAAATGCTACCTGGACTTGAGGTATTCCTCTTGGAGCTGGAGGTATTCCTGATAGTCTAAATTTACCAAGTGATTTATTTTCAGAGGCTAAAGGCCTTTCTCCCTGCCGTACTTGAACAACCACTGATGATTGATTAGCTTCCGATGTACTAAAAACATCAGATTGTCTTACTGGTATTGGCGTATTACGAGGAATGAGTACCTTCATAAGACCACCAATAGTTTCTAAACCTAAAGATAAGGGAGTAACGTCATTAAGGAGTAAATCTTGTAAATCACCACTAATAATTCCAGATTGTATCGCAGCTCCAACTGCTACGACTTCATCAGGATTAACAGATTGACAAGGATCATTTGGAACAAGAGTCTTTACTAATTGTTGAACCATTGGGATTCTTGTGCTGCCTCCTACAAGAACAACCTCATCAATATCTTCTGCGTTCCATCCAGAATCATTTAAAGCTATTTGCACGGGCTCTAATAATCTATCAAGTAAATCTTGTGATAATGATTCAAATATTTTTCTATCTAAAGTTTCTTCAATATGTAATGGCCCCTCTTTACTTGTTGTAATAAAGGGTAAAGATATTTTTGTTTTTTGCAATCCTGACAATTCACATTTAGCTTTTTCAGCAGCTTCAGTTAATCTCTGTAATGCTTGTCTATCCCTTCTTAGATCAATATCATATTTAGCTAGAAATTTTTCTGCAAGCCAATCAACTATTTTTGAATCAAAATTGTTTCCTCCTAGCTGTGTATCACCACAAGTAGCTTTAACATCAAATACACCATTAGAAATTTTCAATAATGAAACATCAAATGTTCCTCCTCCTAAATCAAAAACCAAAACATTATTAGAGGAACTTTTTTCAAAACCATAAGCTAGAGCAGCAGCAGTAGGTTCATTTAGAATTCTATCGACTTTAATACCAGCTAATATTGCAGAATCCTTTGTTGCTTGTCTTTGAGATTCATTAAAGTAAGCAGGGACAGTAATAACTGCAGAATCAACAGTATCTCCAAGATAAGATTCAGCATCATTAATTAATTTTCTAATCAATGAGCTCACTAATTCTTCTGGTGCATACTCTCTTTCTGTATTTGGACTAAGAACCCTAACGCTTCCAATAGTATTAGCCTTAACGTTATAAGGAACAGAAATACTATTCTCATCTAATTCATCCCAGTCACTACCAATAAATCGTTTAAGGTTATAAAACGTATTCTTAGGATTTAGAACAAGTTGTCTTCTCGCTTGGTCTCCTATTACTATTTCCTTGTCTTTCGTAAATCCAACTATTGAAGGTGTAGTTCTAGAACCTTCAGAATTAGCAATAACAATTGGACGACCAGCTTCTATAACTCCTACAACAGAGTTAGTAGTACCTAAATCAATTCCAACTATTTGCCCCATGATTTTAGATCGCTAAATTAAAGCAAAATTTACTAATAATTTAATTAATTTTTATCTTAGATATCTACATATAATAGTAAAAATCAAATATTTTCAACTTTATTTAAATAAATAAGATTATTTATAACTTGATAAAAGATTACTATCTATTTTAAAAAATTTCATAGAGACAAAGATGTTGATGGAGTGAACCAAAATAAACTAATATAAAACGGAGAGAGAGGGATTCGAACCCTCGATAAAGTTGCCCCTATACAGCATTTCCAGTGCTGCGCCTTCAACCACTCGGCCACCTCTCCCAAGATAATCATTTTAACCCCTTATCATCCCATTTTTGAGGAAAGTTATTTGAAAAAGACTTTCATAGTCACGATTAAAAATAAAGAAACCGGAAAGGTCTACCAAGAGCTTGTTAATAGTGAGGAGTATATACTTAAGGAATTTGAAAAGAAAGGTTTCAAACTTGCATTTTCATGTAGAAATGGTTGTTGTACAAGTTGTGCAGTTAAAATTAAATCTGGTACTTTGCATCAACCTGAAGCCATGGGTGTATCTCAGGCATTAAAAGACAAGGGTTATGCACTTCTTTGTGTCGCTAAAGCTACTTCAGATCTTGAGGTAGAAACTACATATGAAGATGAAGTTTACGATTTACAATTTGGACAATATTTTGGGAGGGGAAATACAAGAGTTGCGCCACCTTGGGAATTTGAGGAAGATTAACTATCATGTTTGAATTAAGTGAAATAGAGGAACTTGCAAATCAAGTAAACTTATCCATTTTGTATGAAATAGCCAAGAATTCGGCTCAAATTGGTAATGAAATTTTAAAAGTTAATTACAATAAAATTCAGAAAATATCATCAAAGGGTAGGAAGGGTGATCTAGTTACCAATGTAGATTTGGAAGTTGAAAATAAAATAAAAGAATATCTATTAGAAGAGACACCTAACATATCTATAAATGCAGAGGAATCGGGTAAATTAACCAAATCATCGGATTTAACGTGGTGCATAGACCCATTAGACGGTACAACAAATTATTCCCATGGATATCCTTTTTTTGGGACTTCTATAGGTCTTGTGTATAAAAATAAGCCAATAATAGGCGCTATATCAGTACCTTATTTAAATGAACTATATTCAGCCTGTATAGGTTTAGGCTCATTCTGCAATGATAGTGAACTTAAAGTATCGAATCCCTCTAATCTTTCTGATAGTCTACTTGTAACTGGTTTCTCTTATGACAGATTTGAGACAGAGGATAATAATTATGCTGAATTTTGTTATCTAACACATAAAACTAGAGGTGTTAGAAGAGGAGGTGCAGCAGCAGTTGATCTAGCATTTGTTGCTGCAGGTAAGGTTGATGGATATTGGGAAAGAGGGTTGGAGGTATGGGACCTAGCGGCTGGTGCTATTATTGTTAAAGAGGCTGGTGGTATTATTTCTGATTATCCATCAGGCGAATTTAATTTAAGTTCAGGAAGAATTTTAGCTTGTTCTCCCAGCCTTGAGAATGAATTAAAAAATGAACTAGATAAAGTTTCTCCATTTAAAAAAAATCTCTATACCTAAAATTAGTTAAATATTAAAATGTCCGATATAAAGGAAATTAAATTAGTCGATGTAAAAAATAACTCAAACATCATAAATAATTTAAATAGTATTTATAAACTATGGGGATATGAAGAGGTTTCACCCTCATTTATAAATACTTTAGAGACCATAAAAGGCCGTGGCGTTATTGACGAAAATCAGGTTGTAGGAATAGTAAGTAATAATTCATTATGTCTTAGGCCAGAAATGACAACATCAATTGTTAAATTGTCATCTACTAGATTAATAAATAAAAAAAGACCTATAAGATTATTCACCAATGGTATGGTTTTTGATAAAAAACAAAATAATAAAAATTCATTTAAGTTACAAGAAAAATTGCAGAGTGGAATTGAATTAATTGGATATGATACAAAATACCCAGAAATTGAAGTTATTAATATTTTGTTTGATTCAATCGATAATATTAATTTGAAGAATGGTTGTAATTTATTTCTACTAGTAAGCACCACAAAAATAATGGATTTAATCTTAAATAAATATGAAAATAATAATTTTGAAGAAATTAAGAAAAGTCTGGTTAATTTTGATCAAGATAATTTATCTAAATTAGGATTAGATGAAGATGATAAATATATTCTTAAAGATCTTTTATTCACACGAGGAGAGCCAATTGCAATATTAAAAAAATTAAAATCTATATATGGTACCAGTAAAACATTAGATGACTTAAATTTTTTATTTGAAACACTGTCAATAATATCTAATAAATACGGTGTCAAATTACAACTTGATCCCACTTTTCAACCTCACTTGAATTTATATGAAGGAATAGTTTTTCAACTTATAGGGGATAATGGTAAATATAAAAGCGTCATCGCAAAAGGCGGAAGATATGATGAGTTAGTAAGATCATTTAGTCCTAATGAGAAAATATTTAATGGTATTGGATTTACAATTTCAATAGATATTTTAAGAAATTTAATTAAGGAAGAAAAGACAGATAAAAAAAGGATTTTATTGATGTTTAAAGATTCTTATTTGTTAGAAAAAGGTATGAATGAACAAAAAGAACAACACAAAAAAGGAAATATTGCTGTCTTATATTTAAATCCATGTGATGACTTGTCTAAAGCTAATCAAATTATGAAAGAAAATAATTGTACTGAGATTTTGTGGATTAAATAAAACCTTTTAATAATTTATTTAACTTTTAAATCATATATTGTTCGGACAATACTCCTAATTAAACTTGATTAACTAGTTTTTACGAAATAAGATTTAATATGTTTGATTTTTTTTAAATGGAAAAAGGCGAAATTCGTATTAATACCGAAAATATTTTCCCAATTATCAAGAAGGCAGTATATTCTGACCATGAAATCTTTTTAAGAGAACTTGTTAGTAATGGTGTTGACGCAATTAGTAAAAGAAGAATGGCCTCTATTGCAGGTGATTGCGAAAATACTGAGGAGGCTCAAGTAAAAATATCAATTAACCGTGAAAAAAATACGTTAACAATTTCCGATAATGGAATTGGAATGAATGATGAAGAAATTAAGAAGTACATAAATCAAGTTGCATTTTCAAGTGCTGAAGAATTCCTAACAAAATACAAAAAAGAAAATGATGAATTCATAGGTCATTTTGGACTAGGTTTTTATTCAAGTTTCATGGTGGCAGATAGAGTTGATATATTAACTAAGTCGGCAATTGGGGAATCAAAAACTTTCAAATGGTCATGTGATGGATCGCCAAATTTCACACTAGAGGAATCAGAAAGAGAGACAATAGGTACGGATGTTATTCTTCACCTACTTGAAGAAGAAAAAGAGTTTATCGAGCCTGAAAGGATTAAATCACTAATAAAAAAATATTGTGATTTTATGCCAATAGATGTGTTATTAGAAGGAGAGACAATTAATAAGAAAAATCCACCTTGGAGAAAACAACCTAGTGAATTAAAAGATGAAGATTATATTGAGTTATATAAATACCTTTATCCCTTCCAAGGAGATCCACTGTTATGGATTCACCTAAATACAGATTATCCATATGACATACAAGGGATATTGTATTTTCCAAAGTTGTCAGGTAGAGCTGATTGGGAAAAGGGAGAAATAAAGCTATTTTGCAATCAAGTTTTCGTAAGCGATTCAATTAAAGAGATAGTACCAAAATACCTTTTACCTTTAAGAGGAGTTATTGACTCTACAGATATACCCCTAAATGTTAGTAGAAGTGCATTACAAACAGATAGAAAAGTAAGATCTATATCTTCATTTATCTCAAAAAAAATCGCTAATAAACTTAAGGATTTGATAAAAAATTCTCCAGAATTTTATGCAGAAATTTGGGATTCAATCTCTGCTTTTATTAAAATTGGTGCTATTGAAGATGAAAAATTTGCTGATTTAGTCAATAACAGTATAATTTTCGAAACAATCTTAAATACAGATAAAGACTTAACTAAAGATATTGAAAATAAATCCCTCATCAAATCCAATGAAAAATATTTCACAACTCTCGCAAATTACAAAGAGCGTAATAAATTAACTGATGCTAAAAAAATAATTTACTGTTCAGATTTGATTGCGCAGTCTAGTGCATTAAATATCTGTTTATCTGATAATAAAGAAGTTATTAAATCAGATCCCTTAATTGACGCACAATTTCTTCCATGGTTGGAAAGTAAAAATGAAGATTATCAATTCCAAAGAGTAGATTCAGAAATAAATGAACTAGAAGATAAAGAATCCAAAGAAATTGTAGATAAGGATGGCAAATCAAATACAGATAATCTTAGAGAGACGATAGTTAAGGCCCTTAACAATGAGAAAGTAACTGTTAAAGTGCAGTCACTTTCAAGTAAAGATGCTCCACCAGCGATGATCTTGCTTCCAGAACAAATGAGAAGAATTAATGATATGGGAGCTTACATGGAACAAAAGATGCCTGGCTTACCTGAATATCATGTCCTCTTAATTAACAAAGAACATCCACTTATTGTTGGTCTTAATAATATTACAGGCAACAAAATAATTATTGATGAAAAAGATCCTATTGAGAATCCATTGGCATCAAAAATTGCAAATCATGTTTACGATATGGCTAAGCTTTCCGTTGGTGGATTAGATCAAGAACAGATAATTAATTTACAAAATAATAATGCCGAATTAATTTCAGAATTACTTAATTCAACAAATTGAGTCATGTGTTAGAATTTTTAAAGATATAACTCAATAAATATGTCAAGAGTTTGCGAACTGACCGGTGCAAAAGCTAATAACGGGATGGCAGTGAGTCACTCACATATTCGTACAAAAAAATTGCAACAAGTTAATCTCCAAAAAAGGAGACTATGGTGGGAAGAGGGTAAAAAATGGGTAAATATAAAAATAAGTACCAAAGCCCTAAAGTCTATACAAAAAGTAGGCTTAGATAAATTTGCTAAATCAAATGGAGTTGATTTAAAAAAAATCTAAATTTGATGAGAAATTTAGTTGTAAGTATATTATTACCATTTATTCTTTTATTTAATTGTAATTCAGCCTTTTCTTTTGATTTTGCTCCTGAAGTTGGGGATTATGCTCCTAACTTTCAGTTAGAAGGTTTTAATAAAAACATAAAAACAAAAAAAACATGGGAATTAAGTGATTTTCAAGGTCAGTGGTTAGTTATGTATTTTTACCCAAAAGACTTTACAGCAGGTTGCACTCTTGAAGCTAAAGGTTTTTCTGAATTAAAAAAAGATTTTTCAAAATATAATGCTGAAATTGTTGGCATTAGCGCTGATAATCAAGATTCTCATGAAAATTTCTGTAGCGAGAAATCCATAAACTATACTTTATTATCCGATCCTGACGGAATTATTAGTGATAAATATGGTTCCTGGATTCCTCCATTCTCAGATAGAAATACTTTTTTGATTTCACCAGATGGGAAAATTTCTTATAGATGGATAAGTGTTTTACCTATAAATCATGCCAAAGAAGTTCTCAACGTTTTAAAGAAAAAAATATAAAATTTTGCACGAATTATCATTTGGAACATGGTTAATACATATCTCATCAGTAATAGAATGGATTTTTGCCATATTAGTCATAAACAAAATTTCTACATATAAAAAATATAATTTATTTTTTTGGTTAAGCCTTGCTATGGTCCCAAACCTAATAGGTGCTATGTGTGCGATCACCTGGCATATCTATGACAACCAAGAATATCTTTACGGTCTAGTCTCACTTCAAGGAATATTTACATTTATAGGAAATTCAACATTAGCCTTAGCTGCAATAATAATTTTCAAAGGAAATGAGACTTATGAATGATTTATTTTTTAAATTTATAGAAAAATTAGGTTCGATTGATAACACGTTATTTTTCGCAGCATCAATAATTCCATATGCAATATTTTTGTTTTACTTATATAAAATCAAATCTGTTAATTATTTTGTAAAAATAGGATTTTCCTTAACTGTTTTATTCGTATTTATAACTATATTGATATCTATCTTCACTTTAAATTACTATGATAAAACTCTTGTTGAAGTTGACTTTCTGCATGGCTTTGCAGAATTCTTCCTAACTCTAAGTGATTTTGTTATTTTGTTTGGATTTATAAAGCTGTTAAATAGCTTAGAAGTAAACAACTCTTAAGACCTTTTACAATTTTGTGTTTTTTAGGCAAAAGTATTAGAGAATATATTTAAATAACGATTTTTTATGTTTACTACATTATTTGCAGCTGCAGATCCAGCAACTTTTTCTTGGTCTCCAAAGTGTGCCGTCGTAATGATTGCATGTAATGTTTTTGCTTATGCAATTGCTAGAGCAACAATAAGAAAACCTAATGAAGGTTTTGAAATACCTAATTCAAAATTCTATGGTGGTTTAAGTCACGCATCAGTTGTAGGGGCTAATTGTTTAGGTCATATTTTCGGAATTGGGGCAATCCTAGGATTAGCCTCACGAGGTGTTTTATAAATATTTATTTATTAAAAATTTATTTATTAAAAATTTATTTATTAAATTTTTATTTTTTAAATTTTTAATTAACTAACCTATATTTCTTAACAATTTTATCTGCCATCTGATCAGGCATAAGCCCTAGTTTTTCTTTACTCTGATCAGGTGAAGCATGATCAACTAAAACATCTGGTATACCTATTCTGTATACAGGAATGTTTATTTCATTATCGTTAAATAATTCAACTATTGCGGAACCAAATCCACCTATTAAGGTTCCTTCTTCCATGGTTACAACTTTTTGAATCCTACTTGCTAAAGGCATAATAAGATTTTTATCAAGAGGTTTAACAAATCTTGCATTAACAATGCATGCATTAATGTTCATATTTTTTAAGATCTTTGCTGTTTCGATTGCTGATGCGACCATTGAACCATAAGCAATAATTAAAATATCTTCTCCTTCTTCAAGTATTTCAGCTTCGCCTATATTCAAAGGCTCCCAGCCTTCATCCATTACAGCCACTCCTAATCCAGAGCCTCTAGGTATTCTTAGAGCTGTAGGACCATTATAGTTTATTGAAGTTATTAACATTCTTTGTAATTCAGACTCATCCTTTGGAGCCATCAATACAAAATTAGGTATGGATCTCATATAACTGATATCGTACTGACCTTGGTGAGTAGGACCGTCAGCTCCAACTATTCCAGCTCTATCAAGTACGAATGAGACAGGTAAATTTTGTATCCCTACATCATGAATTAATTGGTCGAAAGCACGTTGAAGAAAAGTACTATAAATAGCTACAACAGGTTTAAGACCATCGCAAGACATTCCTGCTGCAAGAGTAACTGCGTGTTGTTCTGCTATTCCTACATCGATATATTGATCAGGAATATTTTTTTGCAATATATCTAAACCAGTACCTGTAGCCATTGCAGCTGTAATACCAACAACTTTGCTATCTTGCTCACATATTTTTAATAAGGTTTGACCAAATATTTTACTATAACTAACAGGTTTAGGTTTCTTTGATGGAATAGATTTCCCAGTTGTAAGATCAAATGCAGACTGTGCATGATATCCTACCTGATCGGCTTCTGCATATGGATAACCCTTCCCTTTTGTTGTGACAACATGAACAAGTACGGGTCTTTTAAGTTTATGAGCAGCGTTAAAGGTCTTAACCAAGTTACCAATATCATGACCATCAATTGGACCCATATATGTAAATCCAAGTTCTTCAAATACAGCTCCAACCTTAGGCACGGATAGTCGTCTAACGCTTCCTTTAATATTTTTGAGTTCTTCTGGGATATCTTTACCAATTATGGGAATATTTTTTACACTTTCTTGAACACTATCAGACAAAAATTGCAATGGTGGACTTACTCTTACCTTATTTAAGTAAGATGAAAGGGCTCCAACTGGAGGTGAAATAGACATGTCATTATCGTTCAATACTACAACTAAAGGGGTATTTGGTAAGTGACCTGCATGATTTATAGCTTCTAATGCCATTCCCCCAGTTAGTGCTCCATCTCCAATAACAGCTACACATTTATAATTTTCACCTTTTCTATCTCTTGCTATTGCCATTCCTAAAGCAGCAGAAATAGAAGTACTTGCATGTCCAGCACCAAAATGATCAAATTTACTTTCACTTCTTTTTAAATATCCAGCGACTCCATTTTGTTGCCTTAGAGAATCAAATTGACTAAAACGTCCTGTAATTAATTTATGAGGGTAACCTTGATGTCCTACATCCCAAACAACTTTGTCAAAATCAAGATCAAGAGTTTGATATAAAGCCAATGTCAACTCAACTACACCTAATCCAGGACCAAGATGTCCACCACTAGTAGATACTACCTGAAGATGTCTTTCTCTAATTTGACAAGCAATTTCCTCTAATTGTGAAACTGTTAAGCCATGAAGTTGATTTGGATGACTTAACTCACTTAAAAGCATTTAACAAAAATTGGTATCTATATAATCTAAAACGCCGAGGTGCAAAATGAGTATTTTTTTTGAAATAGATCATGTAATGTTTTATTAGATTAATAATTAATGCTAAAAATATATATATGAATGATTATTTTGAAAAAATACTTCATGCTGAAGTCTATGAAGTTGCAAAAAAAACACCACTAGAGAAAGCTCATAATTTAAGTAATACACTTAATAACGAAGTTTTTCTAAAAAGAGAAGATCTTCAGGATGTATTTTCATTCAAAATAAGAGGTGCATATAACAAAATGAGTAAGCTCACTAATTCACAGCTTGCTCAGGGAGTAATTACTTCTAGTGCTGGTAATCATGCTCAAGGAGTTGCACTTAGTGCACTTAAGTTGAATTGCCAAGCAACCATATTAATGCCAATTACAACACCTCTAGTGAAAGTTAATGCAGTAAAAAAATTGAAAGCAAAAGTCATATTATATGGGGATAATTATGATGAAACATACAAAGAGGCAATAAGGATTAGCCAAGAAAGAAATTTATGCTTTATTCATCCCTTTGATGATCCTGATGTAATAGCAGGACAGGGCACTATAGCTATTGAACTTGAACATCAGCTTAAAAACAAACCTTATGCAATTTATGTCGCTGTAGGTGGTGGTGGATTGATATCAGGAATATCCTTATATGTTAAAAAAATATGGCCTGAAGTTAAAATCATTGGGGTAGAACCTGAAGATGCGGACGCCATGACAAAGTCCTTGGAAGAAGAGAAAATTGTGGAATTAACCTCTGTTGGTCAATTTGCCGATGGAGTGGCAGTTAAAAAAATTGGTAAAAATACTTTTGATATTGGTAGAAAATATATAGATAAGATGATTAGGGTTAATACTGATGAAATATGTGCTGCTATAAAAGATGTTTTTGAGGATACTAGATCAATACTAGAGCCCGCAGGGGCATTATCAATTGCAGGAATGAAAAAAGATATTTTAAATTCGAATCATTCAAATAAAACAATGGTTGCGATTGCATGTGGTGCAAATATGAATTTTGAGAGGCTTAGATTTGTAGCAGAAAGAGCCGAACTTGGAGAATGTAAAGAAGTAATGATGGCTGTTGAAATTCCTGAACGTGCTGGTAGTTTAATTGATTTTTGTAAGTTACTTGACAATAGAAATTTAACTGAATTTAGCTATAGAATGTCAAATTCTAAAAATGCCCAGATTTTTGTAGGAGTTCAAGTCTACGGCTTAAATGATAAAAAAAATCTTTTAAATATATTTAGAAATTCAGAGTACTCATTTATTGACATAAGTGATGATGAATTATCTAAAAATCATCTAAGACATATGGTAGGAGGAAGATTACCAAGGAATTCTAATGAAATGAATAATAGAAACTTTGTTGAGCTTTTATATAGATTTGAGTTTCCTGAAAGACCTGGAGCATTAATAAATTTTTTAAATAATATGAAATCTGATTGGTCGATAAGCGTATTTCACTATAGGAATTATGGTGCTGATGTAGGGAAAATAGTTATTGGAGTTTTAATCGATAGAAATGAAATTCTAGAGTGGAATAAATTTGTAAGAATTCTAGGCTATAAATTCTGGGATGAAACTCAAAACGATACATATAAATTATTCCTAGGTGCAACAGATTAAATATAGGGTAAATTAGGAAAGATTTCGGTAATTAAAATCAATCAATCTGATCTAAATACCACGCCAATATCTGATATAGATCTAGTTACTAAAGTTGAAGCTGTTCTATATTTGAAAGGCAGACCAATAACAAAAAAGGATCTCTCAGAAATTACTAATTCTGATATCAACTCAATAAATGATGCAATTAAAGATCTAAAAAATAAATACTCTAATCCCAACTCAGCTATTGAATTAAATGCAGTTAATAACAGTTTTTCTCTCGAATTGAAATCTAGTCTTAATGAATTTGTCGATGATTTACTTCCTTCTGATTTGAAAACATCCGAATTAAGGACATTGGCTACTATTGCTATCAAAAAAAAGATCCTGCAATCGGATCTTGTACTCCTTCGAGGTTCAGGAGTTTATGATCATATTAAAGAATTATTAGAAAAGAAATTTATCGTCAAACGGAAGCAAAAAGATGGTAGATCATATTGGTTATCATTATCAGAAAAGTTTTTTCAAACTTTTGCTGTAAGTAATGAATATCTCTCAAATATAGGAAGCAGTAATAATAAGCAGCAATAATAAGTAAATGTTAGAATGTAGTAAATTACGAGATGATAATGTTATCTGAGATTTTTGCAGTTCTGGGCCAAACTTTATCAATTTATTCTTTCATATTGATAATAAGAATTTTACTAACATGGTTTCCTGGAATTGATTGGAGCAACGGTGTTTTATCTGCATTAACTTCTATCACAGATCCTTATTTAAATATTTTTAGAGGTATTATCCCTCCAATAGGTGGATTTGATATTTCATCTTTATTAGCTTTTTTACTTTTAAATGTTATTCAAAATTTAATTACAAATCTCCAGTATGCCAGCTTAGGTTATAGCTGAATTTATCTATCATCTCCAGATCCTCTTATCTTCCCTTTAGCAGCTCTTAATTTTAATTTTTCAAGGTTTTGTAATGCAACATCCTCTAAATTAAAATTTAATTCCGTACAAAGATTTGATAAATACCACAAAACATCTCCTAACTCTTTTTTAATACCTAATTTCGATTCGTTATCAAACATTCCATTGTTATCTCTTATGACCTTTTTTACTTTTTCTGCCACCTCACCGGCCTCTCCCACTAAACCAAGAGTTGGATAAATATTATTTGAGCCTAAATCTGGATATTGTGCTGTTTCTCTAGCTTTTTTCTGATAAGTTTTAAAATCCATGACTTAAATAACTAACTTTGGGTATGGTAAATTTATTTATATCTAGCAATATTATCTATATATGTCGAATATTGATTTAAAAAGAAGAACAAAAATAGTAGCCACTATTGGCCCTGCAACTCAATCTGAAGAGATAATTACAGATTTAATTAAAGCTGGAGTAACAACATTCAGATTAAACTTCTCACATGGAGATCATAAAGATCATGCTGAGAGAATAAAAACCATAAGAGAAGTATCAAAAAAGTTAGATATAGATATTGGAATACTACAAGATCTTCAAGGACCAAAAATAAGATTAGGACGCTTTAAAGATGGTCCAGTAAAAATTAAAAAAGGTGATAAATTTTCATTAACATCGAATGAAGTCGAATGTACAAATACTATTGCAAATGTAACCTACGACAAACTTTCTCAAGAAGTTAGCGAAGGGAAAAGAATACTATTAGATGATGGCAAAATAGAAATGATTGTTGAAAAAGTAGACATAAAAGCGAATCTTTTAGAATGTCTAGTAACTGTAGGGGGCGTTCTTTCAAATAATAAAGGTGTTAATTTCCCGGATGTTCAGTTATCAGTAAAGGCATTAACAGAAAAAGATAAAGAGGATTTAAAATTTGGTTTAGCTGAGGGAGTTGATTGGATAGCCCTAAGTTTCGTTAGAAATCCATCCGATATAAACGAGATAAAAGACTTAATAAACAAAAATGGTCAATCAACTCCAGTAGTGGCAAAAATCGAAAAATTTGAAGCAATTGATCAAATTGATACTGTATTACCCTTATGTGATGGGGTTATGGTTGCTAGAGGTGATTTGGGAGTAGAAATGCCTGCTGAAGAGGTTCCTCTTTTACAAAAGGAATTAATAAGAAAAGCCAATACACTAGGCATCCCAATAATTACAGCAACTCAAATGCTTGATTCTATGGCTTCGAATCCAAGACCAACTAGGGCTGAAGTTAGTGACGTTGCAAATGCAATTCTGGATGGAACAGATGCAGTAATGCTTTCAAACGAAACTGCAGTTGGCGATTATCCTGTAGAGGCAGTAGAAACGATGGCAACCATAGCAAGAAGAATTGAAAGGGATTATCCACTTAAAGCTATTGAAAGCCACTTACCAAGTACGATCCCAAATGCTATTAGTGCAGCAGTAAGTAATATAGCTAGACAACTTGACGCGGGAGCAATAATCCCTTTAACAAAATCAGGTTCTACTGCTAGAAATGTAAGCAAATTTAGACCACCAACACCTATCTTGGCAACTACTACTGAAAGGAGTGTAGCGAGAAGATTGCAACTTGTTTGGGGAGTTACTCCTATAGTAGTTAAAAATGATGAAAGAACTGCAAAAACTTTTAGTTTAGCTATGCAAATTGCACAGGAAATGGGGATCCTAAATCAAGGAGATTTAGTAGTTCAAACGGCTGGAACATTAACTGGCATTAGTGGCTCTACAGATTTAATAAAAGTCGGTTTAGTAAGAAAAATTGTATCAAGAGGAATTTCAATAGGGGAAATCGGTGTTACAGGTAAAGCAAGAATAATAAAAAATAATCTAGATATGTCCTTAATTTGTCCAGGAGAAATATTATTTGTTCCGGAGGAATTAATGAAAAATATTCCAATGAGTAAAAATATTGCGGGCATTGTTACGAATCAAAATGTAAATGATGTTTATGCTTTGTTTAACAAAAAAAATAAAAAGATTTCTACTATTTGTAATTTAGAAAATATGGATAATCATCAAATAAGCAATGGCGACCTCATTACACTGCAGCTAAATGAAGGTGTTATATACATGGGTCAAATTGAAGATGATGATGCAATAGATAAATATAAATATGTCTAGAAATATCTCTATAAAAGAAGCCTTAGGCATGGCCACAAAAACCTTGTTTTCGAACAAATTGAGAAGTTCTTTAACAATGCTTGGAATTATTATAGGAAATGCTTCAGTGATTACACTTGTTGGACTTGGAAGAGGTGCTCAAACATTAGCAAAAAATCAATTAAGTAATTTAGGTGCAAATGTTTTGTTCATTGTTCCTGGAAATAATGACACAAGAAGAAGAGGTATTTCATTTCCTAAAAACCTAGTTTTAGAGGATGCAATAGCAATAAGCAATCAAGTCCCAACAGTTAAAAAAGTTGCTCCTCAAATCTCTGCTAACGAAATAGTACAATCAAATTCTAAAAGCCTTAATATATCAATTGCTGGAGTTACTCCTGAATTTCTAGAAGTAAGAAGCTTTGAAGTAGATAAGGGAAGATTTTTATCAAAAAGTGATGTTAATAGTGCAAGAAGTTACGTTGTAATAGGTCCTGATCTTAAAGATGAATTTTTCAAAGATAAATCTTCATCACTTGGAAAAAAAATCAGAATTAAAGACAACACTTATGAAATTATCGGAATATTAAAACCAAAAGGTGCTGTATTCGGAAGTAATCAAGACAAAAATGCTTATATTCCAATAACCACAATGGTCAATAGGATTACAGGGAAGGACCCTACATATGGAGTAAGTTTAAGCTTCATTAGTGTTGAAGCGATAAATAAAAATGCAACTAGTGCTGCTAAATTTCAGATTACTAACTTATTAAGGCAAAGACATAAAATAATCAGAGATGATGACTTTGCGGTTAGATCACAAGAAGATGCATTGAATATAGTAACCAACATAACAAGTGGATTAACGTTTTTATTGGCTGGTATTGGGGCAGTATCTTTAGTGGTTGGAGGCATAGGAATCATGAATATTATGCTTGTTTCTGTAAGCGAAAGGACTGAAGAGATTGGACTTAGAAAAGCAATAGGAGCTAAACAGTCAGATATATTAATTCAATTTTTAATTGAGGCATTGATTTTATCTACAATTGGAGGATTAATTGGAACAACAACTGGATTATCAGGAGTTTTTCTTTTATCTTTGATAACACCACTTCCTGCATCAGTAGGAATTGCAACTACTTTTTCCACCATGATCATTTCAGGATCAATAGGTTTAATCTTTGGCGTTTTACCTGCAAAAAGAGCTTCTAAATTAGATCCAATTGTTGCATTGAGAAGTTTATAAATAAAATTTATAATAATGCTCAATTTTTACAAATTAATTGAGATACTGGTGAGTCTTCAATCACTAGTAATAACATCAATGTTACCTGTTTATATTCCAATACCTTTCATCTTTAAATCTAGTAATAACTTTGAATTGCCTATCACATGGCAAATTCCAACCATAATTTTATTAACACTTATATTTCATAAAAAAGTTGTTTTCAGAGCATTTTCTATATATATTTTTTTGGGGTTATTTATATTTCCTGTCTTTCATCAAGGAGGTTCAATAGGTTATTTACTCACTCCAAACTTTGGTTATTTATTAGGTTTGTATCCATTAATCAAAATTATTGATAATTTAAATGCTAGAAATAAAATAAACTTTGGAAACTTTTTAAAAAATGGATTTATGGCAATAGGTGCTATGCATTTAACTGGAATATCCTACAACTTCATACAAATTTTTTTCTACCGTCAATTTAATTTATTTTTATATAATTTAGGGAAATACTCATTAGGTAAGATTGGATATCATTTTTTAATGCTTTTTCCACTTTTATTACTTATTAAACCTATAGAACGTTTAAAACGTAGTAAATAATGATTAATAAAATACAAACAAAATTATATTTTTTATCTATAAGTATTTTTATTGTTCTATTAGATCAATTTACGAAATATTATATTTTTTATAATAAAAAATTAATTAATAAAGATTTTCTTTTATTCAAAATAGACTTTGTAAAAAATTACGGGGCAGCATTTAACATATTAAGTGGCAGTAGAATATTTTTATCTTTAATAAGTATTTTGTTTTCAATTTTACTTATTTATTTAATACTTAGGAAAAATACTTTAAACTTATTTGATCTATATTCTTATAGCTTTATTCTTGGGGGAACTTTTGGAAATGGTATAGATAGGATATATAAAGGTTTCGTGGTTGATTTTATAAATTTAAATATTATAAATTTTCCAGTATTTAATATTGCTGATATTTCTATTAATATTGGTTTTATTTTTTTACTGTATAACATTTTTAAAAATAATCGATAAAATGAATTACTTGAAATTAAGGTATATCAAGTATATTGTATTAATATTATTTATATATGTTTTATTTTCGATATTTATAAGAATAGTAAATATTTATACCTTTTTATTTTTAATAGTAATTATTTATATCTTTTATAAAATTGATAAAAAACTATTTAAAAAAATAGTCTATAAAGTTATATATAAAGATAAAAATAATACACTTTCATTCAAAAATACATATGGTGCTGCCAAGATAAGTTTGGAAGGGGTCGAGAAAATTAATAAAAAAATTAACGATAAAGTAAAAGTTGAATTAATAAATTACCAAAAAAATAAACTAGAATCCCAATTAAAAACAGGAGATTATGTAGTTACTCTTTTTGGAGCAGGTTCCTCAGGAAAAACATCTATAGCAAGATCATTATTGAAAAATATTGTCGGGCAAACTTCAGCAAAAATAGGTACTACAAGACAAATTAATAGCTATAAAATCCGCATCCCAATCTTAAAAAGAAACATTAATATAGTGGATACACCAGGTTTATTTGAGCCATCTAGATTAGGAGAAGAAAGAGAAAAAGCAACAATTTTAAAAGCTTCAAACTCTGACTTAGTTCTTTTTGTGTTAGATCAGGACATAAATAAATACGAAAAATATTTAATTAAAGAATTATTAGAATTAAAGAAAAAAATAATAATAGTACTAAATAAATGTGATTTGAGGTCTAGGGATGAAAATAACCTCATCAAAGAAAATATAATTTCTATAACTTCCGCTAGAAAAAATAAAATTTCGGTTGTTCAAACAATTGCAGTACCTCAACAATCTCCCTATATAAAATCAGATGCTTTAAATTTAGTTCCAGAGGTAGGAAGTTTATTTAGAGAAATAATTGAAACGCTCGATAATAATGGTGAAGAATTATTGGCGGATAATATTCTTTTTCGTTCTAATAAGTTAGGTATTAAAAGTAAAAATTTCGTTCAAGAACAAAGATATTTAATGTCAAATAAAGTGATTAATAAATATATGTGGATAACAGGAGGAGTAATACTTGTTAATCCATTACCAGCTGTTGATTTCCTTACTACTACCTCCGTAAACCTTCAGATGATAATGGAATTATCAAAAATATATGAAATAAAGCTTACAAAAAAAGATGCAAAAGAATTAGCGACGTCATTGCTAAGCGCATTGGCAAAACAAGGCATTCTAAAAGGGGGTCTCGCAATTCTCTCTCCTGCATTAGCTACAAGCTTGACTAAATTAATATTATCTAAATCTATACAATCAGTTACAGCTGGTTGGTTAATCAGAATAGTAGGACTAAGTTTGATTGAATATTTTAAAAATGGGCAAGATTGGGGAGATGGAGGAATTCAAGAAGTAGTAGATAAGATCTATAGAATAAGTAAGAGAGAAGACATTTTAAACAACTTCGTAAAAGAAGCTATTTCAAAAATTGAAATGAAAAAGTATTTCAAATCAAATAAAAGTCTGCCTCCACCTACTATGTAAAATTGGATAATTGATCATTTAGATAAGTTCTATAATCAAAAATAGTTATAAAGAGTAAATAAGCAATACAAATAGCTATAGATATAAACCCTGTTACTATTGCAATGATTTTTGGTCTACCCATATTCATTAGTTAAGCATCTAAAAGTCTCAAAAGTTCCTCAATATGAGATTCTTTCGTATTGTAATTTCCCATGACCACCCGTAAAAAATATTTACCTTTAAATTTTGGTCTAGAAAGCATAAAATTATTGTCAATTAGTTCATTAATTTTAGTTTGAGTCCATGCATCAGAGTCTTTTGGCTCAAGTTTCTTTGGTAAGAATGAAACAATATGAAGGGGACCTGAATATATATCAAATTTATTTTTACTAATATTTTTTATAAAAAAATCTTTTCTTTTAATTGATGATTTTAATATATTTTCTATTCCATTCAGACCTAAAAAACATAACCCAAGCCATAGTTTGATAACCTCTGCAGGTCTAGATCCTTGTATGCCTATTTCCCCTCTATTTATAATATTTTCTTTGGATGAAATATATGGCAGTCCAGTATTAAAAGTATTTTCTAAAGTTTTCATATTTGAAACCAATAACAAAGATGAAGTCTTTGTAATGCCGATGATTTTTTGTGGATTTATCGTTATCGAATTAGCCTTATTAATATTATTTAAACCCTCTATTGGAATAGAAGTTATAGCAAAAATCCCTCCAATTGAACCATCAATATGTAACCATATGTTTCTTTGTGTACAAATTTCACTTATTTCCTTAATAGGATCAATGGCTCCTCTTACAGTTGTCCCAAGGGTGGCAACGATAGCAAATATTTTTTTGTTTTCTATTGAACATTTATCTAAAGACATTCTAAGATCGTTTATATCCATTCGGCCTTGATTATCAGTTTTAATCCTGACAAGATTCGTAGTATCAAGACCCATTACTCTTATACATTTAACGAAGGAAGAATGAGCATCTTCACTAACAAGTAATACAGAATTAGGATTTGTACCTAATCCAGCATTATTTCTAGCTGCTATAAGTGCATTCAGATTACTTAATGTACCTCCGCTAGCAGCTATACCTCCCGAAAAATCATTAAACCCTATTTTCTTGGCAAACCATTTGCATAATGATTCCTCAAGCAAAGTTACACTTGGTGATAACTCATAGGCAAGAAGATTATTATTTAAACCAGCAGCAATTAAATCTCCCAAAATAGAAAAACTCAAAGGTGGGGGATCTAGATGGGCCAGTGAGCCAGGATGAACGGGATTAAATGAATTATTCAAAAGAGATTCAATCTCAGAAAACAAATCTTCTTCAGAGTTGCAATCTTCCGAAGGCATAATGCACTTGAAATTCTCATCAAAGGGGAAAGGACCATTTTTATCAGCTTTAGAAAACCAGTCACAAAGAGTTTGACTTGCTTTATTAAGAAGAGTTATCAATTTGTCATTAGTCCCTAAATATGAAGGGAAATATTTATCTTTATTATTAATTAAATCTTCAGCCATCAGATAAAATATCTATTAATAATTCTATTCTCAATATTGGTAAATGAGATATATTTTTGAAAATGGAAATAGTAATAAAGATCAACAAAAAAAAACAACTAATTCAAAATACACTTTGTGGATGAATTCGGTATTAAGAAGATCCAAAGAAATTGGAAAAGTTGAGCTACCAATATGTTCAATAATATTAGATGAGAGAGGAAGATGTATCGGGAGAGGGGTTAACAGGAGGAATATAAATAAAGACCCATTAGGTCATGCTGAGATAATGGCACTTAGACAGGCATCTCTAATAAAAAATGATTGGAGATTTAATGAATGTACTATTATCACAAATTTAGAACCATGTACTATGTGTTCCTCTGCTCTTATTCAAGCGCGTATGGGTAAAGTTATTTTCGGGGCATATGATAAGAAAAGAGGTGGATTGGGTGGCTCAATTGACTTATCAAAACATGAAAGTGCTCATCACAAAATGGAAATAATAGGAGGAATCCTAGAAGATGAATGCAGTCAAATTTTACAGATTTGGTTCAAAAAGTTGAGGACTCAAAAATAGAAAATTTCTTTAGCTCAGTATCAAATAGGTTTAATAATCTGTCAACATTCTCCTCACATGAATTAAAACCCATTAGTCCTACTCGCCAAACCTTACCGGATAATTCTCCAAGACCATTCCCTATTTCAATTCCAAAGTTTCTCAAGAGATGATTTCTAAAGCCATCTCCATCAACTGCTGGAGGTATTTTAACTGTGGTTAAAGTTGGCAATCTATAATCCTCTGATACATGTAATTCCATTCCAAGACTTTCTAAGCCATTCCACAGTTTCATAGAATTATTATTATGTCTATTCCAAACATTTTCTAAACCCTCATTCGCAATTAATCGTAAACCTTCACGAATAGCAAAATTCATATTTACGGGCGCAGTATGATGGTAAACACGATCAGAACCCCAATATTTATTTAATAGAGATAGATCTAAATACCAGTTAGGTACTTTTGTTTTTCTTGAACTTAGTTTTTCTTCAGCTCTTTTATTCATTGTAAAAGGGCTTAATCCTGGTGGACAACTTAATCCCTTTTGACTACAACTGTATGCTAGATCAATCTTCCATTCGTCTATCAGCAATTCTAAAGCGCCAAGTGAAGTAACTGCATCAACTAAAAACAAGCAGTTATTTTTTCTGCATATATCGCCAATCCCCTCAAGAGGTTGTAAAACACCACTCGATGTTTCTGCATGGACGATAGCAAAAATGGCTGGTTTTTGTGTTTCTATTTCATACTTAATTTCTTCAAAAGTAAAAGCCTCACCCCATGGTTTTTCCATAACAGAAACTTGAGCTTTATATCTAGTTGCCATGTCAACTAATCTGTCTCCAAAATATCCTTTCTTAGCAATCAAAATTTTTTCTCCTTCTTCAATAAAATTAGCTATTGAAGCTTCCATCGCAGCACTCCCTGTACCACTCATTGGAAGAGTAAGACGATTATTGCACTGCCATGTATACCTTAAAAGTTGCTGTACCTCTGACATTAATGAGATATATGCTTCATCTAAATGACCAATAGGATTTAAAGAAAGAGCACTTAAGACTTCTGGATGGGCATTTGAAGGACCTGGACCTAATAAAAGTCTAGAGGGAACATAAGTCTTTGAGAAATGAGATAAATTCTCTTTATTTAAAGCCGGAATAAGTTTTGCTTCTGTCAAAGCATTACATTCAATTACCTTTAAATTAGACTACTATCGTCGCTTAAGCGATATTTATTTAAAGAAATTAATTCAATTTAAATAATTAAGTAAATAATTATTAAAGTTATAACTTGAAATACTGAAAGAATACATCAAGTGTTGAAAAAAGTTACGGTTGATACATAATAAGAATCATCAAGTAATTAATTTCATAGAAGGTATCTTAAAAATTATGTCTAAATCTCCACAGGATGTTTTAAGCCAAATTAAAGATGAAGGAATTGAACTCATCGATTTAAAATTTACTGACATCCATGGTAAATGGCAACATTTAACTCTTACATCAGACATGATAGACGAGGATTCATTTACAGAAGGTCTAGCATTTGATGGTTCATCAATAAGGGGTTGGAAAGCGATTAATGCGTCAGATATGTCAATGGTTCCTGATGCAAGTACGGCTTGGAAAGATCCTTTTTATAAACATAAAACTCTAAGTATGATTTGCTCTATCCAAGAGCCTAGAAGTGGTGAGCCTTATGATAGATGCCCAAGATCTTTAGCTCAAAAGGCTTTAAAGTACTTAGAATCTACTGGAATAGCTGATACAGCATTTTTTGGCCCGGAACCAGAATTCTTCTTATTTGATGACGTTAGATACGACTCAAAAGAAGGTTCCTGCTTTTACAGTGTTGATACAATTGAAGCTCCATGGAATACAGGAAAAATTGAAGAAGGAGGAAATTTAGGATACAAGATTCAATACAAAGAAGGTTATTTCCCAGTTTCCCCAAATGATACTGCGCAAGACATCAGATCTGAAATGTTACTTTTAATGGGTGAATTAGGCATACCAACAGAAAAGCATCACCATGAAGTTGCTGGCGCCGGTCAACACGAACTTGGAATGAAATTCGATTCGTTAATAAACTCTGCTGATAACGTAATGACATACAAATACGTTGTCAGAAATGTTGCTAAAAAATATGGGAAAACTGCAACGTTTATGCCAAAGCCTGTATTTAACGATAATGGAACTGGAATGCATGTTCACCAAAGTTTATGGAAGAGTGGGCAGCCACTATTTTTTGGTGAAGGAGCATATGCAAATCTATCTCAAACAGCAAGATGGTACATCGGAGGCATACTAAAACATGCACCATCATTCTTAGCATTTACTAACCCAACTACAAATAGTTATAAACGCTTGGTTCCAGGATTTGAAGCACCTGTAAATCTAGTTTATTCTGAGGGTAATAGATCGGCTGCAGTAAGAATACCTTTAACAGGTCCAAGCCCTAAAGCTAAAAGATTAGAATTCAGATCAGGTGATGCACTTGCAAATCCTTACTTAGCATTTTCTGTAATGATGCTTGCTGGTATTGATGGAATTAAAAACCAAATTGATCCTGGTGATGGAGTAGATGTAGATTTATTTGAACTTCCAGCTGAGGAACTTGCAAAAATTGATACAGTACCTTCTTCTCTAAATGACTCACTTAATGCGCTAAAAGCAGATAAGGATTATTTATTAGCTGGTGGAGTATTTACTGAAGATTTTATCGATAACTTTATCGATATAAAATACGAAGAAGTACAACAACTAAGACAAAGGCCTCATCCACATGAATTCTTCATGTATTACGATGCATAACTAAAAGAATAAATTAGTTTAAATTAATCAATTTGAGAAATATCACAAAATATTCTCAAATTGATTTTTTTTTTGTTGGAATATAGATATATAAATTGAAAAATGGCTAGGGAATCTATCTCAAAAATTGCATATAAAACGCTACAACAAAGTAAAAGCGTTGCAGGTTTCGCTCACAAGCAGATTAGTTCAAGATTAATGAATTTTATCCTTCCCGATTCGAAGCTTGAAAATTTTGATATAGATAAGGATCTTCTAATGCAAATCCAAAATTCAATGGATCTATTAAGAGAAGAAGATTGGAACGATGCAGAAAAAAATATATATCCAAAAAAATTACTGTTTGACGAGCCATGGCTTAGATATCTAACTCAATATCCTAAAATCTGGCTAGATATGCCTAATACATGGGATAGACGCAGAAAACAAAACTTTGATGATCTTCCAAAATCAATTGATAAAGATAATTATCCTCAATATTACTTGAGAAATTTTCATCATCAAACAGATGGTTATTTATCAGATTTTTCAGCTAGTATTTATGACCTACAAGTTGAGATACTTTTCAATGGCAGTGCTGATTCAATGAGAAGAAGAATAATTAAGCCCATAAAAGAAGGACTTAAAATTTTTAGCGATAGAAAAAAAAGTTTTATAAAAATACTTGATGTGGCTACAGGATCAGGAAGAACATTAAAACAATTAAGAGCCGCATTCCCCAAAGAAAAAATTACAGGGATTGATTTATCTGATTCATACTTAAAAGAGGCAAGTAGATATATTTCAGATTTAGATGGAGATTTAATTCAGTTAATAAAAGGTAATGCTGAAGAATTACCTTTTGAAAATGATAGTTTTCAATGTATTTCTTGTGTTTACTTATTTCATGAATTACCTCGAACAATTAGAGCTAAAGTATTAAATGAATTTTTTAGAGTTCTTGAACCTGGTGGGATATTAGTATTAGCTGATTCAATTCAAATAAGTGATTCACCTGACTTTACATCCGTAATGGAAAACTTTTATAAATCTTTTCATGAGCCTTTTTATTTTGATTACATAAAAGAGGATATAGATTCTAAAATAGAGGAAATAGGTTTTAAAGATGTAAAATCAAATTCCTTTTTTATGACCAAAGTATGGTCTGCTGTAAAGTAAATAAAAACTTCTATGACCTATTGGGATAAAGATACTATTCAGCTTGTTCAAAGTCTTAATGACAAATTAAAAATCGATCATTCTAATTGGCATAAAGATAAAGGAAATAAATATAAAAGATCTGCAGAACTAATTTCGGCGGGATTATGCCATTTAATTATTTCTTGCAATGAGAAGGAAACTATTGAGTATATAGAAGAAAGTATTAAATGGTTAAAAGAAATTAACGTGGATCAACCATGCCCTAGTAAAAATCATCTTTTTAAAGCCAACTGAAGCCTATTACCTTTACTACTCCATCTAATGTCATCAAAACATTCATTAATAATGTAGAGGCCACGCCCACTTACACTACTTATTTTTTTTGGTAATTTATAGTCTCTTTTTTTTATTTCTAGACCATTACCTTGGTCTTGAATTTGCCAAACACACCAATTAGGAGTAATTATTCTTCTTACTCTAATATTTTTTTTAGGATCTAATTTATTTCCATGTTTTACTGCGTTAACTAAAGCTTCATGTAAACCAAGTTTTATAAGATAGTTTGATTCAGAATTTTCAATAGGTTCTAATAATTGATCTACAAAATCATTTAACTTTAATGATGATTCGAATTCGAAGTTTGACCAGTTAATATTTGGTCTTTTAAAAATTTTTTTTAAAATATTCTTGCCCCGAAGTAAGGACATAATAATATTTTGATACTGTCTTAATTTTAACTTATAAAATACCTCATTTTAAAGAATATTATTATGTCTCTCTGCAATAGCAGGATGCCGCAGGATAGAGTCCATAAGTCTTACTCCTCTTAGTTGATTTATTAAAGGCATATGTCCATCAGGAGCCTCTAATGACCAGCGAAAAGATCCAGGATATCTAGTCCATAAGCCTTCTTTTTTCCAACCTATTTTCGGCCACATTAATTCATATTTTTTACCTACTGATTTTAATATCTTTGCTTGAATGGAGAATCCAAATCTACCAGTAGAATAAATAGTCCATAATCTATCTATTGTTTGTAGGTCTTTACCTGACATATTTTTAACTTCACTATAGAAAACATATCCACGTTTCTCAGCTAATTTTCCAGCTAATTTTCTTAAGAAGGAACTTGTTAATCTATCTGCATCTTCAAATTTTTGCTCAACCAACATCAATTGCAAATCATCATAATTAATATCAATATCGGAATATGTATTAAACCAATTATTGAATTTAGAGTTTTCAAAGAATTCAGGCTTAAATTTTTTTAAAACTTGCAATATCCAACCAGCAGCCCAATCATCTCCATCATTATCAAAGATATCAAAAAGTGAAGGGCCAAGATTAAAAATATTTTCGACTTCAGATTCTATTTGAGTTAATGAATTTATTCTTTTTCTTTGATTAGAATCTACAAATTTTTTTATCAGATCTAATGTAGCATTATTATAGTTATCTTGTTCTTTGTTATTCATTTTTAAAAATCAATCAAAAAAATAAAAACTATCCATGTATTTCAAAAGAAAAGAACTAGAGAAATTTAGTAGTTTTAAAGGACCACTCATAGATGTTAGGAGCCCAGATGAATATTATAAAGGACACATGCCTAATTCTATTAACATTCCATTATTTGATAATGACGAGAGATCAATTATTGGCACGATTTATAAAAAAGAAGGAAGAAAAAAAGCTGTCATAGAGGGATTAAAATTTTTTGAAAAAAAAATGGAATTACTTCTTGATAATTTATTCATGAGTATTGACTCTTATAAAACTATTCCAAATAAAAATAATGAATTTTTTATCAGAATATATTGCTCTAGAGGCGGAATGCGTTCACAAAGCATTGCTTGGCTACTAGATAAATATAAATTAAATCCAATAACACTTAAGGGAGGATACAAAATATATAGAAGATGGGTATTAGATAGTTTCTCAAAAAAGTTGAATATAGTAGTTATTGGTGGGAAAACAGGAACAGGGAAGACAAGATTATTATCGTTATTAGAGAAATATAAATATCAAACTATTGATCTTGAAGGATTTGCTTGTCATAGAGGAAGTACATTTGGAGCTTTAGGAATGAAAGAACAACCTTCAAATGAACAATTTGAAAATAAAATTGCAGAAAAATTATATTCCTTTAGAATTTCAAATTCTATTTTTGTAGAAGCTGAAAGTGCAAATATAGGCAAATGCAAAATACCCCATGAATTCTTCAATCAGATGAAAAATTCAAGGAGAATAGAAATTATAAGGAGCGAATCTAACAGGTTAAATGAGTTGATAGATACATATAGTGTTTTTAAGAAAGAAGAACTCAAAGAATCTGTATTAAGGATTAAAAAAAGATTAGGACCACAAAGAACAAAAATAGCTCTCGAATCCATTAATAATGAGAGATGGGATTTAGTTTGCAAATCAGTTCTAGATTATTACGATAAATGTTATGAATATGAAAAGGTTGGTAAAACAAATATAAAGATATTAGATTTAACCGACAAAAAATATGATGAAAGTATCCTAGAGTTAGTAAATAATGTTTTATAAATTACTACAAACGAATGTGAAAAATATTTCCTAAGATAATAAATTAATAAGCTAACATTATGACAGCAAATAAAACTGCAAAAATACAATTTTATGAAGGAACTGATGAACCTGTAGTGCCTGAAATAAGACTCACTAGGAGTAAGGATGGTACAACCGGCCAAGCTTTATTTTTGTTCGAAAAACCTCAGGCATTATCTTCAATTACGGATGGTGAAATCACAGGGATGCGTATGATTGATTCAGAAGGTGAAATATTAACTAGGGAAGTTAAAGTAAAGTTTGTTGATGGAGAACCAATATTTTTAGAAGCAGTATATATTTGGAAGAACACATCTGACTTTGATAGATTTATGAGATTTGCAAATAGTTATGCCAAATCAAATGGATTAGGATATTCTGAAAAGAACTAGAATATTGTGAAAATTGAGTAGTTCTTCATATTTCAAGTTAGTAGTAATTTTAATCACTTCGTTAATAGTATGGACTCTAAGAGATTTTCTTCTCTTAATAATTTGCTCCTTGGTAATTTCAAATATTGTATGTAATTTATGTAATCAAATACAAAAAGGTTTGAAAATTCCCCGACCGCTGTCATTGTTTCTTGTCTTAACTGTTATATCAGTAATAGTATTTACTATTCTTATTCTTGTATTGCCTCCGTTTATAAAAGAATTCAATGAAATACTAGTTGATATTCCAAATGGTTTATCAAAAATAAATATTTTGATTAATACAAATCTGAATAAATTTAATTTTTTATTATATGGTGAACAATCAGAAAATGTTATAGACATTTTCAATCTTATAAATAATGTAGTAACTATTCCAGATGCATCAACTATTGCAAAAGCTATTCAAGAAAGTTTTAAAAATTTAATAAATATAGCGGGGAATCTTGGTTCAGGTCTTTTGAAATTAATATTCGTATTAGCAGTAAGTTTAATGATTTCTATTGAACCAAAACAATATAAAGAAAATATACTTCTATTAATTCCAAAAAATTATCGCAACAAATTTAGAAATATTCTGGAAAAATGCAATACCGCATTAGCAAATTGGACCTTTTCTATGGTTATAAGCTCATTATCAGTAGGTATATTATCATTAATAGTTCTTTCTATATTAGACGTTAAATATGTTGTCTCAAATGCTTTAATAGCAATGGTTCTTAACATTATTCCAAATATAGGTCCAGTTATTAGTGGGATATTTCCAATTTCAATTGCACTACTAGATAATTTTTGGAAACCACTGGCCGTTTTAGGAGCATATGTAATCATTCAAAATATTGAAAGTTATATAATAATGCCATCTATTATGAAGAAAAAAGCAAACTTACTTCCTGGTTTAACATTAATATCACAATTTGGATTTACCTTCATTTTTGGTCCATTAGGCTTAATACTTTCTCTTCCATTAGCTGTAGTAATTCAGGTTTTAATCAAAGAATCATTTAAAGATATTTAAAAACTACTTTATTTTTTTATATAAATATGGGTAAGAAAAAAGTATAAAGAAAGCTAAGGGATGTTTACCAATAGCAAAATATAGTGAATTAAAAGTAAAATGATCAAATAGTATTCTTAGCTCAGTAGAAAGATCTATTAAAACTAAAGAAAATAAAATTATCAAATAGTAATTCAATTTCATAAAATTAGAAGCCTAATCTCAGTCTTTAAGCAAAAAAGATGGAGCCAATAAAATACTTGAATAACTTCCAACTATAATTCCTAATGATAAGGCTATGGAAAACCAAAATAGCGAGTAAGATCCAAAAAAAATTATGCTTAATAAAGGGATTAGAGTTGTAATACTGGTAAACGTTGTTCTCCTAAATGATTCGTTTACTGATAATTGAATAGTTTCGTTATAGCCTTCTTTATTTGATTTTAAATTTTCACGAATTCTATCAAAAATAACAACAGTATCATTTACAGAATAACCAGCAATAGTAAGCAAGGACACAGCAAATAAACTATTTACCTCTACAGATAATATAATTCCCAGCCAAGAGAATATACCGAAAACAATTAATAAATCATGGAATAAAGCTAATAATGCAAATAATGCATATTTTTTATCAAATCTAATAGTTATATATAAAGAAATTGCGAATAAAGAAACTAACAAAGAAGTAACACAATTAGTAAGTAATCTTTTCCCAAGCTTTGGACCTATTAATCTTGAATCCTTACTCTCATAATTTAAAGGTCCAATAATATTATCAAGATTACTAATAAGATTATTTGATTCTTCGATACTCAAATAAGGTGTTCTTATTGAAATCAATTTATTATTATTTTGGGATTGTAATTTAATGTTATTTAATAAGTTTTTATTTTTAGAGTTCTCTCTTAGATTTTCTAAAACCGAATCAGGAGAAAAATTAGAACATTCCTCATTACAAATTCTCTCTATTCTTAGTTCATTTCCCCCAACAAAATCCATCCCTAAATTTATAGGTTTCTTATAATAAGTATTAAAAGTAGAATATAAAATCCCTAAAAGACTCAACAAAATAAGAACAGTTGAAAACCCAATTATCTTTCTTTTATTTTTTATTAGTTCAAGATTGTATTTCATGGGAAATTAGAAATAAAAAATTTAGTTTGAAAAATTATTCCTTGGCAGATAGAGATTTTTCTGTCTCAAAGATTGATATGTTGTAAAAAATCGCAAAATATTTTTAGAACAATTTAATGAGGTAAACAAGCTTATTAAGACTCCAATACCTAATGTTGCCGCAAAACCCTTAACAAAATTTGTTCCTAATAAAAATAATACAAAACAACTAAGAAGAGTTGTAATATGGCCATCAACTATGGATGAATTAGCTCTCTGAAAACCGCTATCAATAGATCTTGTAAGAGTATTACCATCATATAATTCTTCTCTAATTCTCTCAAATATTAGAATATTTGCATCAACAGCCATACCAATACTAAGTATAAGCCCAGATATTCCAGGTAAAGTCAAAGTTACAGGAATTAGAGAATATATGGCTAAGTTAAAGAAACCATAAATTACTAGAGAAAGAACGGAAACAAAACCTAGAATTCTATAATTAAAAATCATAAAAATACCAACAAAAATTAACCCACTAATAGCTGCATAAAGACTTTTTAAAATATTTTTGGATCCCAATAGAGCCCCTATTGTGTTAGTTTCTACTATTTCAATTGGCAATGGCAATGAGCCTCCTTTAAGTTGAACTTCTAATTCTCTAGCATTTTCAGCACTAAAATTACCACTTATTGTTGCTGATCCACCTGTAATTCCAGTACTAGCAAACTGATTACCAACACTGGCCTCACTAATTGATTCGCCATCTAAAATGATAGCCAATAGTTGATTAGTGCCAGCAATTGACTTTGTAATTTCTGCAAACTTTTCACCTCCTGAATTACTAAAAGTTAATAAAACTTCCCAATTACTATTTGTTTGTTCTTGTCTCCTTCCTGCGTTAATAAGATCCTTACCAGATAAATCTGTTTTAATAAATAAATTTGTAATTTCGTTATCAACAAATTTTTTGATTTCAATTAGCCTCCCATATAAATCATTACTAGTAGATGAGTAATTCAAATCTTGCTCTATATCATTAAGATTTTCCTGAATAACTTTTAAGTTATTATCATTTTGACTTTTTTCTGTAAAGGAATATTGTTCAATTAATTCTTTAATAGTCAATCTCTGAAGTTGCAGGGTTTTTAAATCTGTAGATGTTCCTTCTTTTTGGGTTCTAAATTCTAATAAAGCAGTCTTACCTAATACCCTTGAAGCAACTAATGGATTTTGTTCACCTGGTAATTCTAAAATCAATTGGTCTCCACCGAGGGTTTGCAAATTAGACTCAGAAACTCCTAAATTGTTAACACGCTTATCTATAACTGAATTAACTGCTTCAAGTTCATCCCTTGTTACCTTTCCTTCCTCTTTAATAATTTGTAGTGTAAGTTGAGAACCACCTTGTAAATCCAATCCCAACTGTAAGGGATAATTTATTAATAGATAAACAGATAAAGTTAGTAGAAATATAATAAAAAAAAGCCAACCTTGCCTTCTTTTCATTGTCTATATACTCCCACTAATTAAATCTTCAACTTTTTCAACTATTTGATGTGGTTGGATTATCGTCAAATTCTCAAGATTTCCATTATAAGGGGTTGGAATATCCTGACTAGATAATCTAATTGGTCGGGCATCAAGATCGTCAAAACACTCTTCTGTTATCAAGGCAATTAATTCTGCACCAATACCTCCAGTCTTCATACATTCTTCAACAATGACTACTTTATTTGTTTTTCTTATGGATTTTGAGATTGTTTCCATATCAAATGGTTTTAAACTTATTAAATCTATTAACTCAACATCTATTCCTTTTTTTTCTAATTCTTCAACAGCTTTAAGGCAATGATGCCTCATTCTTGAATAAGTCAATAAAGTAATATCTTTACCTTCTTTTACAACGTCAGCCTGATCTAAAGCGCACGTATAATCTCCCTCAGGTAATTCTTCAGACAAATTGTATAGAAGAACATGCTCGAAAAATAGAACAGGATTATCATCTCTTATAGCTGCTTTCATTAAACCTTTAGCATTTTTGGGTGTACTACATGCAACAATCTTTATTCCAGGAACTGCATGAAAATATGCTTCAAGTCTTTGACTGTGCTCAGCACCAAGTTGACGACCAACTCCTCCAGGTCCTCGAACTACTGCTGGTATTTTATAATTTCCGCCACTTGTATATCTAAGCATACCCATATTATTTGATATTTGATTAAAAGCTAAAAGCAAAAAACCCATATTCATTCCTTCTACTATTGGTCTTAAGCCAGTCATTGCTGCACCCACAGCCATACCCGTAAAACTATTCTCGGCAATTGGAGTATCTAAGACTCTTAACTCTCCATATTTTTCATATAAATCCTTAGTTACCTTATAAGAACCTCCATATTGACCAACATCCTCCCCCATAACACAAACATTTACATCTTTTGCCATTTCTTCATCAATTGCCTCTTTCAAAGCATTAAATAATAATGTTCCAGCCACAATTAATTACCTAATTAATCACATATATAATCCTACCACTTTGAATAATTCAACCTCCTTCAGCGAAGGTTATGAGTAGTAATATTGATAAAATCATTCCAGGTGACAGCAAAAGGACTAAAAGGCCTAAGTCATGTAAAGACATTAAAAGAAAGTGTTTTCTTAATAATATTGGCAATTCAATTTTTCTTAAGAAAAAAACTGCGAATAAATACAATAAAAAGTCCTATACCTATA
>MWOQ01000219.1 GCA_002026145.1 Prochlorococcus sp. HOT208_60m_813L03 | reverse complement strand
CCTTCTAATGTACTAAGCGGTTTAGGAAAAAGACATCTTAAAGATGTAAAAATTTCTCAAGTTTCATCTTCTGATCAAATATCTTATTAATTTGTATGAAAAATCATACTATTCAAAAATTAATCTATGAATTAGTTAGCAAGCTTTTTGTATTTCCTATTTATAAATTAGTATTTAAAGGTCATTTAATAGGTCGAGATAATATTCCGCAAAAAGATTCCTTTATCATGGTTTCTAATCATGGTTCTTTACTTGACCCTCCTTTTTTAGGTCATGCCCTTGGGCGTAATATATCTTTTATGGCCAAGGCAGAGCTTTTTAAAATTCCTTTTCTTGGCTTTATTATCAGGGCTTGTGGAGCTTATCCTGTAAAAAGAGGAATTGCTGATAAAAATACAATCAAAACAGCATGTAAAAAATTATCAAATGATAATTCTGTTGGAATTTTTATTGATGGCACTCGTCAAGACAATGGTCGAGTGAATAAGCCTAAACA
>MWOQ01000218.1 GCA_002026145.1 Prochlorococcus sp. HOT208_60m_813L03 | reverse complement strand
CCCGGGAGAGAATTTAATCCATTATTTATTTGTGGTGGAGTAGGTCTCGGCAAAACTCATTTAATGCAAGCAATAGGCCATTATCGAGTAGAAATAGATCCAGAAGCAAAAGTTAAATATGTATCTACAGAAACTTTTACTAATGATGTTATAAGTGGTATTCGAAGAGATGGAATGACAGCTATTCGAGATAAATATAGAAATGTAGACTTGATTTTAATAGACGATATACAGTTCTTAGAAGGCAAAGAGTATACGCAGGAAGAATTCTTTCATACTTTTAATGCTCTTCACGAATCAGGAAGTCAAATAGTTATTGCAAGTGATAGGCCACCAAATCAATTGTCGGGAATTCAAGAGAGATTAATTTCTAGGTTCTCAATGGGTATGACAGCAGATATTCAACCACCTGATCTTGAGA
>MWOQ01000217.1 GCA_002026145.1 Prochlorococcus sp. HOT208_60m_813L03 | reverse complement strand
TTTCTTTATTCCACCTTTTATTGCAATTTGCTCTTTAATTCTATTCTCTTCTTCTTTTATTTATTTTTATAGTCCTTTTGAAAATATAGAAAAAAAAGATCTAATAAATCCCGAATAAAGAGCAATTAGCATCTTAAATACAAACACGATACTATAGGTTAATTTCTTTTCAGAGTAATTCAAAATTATTCTTTGATCTTTGATGTATGGCAGATTTAAACATCCCAAATTTGAATATTAAAAATGATAAATATATTTTTAAAAAAAAATTAAATTTAAGAAGAAAATCTAAAAGAAGACTATTTACTGAATCTTTCTTTTTGTTTATTTTGAGTGTTTTATTAGTTTATATAAATTATTTAATTCCTAATAAAAATTTGCTGTTCCAAAATTTACCCTCGATATTTAATAAATCTTTTTTA
>MWOQ01000216.1 GCA_002026145.1 Prochlorococcus sp. HOT208_60m_813L03 | reverse complement strand
TTACCATTTGAAAGTAAGACAGGGTAATCATTCTTGTCTGCCTCAATTCTAACCGTGTATTTGCTTAGAATATCAGGCCTATCAGAGTGAAAACTTATCCTTCTAAATCCCTCAGCTTCACATTGCGTAGTTATAATTCCATTGCTCTCATACATTCCTAAAAGGGAAGTATTTTCCTTCGGTTTAATTATTCCTTCTATTTTTAATAAAAAATTATCTTTGTTTATATTTTCAATTTCTAAGTTATTTTTTTGCTCTTTGTAGTATTCCTTTCCCAGTAATGAGTCATCTATAAATATTTTTTTTATTAATATATCCGTACCATCAAGAATTAGATTTCTGGTATTCTTATTTTTTTTTACCAATTTTAGTTTGGTCGTAACATTTACAGCATTTTTCTTAATTACGAAGTCCAAAAAGATTTCTGGAATTT
>MWOQ01000215.1 GCA_002026145.1 Prochlorococcus sp. HOT208_60m_813L03 | reverse complement strand
TTGATTTAAAAGCTTTTTCACTCTCATACTATCTACATTAAATCTCTCTTTAATCAACTCAATTAATCTCTTATTAAAATCATTCCAAATAATTGAATTCTCATTAATATCTTCACTAGATTTCAGTATCTCTCTGATATAAGGATATAAATATTTAGACATTTCAACCGTTATTTTAATTAAGGCATCAAATTCATTAACTTTAATATTGTTGTTAACATAAGATTTTCTCAATGGATTATTATTCCTTAATTTCCAAATAGTAATTTTATTTGGCAGTACATCATTTAAATCAAGTCTATTTGATAAAGCGTAAAGGGATTGAATACCATTTAAATCAATAGTTTCTAGGATTAATATTAAAAAATCAAGCTTCTCTATAGATTGTCTTGATACCTGATTTC
>MWOQ01000214.1 GCA_002026145.1 Prochlorococcus sp. HOT208_60m_813L03 | reverse complement strand
TTGATAACTACACTGAAGTATTGCATTCTTCAAGCTTATCTTTTAGCTTATCAAGAGATTCATCAGAAATCTTTGAATTCATTGGACAATGTTTAGGGCCACACATTGAGCAAAACTCTGCTTTTTTAAAGATTTCTTCAGGCAGTGTCTCATCATGGTACTGCTTCGCCCTTTCCGGATCTAAAGAAAGTTCGAATTGTTTGTTCCAATCAAAGTTATACCTTGCATTGCTAAGTTCATTATCTCGATCACGGGCGCCAGCTCTATGTCTTGCTATATCAGCAGCGTGAGCAGCTATTTTATAAGCAATTAAACCTTCTCTTACATCTTCTGCATTTGGAAGACCTAGATGTTCTTTCGGCGTTACATAACATAACATAGAAGTTCCATACCACCCTGCCATCGCTGCACCAATAGCACTTGAAATATGGTCATAACCAGGGGATATATCGGTTACTAATGGA
>MWOQ01000213.1 GCA_002026145.1 Prochlorococcus sp. HOT208_60m_813L03 | reverse complement strand
AGTAATTTCCCGTTTTGTAAAAGTATTTAGTAGATATAATTATTATTCAGAACCTTACAAAAGTAATATGATAGAAACAATAAAGCAGATTAAAAAAAATAAACTATCAAAAAATACTAAAGAAGTTTTAGATGCAATAATAGAGTGATTTTTTGATGATATTTAACTAAATTTAATAATAAAGAATGTAAATATTAATAATAAGATAAATACAATATACTTATTAATAAAAATATAATCAAATACATTTTTATTATCTTTATTCCACTTTTTATTTACGTATTCCTTAGTTATAAATTTATTAGGTCTACCACAATATAAACATGTTGGAGAATTTTTTAAAATTAAATTTTTACATTGGGGGCACTTTTTTTTTTCCATAATTTAATCTTACTGAATAAAATTGAAATCAGAAACAATAAA
>MWOQ01000212.1 GCA_002026145.1 Prochlorococcus sp. HOT208_60m_813L03 | reverse complement strand
ATGTTTAACTATTTCTGTAAGATTAGGATTGAACCATGTATTTGTTATCCCATTCAAAATTGTATAAATAGCTTGGATTATTAGCGCTTGTTCAAATTTCCACCCTCCAATATATCCATTATTTTGAAAGAAAATAGATAATAGAAAAATACTCCCTACTAAACTTAAAATTGCAGTAATTAAATCAACTAATATATTTGTCTTATACTCCAATTCAGAAGCTAAAGAAGTATGTAAGAATTTTTTATAAACTGTTAGATATTTTCTAAAATTCATGACCCCATTGCTGTATATTTTTTCGTCCCTTCAGACCAGATTTTCTTAAATAATGGGAAAAGCAAAAAAATCCATAGAATTTGCATACTTAAGCCTCCAGTAATATTTGTTTCATTACCTGAAAGTAAGTTTGCAGGGAAATCAATTAGATATG
>MWOQ01000211.1 GCA_002026145.1 Prochlorococcus sp. HOT208_60m_813L03 | reverse complement strand
TTCTAGTTTGTTAATTCTTCCAACAGAATCTGGTTTTGGTTTTACCCCAACAAACCATAAGATTTGTGCCAGTGATTCTCCGTAAGTTTTGATATTATCAGTACCCCATAAAACACAGGCTATTGTTTCAGGCCAAGTTCCTTGCTCTTCTTTTTGTCTTTCAATTAATTTATCAACAACAGATTTCGCTGCAGCTACTGCTGCTGTAGTTGGGATTGATTGAGGATCAAGTGCATGAATATTTTTACCACTGGGCAAAACACCTGGATTTCTTATGGGATCTCCACCTGGTCCAGGTAAAACATAATTTCCATCTAGTGCTTTAATGAGGCTATCCATTTCTTTGTCTGCGCAGACCTGTTCTAGACAGAAAAGTAAGTAATCAAATAATTTATTAATTTCCTTCTGAT
>MWOQ01000210.1 GCA_002026145.1 Prochlorococcus sp. HOT208_60m_813L03 | reverse complement strand
GAGTCATACTTATCAATCCAGAAGCTAAATTTTCTCTTAATGGAGCATTTCCAACTGCGGGTCTATAGCCTCTTTTGTGTAAGCTTTCCACACTGCTTTGAAGACTGATAATTGCTTTATTATTGTTTAAATAAAGATGAATAATAAAATCAGGATTTTCTAAAGAAATATTTGATCTTTTATTCCAAACTGCCTTTTGCAAATCAGTTATTGAATTTTTAACTTCAAGAGCAGTAAAGTGTGTATGACTTAATGAAGATGTTCTACCAGTTACTTGAACATTAAACGTTTTTTCATAGTGCAACCAATTTAACCAATCAAATGAATCTCTAACCCCTTCATATAAAGATTGCTTGTCATAGCAATTAAAACTTGTAATTTCTCTATAAAAACGAAAAGCTAATCTGGAATAAAAATGAACTCTATAAAAAGTTTCAAAATCACATTCAAAATTAATAAATCTTTTATAAGTATTAATATTAAAGCCACCTAAATTTGAAATTTCTTTTGCTAAATATTTCTCTAG
>MWOQ01000021.1 GCA_002026145.1 Prochlorococcus sp. HOT208_60m_813L03 | reverse complement strand
TTCTTAGACAACTATGCGGAGAAAAATTGAAATTTCCCATTAACGGTGGAGGTGCATTGCCAGAACATGTAGATCTTTTTTTTGAATCATTAGGTGTAGATGTTTTGGTGGGATATGGACTCACAGAAACTAGTCCAGTATTAACTTGTAGGAGAAGAGAATTAAATGTTAGAGGATCATCTGGTCAGCCTCTGGCATTTACTGAAATCAAAATAGTGAATGATGATAAAAAAAAGATTCTGAAGTTCAGAGAAGTCGGAAAAATTCTTGTTAGGGGGCCTCAAGTAATGAAAGGTTATCTTAATAATGAAATAGCTACGAATGATGTTTTATCCAAGGATGGTTGGTTTGATACTGGTGATTTAGGTTTTCTAATACCAAATGGTTCTCTCTTTATAACAGGAAGAGCCAAGGATACAATAGTGCTATCAAGTGGTGAAAATATAGAACCGAATCCGCTAGAGACTGAAATTCTTAGTTCTGAATTTATTAATCAGATTCAACTAGTAGGACAAGATAAGAAATGTTTAACAGCCCTTGTAGTTCCTAATGTCGAATTGGTTAAAAGCAAGTTTTTGGAAGAAGACCTTTCAAAATTAAACCTGAATAAGAATATTGGTACATTTTTTAAATTACAAATTAATAATTTGCTTAAGAGTCGTTTAGGAGCAAGATCAGAAGAACAAATATTAGATTGTTATTTTGTTGATGCCTTTACTCTAGAAAATGGGTTGTTAACACAAACCCTTAAACAAAAAAGAAAAGAAATAGAAAAAAAGTATTCATTACAGATAGAAAATATGTATGAAAACAAATTTAGTAAGAAAATTTGATTTGTTCTATCTATATTGAAGAGGTAATTAAATTTTTTATGGAAACAAAAAACTCAATATCTATAAAGCGCTCAATAACTATTAAAGCTGTAGTTACACCAACTTGGAAGGGAGATGCTGAAAAAGAATTAAGTAAAGCAATTTCAAGCATTGATCAGCAATTATCGCAACTAGAGCAGGAGGGGCAGCAAATAGTAAATAATATTAGATCCCAATCGGTTAATCCTCTAGATCCTAGGGTACAAGAACAAGTTAGTCAGGTGCAACAACAAGTCGCAGCAAAACGAAACGAAATTGAAGAAAAAAAAAGAAATCTACTTCAACAACAGAGTCAAGTTCGCGAATTAAAAATGGACGAAATTGTTGATCAAGGGCAAGTGGATAGTTTCTGTGATGTCGCTGTGGGAGACAACCTTATTGAAAAAATGCAAGTCTCGATTACGGTTAAAGATGGAGTTATTCAATCTATAGATAATAATTAAAGAAAAGATTTATTATTTTTGATAAATATAAGAAAATCTTAATTTCAAAAAGATTTAAATTCTAATCGATCTAAATTATTACTTTCTTAAGTTTTAAGAGTTCCCACGGTGAAAATGATTTCGTATAATTAAAACAAGAGTTTAAGGGTTCTTAATCATAAAAACTTTAGGAGTTTGGTAGAAATCCCTTGAAACTTATGCAATAACAATTTTCTTATGTCTCACGAAATATTCATGCCTGCCTTGAGTTCTACTATGACGGAGGGCAAGATTGTGGAATGGTTGAAAAATCCAGGAGATAAAGTTGAAAGAGGTGAATCTGTCTTGGTTGTTGAATCTGACAAGGCGGATATGGATGTGGAATCTTTTCAAGATGGATATCTTGCAGCTGTTTTAATGCCTGCTGGCAGTACTGCACCAGTAGGAGAGACTATCGGTCTTATTGTAGAAAATGAGGATGAGATAGCTTCTGTTCAAGAACAAAATAAAGGAAATCATCCCGAAGTTTCTGGTTCGGATCAACTTGAATTGGTAAGCAATAAAACTGAAGAAAAACCATTGGTTCAAAGTGAAATTGATGAAAAACAAGAAAAAGAAGTCGTATTAATGAGTGAAAAGGCAGCCCCATCTTTTAATAGTGATCAAATAAATGCTGCTACGAGTAATGTTTCTTCGAGGGTGATTGCATCTCCAAGAGCTAAAAAACTTGCCTCCCAAATGGGTGTTGATTTAGCAAAGGTTCATGGATCAGGACCTCATGGAAGAATTCAAGCAGATGATATTTTAAAAGCTAATGGCCAACCAATCTCTATACCATGGATAGGCGAAGGTGGTTCTCCTGCAAGTATCCCTGATGTAAATTTGGGAGTTGAAAGTAAACTAGAAGCTTCAGGAAATAGTTTTGGTAATCCCGGAGAAACAGTTCAATTTAATACTCTTCAAAAAGCGGTAAATAAAAATATGGAATCTAGTTTAGATGTGCCATGTTTTAGGGTGGGTTACTCCATCAACACAGATAAATTAGATAATTTCTATAAAAAAGTAAAACAGAACGGAGTGACTATGACTGCTTTACTAGTTAAAGCAGTTGCAAAGACACTAAAGAAACATCCTCAAGTTAACTCAAGTTTTTCAGAAAATGGAATTTCTTATCCAGAAAATATAAATATTGCTGTTGCTGTTGCAATGGAAGATGGTGGACTAATAACTCCAGTTTTAAAAGAACCATGCAATACTGATTTATTTAAATTGTCTAGGGAATGGAAAGATCTCGTAAAAAGATCAAGATCAAAACAATTAGAACCTGATGAATACTCAACGGGAACCTTCACTTTATCTAACCTTGGGATGTTTGGAGTTGATAGATTTGACGCAATTCTTCCTCCAGGAACCGGTGCTATTTTAGCTATAGCATCATCGAAACCAACCGTTGTTGCTAATAGTGATGGTTCAATATCTGTTAAAAAAATAATGCAGGTAAATCTAACAGCTGATCATAGAGTGATCTATGGAGCCGATGGAGCCTCATTCTTAAAAGACTTGGCTTCCCTAATTGAAGATGAGCCAGAGACTCTTGTCTCCTAAATTTAATTGATTTCTCAAATTAATAATGCAGAAAGAGATTATAAGCTTGAAGCTTATGATTATGTACTTGATCCTTCATTAATTGCTAGTAAACCTTCTGCAATTAGGCATGAATCAAGATTGATGATAGTTAGAAATAGTGTTTTAGAAGAAGACTGCTTAACTAATAAATTTACCAAGAATCTTTTAGATGAATTTAGAGAAGGGGATCTTGTAGTTGTAAATAATACTAAAGTTATGAAAGCTAGGTTAAAGGTTGAATTAGAAAATAAGACATTAGTCGAATTATTAGTTTTAGAAAGATCCCAGGAATGTGTTTGGTTATGTTTGGCAAAGCCAGCGAAAAAGTTAAAAACAAATAGAAAATTAAAATTAAAATCTCCTTTAGCACAAGATATTAATTTGATTGTTGATGGAGTTGATGAAGAAACTGGAGGGAGATTTATTAAATTTCCGAAAAATATAACTTGTCTCAATTCAATGAATGAACTTCTTGATAAATACGGTGAAATCCCTCTCCCTCCTTATATAAAAAATTCCGAAGAAGAATCTTTTCATGAGAAAAGTTATCAAACTGAGTATGCAACTAATCCGGGGGCAGTTGCTGCACCAACAGCTGGTTTACACTTTAGCAAAAGTCTTATTTCCAATCTAAAAAAAAAAGGAGTAATAATCTTATCGATAACTTTGCACGTGGGTTATGGAACATTCAAACCAATTGATCAAGAAGATTTAAGTAACTTAAAACTTCATAAAGAATGGGTAAGTGTTAATAAGGAAGTAGTGGAGGAAATAAAAAGAATAAAGAAAACAGATAGAAAAATAATTGCTATTGGTACAACTAGCGTAAGAGCTCTTGAAAGTTGTTATTCTAACGAAATTAATGACTTTATTCCCATAGCTAAATACGTAGATTTAGTAATTAAGCCAGGTTATAAATTTAAGGTAGTTGATGGATTATTAACTAATTTTCATCTTCCTAAAAGTTCATTATTACTTTTAGTAAGTGCAATGATTGGTAGAGAAAGATTATTAGATTTGTATAAGAAAGCCATAAAAGAAAAATTTAGATTCTTCTCTTATGGCGATGCGATGTATATTTCACCAGATTCACTACTGGAGAAAAAATAGATTTAGGCTTTGACGGGTTCTTGAATAATTCCGCTTGGAACTTCAGTAAACATAATTGATGATAAATACCTCTCTGCTAAATCAGGTAGAACTACAACAATTGTCTTCCCAGCATATTCATCTTGTTCAGCTAATCTAACAGCCGCCGCAGCAGCAGCTCCACAAGATATTCCCACTAATAGACCTTCTTCTTTTGCTAATCTAAGAGCCATCTCGATTGACTCGTCATTTGTTACTTGTTCAACCTTATCAACAATTGATAAGTCAAGGTTCTTAGGAATAAATCCTGCTCCAATTCCTTGAATTTTGTGAGGTCCAGATTTAACCTCTTCACCATTCATTGTCTGTGTAATAACAGGACTATGTGAGGGTTCTACAGCTACAGAAGTAATATTCTTGCCCTTCTCTTGCTTAATGTATCTTGAAACTCCTGTAATTGTGCCGCCAGTTCCAACCCCTGCAACCAAAACATCAATTTCACCATCGCAATCATCCCAGATTTCTGGTCCAGTAGTTTTGAAATGAATTTCAGGGTTTGCTGGATTATCAAATTGACCTGGCATGAAATATTGAGAAGGATTACTTTCTGCAATTTCTTTGGCCTTAGCTATTGCTCCAGGCATACCTTTAGAAGCTTCTGTTAAAACAATTTCAGCACCCAAGACTGCCATAACCCTTCTTCTTTCAATTGACATGGATTCTGGCATTGTAAGGATGAGTTTATAACCTCTTGCTGAAGCAGTAAAAGCTAGGGCAATTCCTGTATTTCCAGAAGTTGGCTCAACAATAGTTTTTTCTTTTGTAAGCTTCCCACTTTTCTCTGCATCCCAGATCATGTTTGCGCCAATCCTACATTTGACACTATAAGCAGGGTTTCTACCTTCAATTTTTGCAAGTACTGTAGCTTTCGCGTTTTTAGTAACTGATTTTAATTTTACTAATGGAGTGTTTCCAATAGCAAAACTGTTGTCCTCATAAATTTTTGCCATTTATATATTGAGAAAATATATTCTAATACTAACTATTATTCAGAAAAAGAGTATATAAGTTTCTATACGGTAAATACTAGGAATTTAGAAATTATTGAGTGCTTCAGAAAATCTTTTCCATAATTGATTTTGGTCTTCTAATCCAACTGATACTCTAATAAGGTGCGATGGTATACCAAAACTTTCAGCCCAATCCAACTCGTCATAATGAGCTAGTAAAACATAAGGACAAACTAGGGTAAATTTTGTACCTAAACTAGGTCCTTTAGATACTTGTAAAGAATCATAAAATTTTTTAGCTTTGTTCAATCCTCCATCTAATTCAAACGATAATAAGCAGCCATATCCTCCATCAGTAGTGAGTAAAGAATTAAAATTTGGACAATTCTCAGGATGGAAAATATTTTTAATCTCGCTATGGGTCTCTAATCTTTTTTTTAATTCTAAACATGCTTTATTTTGTTCAATAACTCTTTGATTTACATCTCTACTAACTTTCTCTAGATAAACTATATCTCCATCGGAAAGTGTTGGAAGATTAATCTCGTTTAATGCATTTCTAAATTGATCAATCCATTTGCTTTTTGGATTTAGTATTAATGATCCGGCAAGAATATCACCACTACCTGAAAAGATTTTTGTAAGTGAAGTAAAAACTATATCTGCATGTTCTAAGGAATTTATATTTAAATTTGAACCAATTGTATCGTCAACTATTAAGGGAATATTTAACTTTTTTGCTATTTTTGAAATTTTTTTAATGTTTACACATTTGAGCATTGGATTACTCGGTAGTTCAATAATTAATGCTGATGGATTTATTCTTTTGATTTCTAATTCAATATCCTCGCAATTTTCTTCTGTAATTAACTTGGCTCCATGAAAGATATTCATTGGTAATTTAAGTACATCTACATATGGGAAACCAATTTGGAGTGTTGGTTTTGCTGGAAATAATTTATATATGATTTCTAATGATGTATGCAATGCAGACATTCCAGATGAAGTTAAGTGAATATCATTAGAGTTAATTTTTATAGATTTAGAAATTCTATTTTTTATTTTTTGAGAACATTCAATTACGTAAGATTTTGGAGGGCAATCTTCAAGACCTAATTCTATAGCAGCAGCCCTCGAAGATATACCAAGGCCAGTATGTTGCCAAAAAGATTTTGCAAAAATACTTCCTTCTTTTTCAGTTATTAAGAAAGCTAAATTATCTCTTTTTTCTATTAATGAGAATTGTTCAGAAGTATTTCTATCAATGTATTTTTTTGCTTTAAAAGCTATGCTTTCATTGGGATATGGCCAGATACTTTTATTGTTGTAGTAATTTTCCTTTTTTAGTTTTTCGCATAATCTTTTCACTATGGGATTTAGCCCGAATCTTGGGTAAATGGACCTCAATAAATTCATGCATTCTTGATTTTTTTCCTCGTAATTTATTACATCATTCCAAGTTGGTAATGCTACAGAAACGGCATGAATACTATCAGGAATTGCATATCCCAACTCTAAATTTTTCCATATAGGGTTTTTAAGTAAATCTCTCAATTTTCAGAATTTATTTAAAGCAAATAAAATGTCCGAGATTAAATCTTTTGTATCTTCACATCCAATTGATAATCTGACAAGAGCATCATCTATCCCTAGCAGATTTTTTGTTTTGTCATCAACGGAAGCATGAGTCATCGTTGCAGGGTGACAAATTAAACTTTCAACTCCTCCAAGGCTTTCTGCCAGAGAGAAATATTTGAGTGATTTGCAAAATTTAAAAGTATCCTCTTTATTTAAATTTAATTTTAGGGTGATCATTGAACCTCCAGATTTCATTTGCGATTTTGCTAAATTAAATTGGGGATGTTCTTGATTAAAAGGGTAAATTACTTTACTAATTATTTTATGATTTCCTAATCCTTTAGAAATAAATTCTGCACTTTTAGTTTGTTGTTCGATTCTTAAAGGAAGAGTTTTTACTCCTCTAGTAATGAGCCAACTATCAAAAGGAGATGGTTGAAGCCCGAGAGCTTTTTGAGAGAAAAGCATCTTACTATTCCATTCCTCATTATTTGTCAGTACTGCTCCGCCAAGAGCGTCACTATGTCCATTAATGAATTTTGTGGTGCTTACAACTGATAGTGTTGCACCAAGTTCCAATGGTTTTTGAATAAGCGCTGTAGAAAATGTGTTGTCTACAACTACTGGTATTTCGAGTTTATTCGCTTCGTCACAAATCGCCTTAATATCAAGTACTTTCAAAAGTGGATTAGTTGGACTTTCTAGCCATATCAATGTTGGCTCGAAGTTTGAAATCTTTTTGATATTATTTTCGTTTGTAAAATCTGTATATAAAACTTCTAGTCCAAATTTCTTGAAAACTTTTTCGAACATCCTCACTGTACAACCATAGAGATTTGACTCGCAGAGTATCTTGTCACCTGATTTTAGTGTTGATGAAATTGCAGTTACCGCGCTAATTCCAGATCCAAAAACTGTACAGTATTTAGAATCTTCTATTGATTTTAGGATGTTTTCTAGAATTCTAAAGTTTGGATTGCCTGATCTGGTGTAGTCGAAATTATCTTTATTTCCATGTTTGAAAGTAGATGTAGAAAAAATAGGAGGCATAACGCATCCAGTTTCTTCTGCAAATGTTTCCCCATGGTGAATAGATAAGGTCTTAAAACCTGGTTTTTTTATATTATTTTCCTTATTTCCCATTATTTTTAAAAATAAGAATTAAATTAAATCTCTCATTTTTTTTAATGAGAGATTTAATAATCCAAAGAAAAGTAGAATTAAACTTTTCTTGAATAATATTCAACAACTAATAGTTCGTTTATTTCAAGAGCCACCCACTCTCTGTCGCATTTCCCAGTTATTTTCCCCGTTAATTTAGGTTTGTCTAAATCAAGATGAGGTGGGACATTTGCTAAACCAGGGAATTCTATATTACCTTCTACAAGTTTTTTGCTTGCTTTGTTTTCTTTAATTCCTATTACGTCACCTGATTTGCACTGATACCCAGCAATATCAAGAACCTTTCCATTAACGGTTACATGGCCATGATTTACTAATTGTCTTGAGCCTGGAATGGTACCTCCAAAACCTAATCTAAAACAAACATTATCAAGTCTGTTTTCTAAAAGTCTTAGTAGGTTAGTTCCTGTAGATCCTTCTTGAGCTCTAGCTTTTTTTACATAACGAACTAGTTGTTTTTCAGAAACTCCATAATTAAACCTAAGTTTCTGCTTTTCTTCTAGACGAATTGCATATTCTGATCGCTTGCGACGGGCTTGGCCGTGCTGACCTGGAGGATTAGACTTCTTTGAAGCTTTCCTGGTGAGACCTGGTAGTTCTCCCAAGCGACGCGTAACCCTTAATCTGGGGCCGCGGTATCTTGACATAATTTTGAATTAAATAAAAAATTGCAATAAATTGGATAATTGATTAAATTCAATTAAACTAATTACTACTGGAACTATTATTTTACATCATTAAAGTGTTCAAAACTATTAATAAATCAATTACTTCTATACTTCTTTTTATGATTTCGTTTTATCAAAAGTGGTTTTCTCCCTTTTTTGGACCAAGATGCAGATTTATTCCAAGTTGCAGCTCTTATGGATATGAGGCAATTACTAGACATGGTCCTTGGAAGGGAGGGTGGTTAACTTTAAAAAGATTAAGCAGATGTCATCCTTTAACTCCGTGTGGATGTGACCCTGTGCCTGACTAAATGAATGAAAATATTTATTTTTGTTAGGCAGGGATGTTGCCTTTGTGATTCATTAAAAAACAAACTGGCAAAAATAAATCTTAATGAGTTATTCCCTAATCTAGAGGAGCTTAAAGAAATTGATATTGATAGGGTCGATTTATATAAAGATAAATATAAAAAATATGATTATGAAGTACCTGTTATTGCTGTTGAAAGAATTAGGTCCGAGGAGATCATAGAATTGCCTCGCATTTCTCCAAGATTAAAAGATGATCAATTAAAGAATTGGTTTCAAAAAAATATTAGTACCATTCTGGAGAAATAATTTTTTATATGAGATCTATAAAATTACATAAACTTTTAGATTTGGTAGGAATTATTCCTTCATTAAATCTTATCGATCGAGAAATCAATAATATTTCTTTTAACTCTAAAGAAGTACAAAAAGGAACTTTATTTTTAGGAATGCCTGGTTTAAATGTTGATGGAGGAAAATTTTGTATTGAGGCAATTGAAAATGGCGCGGAAGCTGCCATTATTGGGTCTGCTGCAAAAGAGAAAATTGGATCTATTGATCGAGAAAGGATTTTGGTTATTGAGGATAATTTAGATTATATTTTTGGTCAAATTGTCGCTGAGTTTTGGAATAGGCCTTCAAGAAAACTTAAACTTATTGGTGTTACTGGTACAAATGGAAAAACGACAATCACTTTCTTATTGGAATATCTTTTAAAAAAATTAGGGAAAAAGACTGCATTATTTGGGACCTTGTTTAATAGATGGCCTGGCTTCTCAGAAGTGGCTTCTCATACAACTGATTTCGCTGATAAACTTCAAAAGAAATTAAATGCTGCTGTTGAGGCAGAATCTGAATTCGCGATATTAGAGGTAAGTTCACATTCTATTGCTCAAAACAGGATATCAGGATGCGAATTTGAGGCGGCTATTTTTACTAATTTAACTCAAGATCACCTTGATTATCACTCAGATATGGAATCATATTTTCAAACAAAAAGAAAATTATTTTTCCCACCTTACTTAAAAGAAAAAGATGGGATTTGTGTATTAAATCACGATGACCATTGGATATCTAAATTATCATCTGATCTTGAAAAAAGATCTTTATTAGTCTCTACAATGATTTCTGAAAGTGAATTTGAAAATGATGATTTTTTTTTCGTAACAAATAAAAAATTTACTGAAAGTGGTTCCACCTGTATTTTTCATACACCTAGGGAAAAAATTCAACTTTTTGTTCCACTTGTCGGTGAATTTAATTTAATGAATGCGATTCAAGCAATAACAATTTTGTATAAACTTGATTTTTCGTTAAAAGATCTATCAAAGTTACTACAATCTTTCCCTGGTGCTCCTGGGAGAATGGAGAAAATACAAATTGATAATAATGACGTTTCAAGATCTCTCCCAACAGTAATTGTTGATTATGCCCACACTCCTGATGGATTAAAAAAAGTTTTGCAATCAATTAAAAAACTTTGTGAAGGGAAACTAATAACTGTTTTTGGCTGTGGCGGAGATCGTGATCGTAGTAAAAGGCCTTTAATGGGATCAATAGCTGAAGAGTTGTCTGATCAACTTTTTATAACTTCAGATAATCCAAGATCAGAAGAACCCCAAAATATAGTAAATGATATTTTGATGGGTATAAAAAAACGAGAAAAAATAACAATTGAAATTGATAGATTTAAAGCAATAAATGAATCTATTAAATTCGCCAAAAAAAAAGATATTGTTTTAATTGCAGGAAAAGGACATGAAGACTACCAAATTCTCAATGATAAAGTTATTAATTTTGATGATAGAAAAATAGCTTATAAATTATTAAAAGAAAAAAATAAATCTCAATAAAATTTCCTAATCAAATAAGAAAGATCTTTACGCAAATCACAAGAAAAGTTTCTTAGAATCAGTGAAGTTATTTTTAATAAAATGAAAGGCTTAGCCTTAGTTGTAGGCGCAGGCGGAATTGGAACACAACTAGCTAAAGATCTGAATGAAAGTGAAAAAGATTTAGATGTTGTTTTGTGTGGAAGAAAAAGTGAATTTAATCCTTTTTGGGAATTAGATATAGAGGATTCTCAATCCCTTTTGCAGTTGAAAAATAAAATATCAAATCATCCTTCAAAATTAAGGCTAGTTGTTAATGCTACGGGTAGACTTCATAGTGATTCTCTTCAACCAGAAAAAAGATTACAACATCTTGATAAAAAAAATATGATGGAAAGTTTTTTAATAAATGCCTTTTCTCCTATTTTATTAGCTAAAGCGATTGAAGAATTTATACCAAAAGATTTTGATTTTAATTTTGCAAGTTTAAGTGCAAGAGTTGGTAGCATTGGAGATAATCAAACTGGAGGTTGGTATTCATATAGAGCTGCAAAATCTGCGCAAAATCAGTTTTTTAAATCTTTAAGTATTGAATGGGCTAGACGTTTCCCAAAGGCTACTATCACATTGCTTCATCCAGGAACAGTAGATACTGATTTATCTAGACCTTTTCATAAATTTGTTCCAGAACATAAATTATTTAGTAAAGAAAAATCCTCCCAATTCTTGATCAATATTATTAAAAATCAATCACCAGAATCTACAGGAAAATTTATTGCATGGGACAACTCGGAGATACCTTGGTAAACTAAATTTTTTTTATCAATCGATCTTTAAGTTAATATTTTTTTTATTTCGCCAGCAAGTAAATCAATCTCTGCTTCTGAAGTCATTTGATGGACGCATGCTCTAAACCATTTTGGATCTTCTAAAACTCTAATCCAAATTTTCTTTTCTCCAAGTTTCTTTACAAATTTATCCTTATCTTTAATATTTTCGATATTAAAACTAACAATTCCATTTAAATCTTTTTTTTCTAAAACTAATTCAACACCCTTTGCTTGATTTAATTCATCCCAAAGTTTTCCACTTAATTTTTTGATATTTTTGTTTTTTTCTTTTTCATGGCAGTCTTTATCCAAAAGATCTAAAGAATTCCGGAGCCCAGCAAGTAAAGGAATACAAGAGGTAGCTATTTCAAATTTCCTTGCATCATCATGAAAGAGATTATCTGAAGGCTCGTAAATGCCTTGTTCTTTTTTTAATGATTTCCAACCAATTATTGTTGGATCTGTTTCATGAATAAATCTATCTGAGACATAAATGGCTCCAAGTCCTTCTGGTCCACATGCCCATTTATGAGAAGTTATTGAATATAAATCAGAATAAAAAACTTCTTTTTCAATATTTATGTGCCCAAAGGTTTGAGCACCATCAACAAGTAAATAAGAATCTTCTCGATTATTTTTTAATTCGATAGAAATTTGTTTTAAAGGGATTTTATATCCAAAGTTCCATAAGATATGGGAAATAATTAGGATCTTAGTCTTACTATTTAGATTTTTCAAAATCTCTAAAATTATATTTTCATCATTTAGATTTTTAATTTTTTGGATTGGCAAAATTTTGAATATTAATTTATTTCTTCTGCAAAATTCTCGACTTGCAGCCACTACTCCAGGATGTTCACAGTCACTTATTAACAACTCTTCTCCCTCTTCTACTTTTATTCCCCAGAAGGGCAAAATCATACCGGAAGAGATATTTTCGGTAAAAGCTACATTCTTTGAATTGACACCTAATTTTTGCGCAATGATTCTTTTTGTAGTCAATATTTCTTTGTAAATAAAAGGCCACATATCATTGGTAAATGGTCCTAAATCTTGGATAATTTCCCAAGTTTTAACTATTGCTTCTAGAGAAGATTTTGGTAAGGGTCCTTGACCGCCATAGTTGAAATAATACTTATTTTTTAATGCGGGTATTTGATTTCTTAGATTATGTCTCATGGAAATTTATATTATATTTTCAACTCTTGAATTTTTTTAAATATTGCCCACTAAAGTTACTGTTCTAAATTCAATATCCTCAATTACTTTCCAAGGTTCAGCACTCCTTTCTGCAAATTTTAAATTTTTAAATCCTAGTTCTTTAAAATCACTTATAAACTCTGGCTCGTACCATGCTCCACTAATACATCCTGTCCATAAATCATGATCATTTTGCAATCTTAAAGGAACTTTTTTGTCAGAGACGATATCGCTAATCGCAATTCTTCCATTATCGTTTAAAACTCTTTTTATGTTATTTAGAAGGTTATTTCTAGATTCTGGACTTACCAAGTTTAAAACGCAATTACTTAAAATAATATCAACTGATTTATCTGCGATTAATGGATTTAAATCTTTATCTAATTCATCAAGTTTTTCAATTGAACCTTCTAGAAATTCTGTATTGTTGAAACCTATATTTTTTGTAACTTCTTTAGAGGCTGATCTTGATAAAGAAAGCATGTCAGGATTCTGATCAACTCCAATAACTTTCCCTTCTTTCCCAACAATTTGGGCACAAATGAAAGCATTTTTGCCGCTACCACTTCCAAGATCTAAGACAATATCATTTTTTTGAACATATTTTGTTGGATCACCACACCCATAGTCTCTTTCTATAACCTCTTGAGGAATTGCTTCAAGTAAAATGGGATTAAACCCAACTGGTGTACAAAGACAACTTTCTTTTTCTTGTGCGGCTGAGCCATATCTTTCTTGAATCGCATCTTTATGATCGAATTGATTAGGTGCTTTATTCGATGTGTTTGTATTACAGCAACTTTCAGACATATTTTTTAAAGGACTCTTGATAAATATAGCCAAAAAAAAAGCCCCTGAAAAAGGGGCTTTTAATTTTTTTAATTAAATTATTTAGTGTAATTAACACCTCTGTAATTTAATTCTGCTTTTTCATTACTTGAAGAAGCGTCATCCATTCTGTTGGTGTATACGTTTCTTCTATAGGTAAGTTCAACAAGTTGCTTTTTAGCAGCTTCTTTGTTTTGAACGTAATTTTTACCTCTGTAAGTTAAAGTAGTCATGTTTCGATGTGACAACACGGCCATCCCCCGTTCCATGGTATGACTCGAACTGCGCCCTCAAATGAGGGTGAACGAAAAAGTAGCGATTGCTACAAAACAATTATAAGCGTATTTTTAACCGCATGTCTAGCTTTTACAAATAGAAACGAAGATTTAATGTTTTTTTAATTATTATCTTAGGTAAATTTTTTTATAAATAGTCTCTAAAAAGGTTTATGTTTATATTTGGTTTAATCTTCATGTAACTATTAATTTATGACAGGTTTTTTATATTTCTTGGGAAATACTTTAAGGTGGCCAGTGTTAAAGCCAAAAGAATTTTTTTCACTACATGCTTATTTTGCAATTATTTATTTGATAACTTTTACTTTGAGTAAATATGATGTAAGCCAATCAAATTTAGTTTTTACTTTAGGAATTCTTGCACCTCTTTTAATCGCTATTGGTCAAGGACTTCCAATTGATTGCCTTGATATGGAATCATCTTTGTTGAAGGAATTAAAAACTAAATAATATATATTTCAGTTAAAAATTTTTATAAAACCTGGACAACTTCGCTTATTTCAGGAATCATTTCTTTTAACTTTCTTTCAATACCCATTTTGAGAGTCATAGTGCTACTTGGGCAACTACCACATGCTCCTTGAAGTCTGACTTTGACAATTGGACCATCTATTTCTGCAATCTCTACATTACCTCCATCAGAAATTAAAAAAGGTCTTAGCTCGTCAAGGACTTTTTCTACATTTTCGTTTGTCAGCGAGAGTGTTTCAGTACTCATAATTTTGGATTAACTTTATAATAAGCCTAGAAAGAAATCTGATTAATTGCAAAAAAGATAATTTTCTGTTGTGACTTCATCTAAAAATCCCACTAATGACAATAGCTACTTTGATGCAGTCTTAGTAGGAGGAGGGATAATGAGTAGTACTTTAGCCCTCCTAATTTCAGAAGTTTTACCAGATATAAAATTTCTTATTATAGAAAAATTAAATGCTCCAGGAAGTGAAAGTACTGGCGCTTTTAATAATGCAGGTACAGGACATGCGGCTAATTGCGAATTAAACTATACCCCTTTAGATGAAAAAGGAAATCTAAAAATAGATAAAGCGCTCTCAATAAATCGTTCTTTTGAAACATCCATGTCTTTATGGGCCTCATTGTATGAAGCAGGGAAAATTGATATTAAGAAGTTTCTAAAATTTATTCCTCATATTAGCTTTGTGTCTGGTCAGGATAATATTTCTTTTTTAAAAAAAAGATTTCAGAAAATGACCGAAAATCCTGAATTTATCGATATGGAATTTTCTACATCTTTTGATGAAATTTCATCATGGGCTCCTCTAATAACAAAAGATAGAAATCCATCTACTCAAATTGCTGCTACAAGAATAGGCAGAGGAACTGATGTTAATTTTGAGGCTTTAACTAAAGAGTATTTGTCATTAGTTTCCTTAAACAAAAATGTTGAAATTAGATACAAAACAGAATTAGTAGATTTAAAGAAAATTGATAAAAAACAATGGGAACTAGAAATTAGTTCTGAAGGTAGAAAAACTTCAATTAGAACTGGCTATGTTTTTCTTGGTGCTGGTGGAAAAACAATTAATTATTTACAAAAATCAAAAATTCCAGAAGCAAAAAGTTATGGTGGATTTCCTGTTAGTGGGAAATGGCTTATTTGCGAGAAAAAAGATCTAACAGAAAAACACAACTCAAAAGTTTATGGTAAAGCTGATATTGGATCGCCACCAATGTCTGTGCCTCATCTAGACACCAGATGGATTGATAATAAAAAACTTCTTTTATATGGACCTTTTGCTGGATTTACAACGAAATTTTTAAAACAAAGTTCATACTTTGACTTATTTAGTTCAATTAAAAAGAATAATATTTTTTCTATGTTAGACGTTGGTTTCAAGAACAACGATTTAATTAATTACCTAATATCACAATCATTAAAGAATCATAACTCAAGAGTTGAGAGTTTAAAGAATATGATGCCATCAGCTAATCCTTCTGATTGGTATTTAAAGAATGCTGGTCAAAGAGTCCAAATAATTAAAAAAACTGAAGGTGGTGGCTCTTTGAAATTTGGAACTGAGATTGTGAATTCATCTGATGGATCATTATCTGCTTTGTTAGGAGCATCTCCCGGAGCAAGTACTGCGGTCTCAATTATGGTTGAGGTTCTAGAAAAATCAGTCTTATTTTTAAACGAAAAGCATAATCTAAAGAAAAAAATAAATGACTTAATTTATCCAGAACGATCAGCCTCTGAAAAAAACAGTACCTTCATAAAAGAAATTAAAAAAAGAAACAATTCCATTTTTGGTTTCCATCCATAATTCTAATTAGCTAATATTAATCAAGATGTAATAAGAGGAGAATTTTTCTTTCTATATGACTGATATATCGGTTTCAAAAATTAGAAATTTCTGCATAATCGCTCATATTGACCATGGTAAGTCTACCCTTGCAGATAGGTTGCTTCAAGATACTGGCACTGTGCAGCAAAGGGATATGCAAGAACAATTTTTGGACAGTATGGATCTTGAAAGAGAGAGAGGAATTACTATCAAGTTACAGGCCGCTAGGATGAAATATAAAGCTGATGATTCCCAAGAATATGTTTTGAACTTAATAGATACTCCTGGGCATGTTGATTTCTCTTATGAGGTTAGTAGATCTCTTCAAGCTTGTGAAGGCGCCTTACTTGTTGTTGATGCAAGTCAAGGAGTAGAAGCTCAAACCTTAGCAAATGTTTATCTTGCCTTAGAAAATAATCTTGAAATAATTCCTGTTTTAAATAAAGTTGATTTACCAGGTGCTGATGCTGAAAAAATAAAACAAGAAATAGAGGAAATTATTGGACTAGATACATCTAATGCAATAAATTGTTCAGCAAAAACTGGAGTTGGTATTAAAGATATTTTGGAAGCAATCGTAAGAAGAGTACCTCCTCCTCAAGATGAAATTAAACTACCTACAAAGGCACTGATTTTTGATTCTTATTATGATCCGTACAGGGGAGTTATTGTTTATTTCAGGGTGATATCTGGGTCTCTAAATAAGAGAGAAAAAATATTACTAATGGCAAGTAAGAAAAATTATGAATTAGATGAGATAGGAATAATGGCGCCTGATCAGCAGCAAGTTGATGAATTACATGCAGGAGAAGTTGGTTATTTAGCTGCTTCTATAAAATCAGTTGCTGATGCGAGAGTAGGAGATACGATTACTCTTTTAAATTCGCCTGCCAATGATCCTTTGCCTGGATATAAGACAGCAAATCCTATGGTTTTTTGTGGATTATTCCCGACTGATGCTGATCAATTCCCAGATTTAAGAGTATCACTAGAAAAATTACAATTATCTGATGCAGCTTTAAAATATGAGCCCGAAACCAGTAGCGCAATGGGCTTCGGATTTAGGTGCGGATTCCTAGGACTTCTTCATATGGAGATTGTTCAAGAAAGATTAGAAAGAGAATATGACTTGGATCTAATCGTAACGGCACCATCAGTTATTTATAAAGTTAATTTAAATCAGCAGCAACATATCTTTATTGATAATCCTTCTACAATTCCTGATCCACAACTTAGAGAATCAATAGAAGAGCCTTATGTGAAAATGGAAATTTATGCTCCCAATGAATTTAATGGAACATTAATGGGTTTATGTCAGGAAAGAAGGGGAGTATTTATAGATATGAAATACATAACAACAGATCGAGTTACCTTGATTTATGAAATTCCATTAGCAGAAGTTGTTACAGATTTCTTTGATCAAATGAAAAGTAGAACCCAAGGTTATGCATCAATGGAATATCATTTGATCGGCTATAGAAAAAATGACCTTGTTAGATTAGATGTTCTAATAAATTCAGAAAGAGCAGATCCATTAACTTCGATTGTTCATAAAGATAAGGCTTATGGAATTGGCAGAAGTTTAGTTGAGAAATTAAAAGAACTTATTCCAAAACAACAATTTAAAATACCTATTCAAGCATCAATCGGTAGCAGGATTATTGCAAGTGAAAGCATAAGTGCTTTGCGAAAGGATGTTTTATCTAAATGTTATGGAGGGGATATTTCTAGGAAAAAGAAACTTTTAAAGAAACAAGCCAAAGGTAAAAAGAGGATGAAGGCAATGGGTAAAGTTGAAGTCCCTCAAGAAGCTTTTATGGCAGTCTTGAAATTAAACCAGTAATTTCTTTTAATTTAAAATTTATAGCTATTTTTTTTTTAAAGAATTGGGTATATTTCATTTATATCTTTACAAAAAGATTTTGGATATTAACTCATTTAATCGTGTCGGCTCAAATATCAGAAAAGCTGGATTTTTAATTGTACTTTTTTATCTTATTGTCGTTTTAATAATGAAATTTTTAGAGGCCAATAATTTTTTTGGCTATTCATTTTCAATGTTAAGCAATGATATCTTTGCCCCTCCTTCTCTTAATCATTTTTGTGGCACAGATAGATTAGGAAGAGATGTTTGCTTAAGAACTTTGCAAGGATCATCATTAGCGATAGAAGTTGTATTCTTAGCTATTCTTTTTTCATTAAGTTTGGGTTTGCCATTGGGATTATTAAGTGGATATTTTGGTGGTTTCTTTGATAAATGCTTATCACTAATAATGGATACTATTTTTTCAATACCTGTAATTTTGCTTTCAGTTGTTGTGGCTTTTGTATTGGGTAAGGGTATCCTTAACGCGGCTTTGGCATTGTGTATTGTTTACTCTCCTCAATATTTTAGATTAATCAGAAATCAGACAATATTGGTTAAATCCGAAACTTATGTGGAGGCAGCTCAAGTTGCAGGAGCTGATGTTAAAAAAATTATTTTTAAATATATTCTCCCAAATGTAATAACACCATTGCCTATTCTGCTTACCCTAAATGCTGCAGATGCTGTTTTGGTATTAGGAAGTTTAGGATTTTTAGGCCTTGGAGTTCCTGCAGATGTCCCAGAGTGGGGAAGTGATTTAAATCTGGCTATTGCCGCTTTACCCACAGGTATCTGGTGGACGGCTTTGTTCCCAGGTTTAGCAATGTTTTTTTTAGTTTTAGGTCTTTCTTTTATAGGAGAGGACCTTGAAGAAATTTTTGATAGTCAAAATTCTGAATAAATTTAGTTATCTGTAACAGGATCAAGTTCTCCTTGATCATTCAACTTTGGATATTCTTTAGCTGATTTTTTATACACCGCAGCTAATTCTGGGTAACACCATTCAAAAAGTGTTTTTTGATATTCATCCATATTTAACCCTTCTCCATTAGCGGGCAATATACCTTTATTTTTTCTTTGGCGAACAGCTTCAAATAATAATATAGAAGCAGCAACTGAAACATTCAGAGATTGAACCATACCTCTCATAGGTATAAAAATTGATTCATCAACCATTGATATAAGTTCATTACTTAGCCCCCATTTTTCTGCTCCTAAAACAAAACATGTATTTTGAGAATAATCAAAACTTCTATAATCTACTGATTTACTATTAAGAGTCGTTCCATATAATTTAAAACCCTTATTCTTTAAATCAGATATTGCCATGATAGTGTTTTCATGATTATTCAGTTTTACCCATTTTTGACTTCCTTGAGCAGTACTATTAAAAGTCTTAACGGCATTTGTTTTGCTAATAAAGTTTGCTTCGAAAACTCCTGCTGCATCACATGTCCTTAATATCGCAGATAAATTATGTGGTTTATTGACATCCTCAATTAAAACAGTCAAGTTTTTCATTCTGCAATCTAAAACACTTTTGATTCGTTCAAATCTTCTTGGCAAAATTGACATTTATAATTTTTTCACACTTTTAAATTATATTCAAAAAATATTGATTACCTATTAAATCTCTTGGTTTATAATATTTTGGTAGTTTAAATTAACTCAATGGCATACATAGAATGGGACTATACAGTAATAACAAGTATGGTAGAAAAACAAGGGTGGGATTTACCTGATCGTGAATCGGAAGAATGGAATAAATTTAACGATGAATTAGGAGAAAAAATGAGAGGTGTTGGACTTATTTTTGAAAAATATTGTAAATTTACTCCTGATGTAGGGGAAGGAGTTCATCTTCTAGATGACTGATCATAAATAGTTTTAAACCATTGATGTATCCCTTAGTCAATGGCTTATTATCTAATAAGATAATATAATTTCACTGAATTAGAACTGGCAATTATTAAGGCTTTATAAAGCTTGTACTCTAAAAAAAAATTTTTATTCCACAAAAAAGTTATTTAATTTCTATATTTGAATAAAAATATGAAAAATAAATTAACCTTTTTATTCGATGGTGGTTGTCCACTTTGTTTGAGAGAAACAAATTTTCTTAAAAAAAGAGATATCTTAAATCAAATTGCATTTATAGATATTAATAGTAAGGATTATGATCAAAGTCTTTTTAATGACATCTCATATTCAGAAGCTATGTCAAACCTGCATGGGATTATTGAAAATGGTGAAATTATTAGGGGACTAGATGTACTTGCATATTCTTATGAATTAGTTGGTTTAGGTTGGGTTTATTATCCCTTGAAGATTAAGCTCTTATCTCCATTATTGAGATTGGTTTACAGATATTGGGCAAAATATAGACTTCAAATTACAGGTAGATCCGATATTGAAAAACTTTGTACCTCACAATGTGAACAATAAATATGGAAAGTATCGACATAGACAGAATAATAGAAATGTGTTGGGAAGATAGAACACCCTTTGAAGCTATCGAGTATCAATTTGGTTTAAAAGAGGAAGATGCGATAAAAATTATGCGTCAAAATCTTAAACCCAAATCTTTCAAAGTCTGGAGAAAGAGAGTTTCGGGAAGAAATACAAAACATATGGCCCTTAAAGATTCAACTAGATTTAAATCTACCCATAAAAGAAAATTATAAATTTTGAAAAATCTTTCTACTAAAACTTGTCCTGTTTGCAATAGGCCGTTTGAGTGGCGTAAAAAATGGAAAAACTGTTGGGATGATGTTATCTACTGTTCAAAAAGATGCAGTAATAGAAAGTCGCAAAGATGAAACAAGTATCAATTATTTTCCCGAATCAACTTTTTAGAGAAAGCCCAATCTTAAAAATAAATTGTGAAGTTTTGATTTTGGAAGACTCATTATTTTTTGGAAATGATAAATTTCATAAATTAATTAACCATAAAAATAAGTTGGTTTTTCATAGAGCATCTATGCTCGCTTATAAAAATTATTTAGAAATATCTGGCTTTAAAGTTTTATACATCGAAAACAAGAATAATGTTTCTACAGTTGATCACTTATCGGAATTTATTAAAAATAAATATCAGAAAATAAATCTCATTGACCCTCATGATTTTTTAATAATGAAGAGGATTAATAATTTTGTTGAAAGTAATAATTTAGCTTTAAATATTTTGCCTTCTCCTATGTTTATGACCAATGAAGATTTAAAAGATTTATTTGCATCAAATCCAAAAAAACCTCTTATGGGGAGATTTTATGAGAATCAAAGAAAGAGCCAAAAGATATTAGTTAATCCTGATGATACACCTGAAGGTGGTAAATGGAGTTTCGATGAAATGAACAGAAAAAAATTACCAAAAAAAATAAATATACCTTATACACCTAAATTACAAAAAAATAAATTTGTAGTTAATGCAGAAAGGTCATTAGCCAATTTCGATATTGAGTTTATTGGAGAAAGTAATAACTTTTTATATCCAACTAATTTTGAAGAGGCAGATGAATGGTTAAATGATTTTTTTAAACATAGATTTTTCTTATTTGGAGATTATGAGGATGCTATTTCTAAAGAAAATTCTTTTTTATGGCACAGTTTACTTTCTCCTCTTTTAAATAGCGGCTTATTAACCCCAGATGTAGTAGTAAATAAAGCATTACTTTTTGCAAAAAATAATAATATTCCCATTAACTCTTTAGAGGGTTTTATTCGTCAAATTATTGGATGGAGAGAATTTATTTGCCTCGTCTATAAAAAGTACGGAACAAAGATGCGAAATAGTAATTTTTGGAATTTTGAAGATAAGCCAATTCCAAAATCTTTTTATCAAGGAAATACAGGAATTGAACCAGTAGACGTTGTTATAAAAAATATTATTAAATTTGGTTATTGTCATCATATTGAGCGGCTAATGATTGTTGGCAACTTTATGCTTCTATGTAGAATTCACCCCAACCAAGTTTATAAATGGTTTATGGAAATGTTTATTGATTCCTATGATTGGGTTATGGTCCCAAATGTTTACGGAATGAGTCAGTTTAGTGATGGTGGTATCTTTTCAACAAAGCCATATATATCAAGCTCTAATTATGTAAAAAAAATGTCTAATTTTAAAAGTGGCCCATGGTGTGAAATATGGGATGGCTTATTTTGGAAATTTATTAAAGATAATGAAAGCTTTTTTAGAAAGCAATATCGTCTGGCAATGTTAACAAGAAATCTCGATAAAATGTCAGAGGAAAAATTAAATAATCACTTAAAAACGGCCGATAAATTTTTAAGAGATATTCAATAAATTAAGAGTAATAACCTACATTTGTCTTTGAAAAATTAAAAGAATATTATGTTATGAAGAAATATTAAGTACGGATGTTAGCTTAGATAAATTAGATTTATCTAATGGAAATTGGAACACTTTTTCTAAAAAGTAATTCGACGGGAATTATCACTTTTTCTGAATTAGATTGGATAACTACCCATCAATCTAATTTCACTAGGTTGGAGGAATCTATAGCAATTAGATTAGGCAGAATGCTTGATGCAGGATCTATCAATATTGGTTGCCGTTTGAAATCCTGAATAAGTTTTTTTATTTTAATAATGAAGTATCAAAAAAAGAAAAAAATATTTTTTCGGGAAAGAATCCATTCTTTAAATATCTTTCTTTTTTTAGGATTTAATCTTTCACTTATTTCTATCTTAGGTTTTATTTGGTTTAATTCTGCAATTAAAAAAGTAGTTTAAATTTTTGAATTTTTTGTATATTAAAGTTATCTTTAAAAAATTAATTATATTTTGAGCATAGGATATTTACAAAGAAAGGCAGCTTGGGAAATTTTATTAAAAGTTAGTTCTGGTGATTTTTCTGATCATGCTCTTGAAAAGGTTTTAAAAAATTATCAATTTAATCCTCTTGATATAGCTTTTATTACGGAATTATCTTTTGGATGCATAAGGTATAGAAAATTTCTTGATCTATGGACGGATCATACATCAAAAATTAATCATAAAAAACAGCCTCCAAAGTTAAGATGGCTTCTACACATAGGATTGTATCAACTATTGAAAATGGATAAAATCCCATTTCCTGCTGCTATTTCTACCACTGTAGAAGTAGCTAAAAAAACAGATTTAAATGGTTTAGCGGGAACTGTAAATGCGATATTGAGAAATGCATCAAGAAAATTAGAACAAAAAATCTTTCCGGAATTATCTTCTGATAGAAAAGAAAGAATTTCATATCTTGAATCATTTCCATTATGGCTTGTGAATGATCTTTATAAATGGGTCGGCAATAGTGAGGGTGAAAATATCATTAAGGCATTTAATAAAAAACCATCAATTGATTTGAGAATTAACCAATTAAAAACTAATTTAGATAACTTTTTGAAAATACTTCATGAAAATAAAATTGATGCTGAAATTATTAAAGATTTACATAATGGAATTACTTTAAAATCTAATCCAAGATCTATAAAAAATTTACCAGGATATAGTGATGGACTTTGGACAATTCAAGATAGATCTTCTCAGTGGATAGCACCGCTCTTAAATCCAAAAGAAGGTGAAAAGATTTTAGATGCTTGTGCAGCTCCAGGAAGTAAGTCTACTCACCTTGCAGAATTAACAAATGATAGTGCTGAAATCATTGCCGTAGATAGATCAGCAAAAAGATTGAAAATACTGCAATCAAATTTAGAAAGGTTAAATTTGAAATCTGTTAATACCCTTAAGGCTGATGCTACGCGTTTGATTGAATTAAATCCTAAGTTTATATCTTATTTTGATAAGATTTTATTAGATGCTCCATGTTCAGGGATTGGAACTCTTTCCAGGAATCCAGATTCTAGATGGTCTTTGAGTAAAGAAAAAATAAAATCTTTAACTTTATTACAGGAAAAACTTTTGGAGGGTATTTTCCCTCTTTTGAAAAAAGATGGTACTTTAGTTTATTCAACTTGTACTATTTGCCCTGATGAAAATAATTTATTAATTGAACGATTTATTGAAAAAAACAAAACTTTAAAATTGGTTAGCCAAAAGCAAATTTTACCTAGCTTGGATTATCCTG
>MWOQ01000209.1 GCA_002026145.1 Prochlorococcus sp. HOT208_60m_813L03 | reverse complement strand
TTTTTGTATTGAGGGCAATTGCGCTTTGCACGTCAAAAATAATATTGAATATTCCTCAATAGATTTTTGGAATGGAAAAAGGTGTTTCAGAGTCTATAAGGAAAAAAATAATTTAAAGAAAGAAATCGTATAAAAAGAAAATATCTATATATGTTTTTTAGATTTCTTCATTTTTTGAGATTGAGGTAAATTCAATTCCTTTGTATTTTACAAATGATGCAGTCCATACTTCTTTGGATAGATTGCCAAGGTATTTTAAAAATTGTTGTGTATCTCCGTCTCTTATCCATTCAGATTTAATAAATGGAAGCTCTTTCTGCATTCTTTTAGGATGCATATGAACCAGCAGCAAACCTTTTTCTTCAGAAGCCCTTTTTAAAGCACCTTCATCACTTCTTTGAAAAACTCTCATTAGAAGATTTAAAATAACTTCTTCTCCAAGTTTCTTTAGATTTTCTGATTCTTCTAAATCATCTTTTATTTCTTTCCCTCCAAGAGGCATTGCTCTAACAAGGTTTTGCTCTATTAAAGCTATTGCAATTAGATAATTCTGGCTTGCCATATTTTAAATAAATCTTTTTTGATATTCTAACCTCTCGAGTTCATGAAAATCTTTTTTGGATAAATCAGTTGCTAAAAAAGGAAATAATTAATTATCTCCCATCATTCTTGAAGCTTATTTTTATTAATAAGTAAGATAAATATTTTCGATATGAGATAAATTTTTTCATATTTTGCGTTATTTTAAGAGGAATTTATTTATATTAGCTCGGTATAGTAATACCAGAAAATTTAAAAATTTTTTAATCAAATTATTTGAAAATCTACATTAGTTAAATTTCTTTAATAGCTGCATTAGAGATTTATACTATTTGTTTGCTAAAGGGAAATAATTAAGAGACGATTTCAATAATAAGAATCGTAGCAGATGTGTGTTTTGGTTAATATGTTTAGGGATTAAATATCACTACTAAATAATGAAAA
>MWOQ01000208.1 GCA_002026145.1 Prochlorococcus sp. HOT208_60m_813L03 | reverse complement strand
ATACTAGCGATATTTTATATTTTGAGCCTGTAACTTTGGAGGATGTGCTTAATATAATAGAGGCTGAAAATCCGTATGGTTTGATTGTTCAATTTGGAGGTCAAACTCCACTGAAATTATCATTACCTTTATTTGAATGGCTTAAATCTAAGGATGGGGTGAGAACTGGATCAAGAATTCTAGGTACTTCTCCAATATCTATTGATTTAGCAGAAGATAGAGAGGAATTTACAAAAATTCTTGAAGAATTAAGTATTAGACAACCTTTGAACGGTATTGCACGTAATCAAAATGAAGCAGAAATAGTAGCAAAAAATATTGGATTCCCCTTGGTTGTAAGACCTTCTTATGTTTTAGGTGGAAGGGCAATGGAAATTGTTAAAGATGAGAATGAATTATCTAGATACATCTCTGAAGCAGTTAAGGTATCACCTGATCATCCAATCCTTCTTGATCAATATTTGAATAATGCCATTGAGATAGATGTTGATGCTTTATGCGATTCAGAAGGATCGGTTGTAATTGCTGGCTTAATGGAACATGTGGAACCTGCAGGAATTCATTCAGGAGATTCAGCTTGTTGCTTACCATCTATTTCCCTCTCAATCTCCACAATAGAAAATGTAAGAAACTGGACAAAATTAATTGCACAAAGATTAAATGTTGTTGGTTTAATTAATTTGCAATTTGCAGTAATAAATACAAATAATAAAAAAAGTAAATTATTTATTCTTGAAGCAAATCCAAGAGCATCAAGGACAGTTCCATTTGTTTCAAAAGCTATAGGTAAACCAGTTGCAAAATTAGCTACTCAGTTAATGCAAGGTTTTACATTGGAAGATCTTAATTTCACAGAAGAGTTTTCTCCAAAATATCAGGCAGTTAAAGAGGCCGTTTTACCTTTTAAAAGATTTCCTGGATCTGATACATTACTTGGCCCTGAAATGAGATCTACTGGAGAAGTAATGGGTTTAGCTAAAGATTTTGGAATTGCTTACGCCAAGTCGGAATTGGCAGCAGGTAATGGTGTTCCTTCAGAAGGAGTAGCTTTTTTGTCTACAAATGATTTAGATAAAAAAAATCTTGAGGAAGTTGCTAGAGAACTTTTGATCTTAGGATTTAAATTAATCGCAACAAAGGGTACGGCTTCGTATTTGATTAATTTAGGTATTCAAGTTGAAGAAGTACTAAAAGTTCATGAAGGAAGACCAAATATTGAGGACCTAATTCGTTCGGGACTTGTTCAATTAATAATTAATACTCCAATTGGCTCACAGGCTCTTCATGATGATGCTTATTTAAGACGTGCTGCTCTAGAATATAATATTCCAACTTTTACAACTATTCCTGGAGCAAAGGCAGCTATTAAGGCGATCAAAGCTTTGCAAAGTAATAAAATTTATACTTACTCTCTACAAGAAATCCATAATTATTAAAATTTATTCTATTTTTTTTAGTTTTTCTCTTAATTGATTAACTAGAGAGTTTCGACTAATTGAAAGTAATTTGAGAGTATCTTGATGCATCTTAAGTTGCGTCTCCGCTATTTGTAATACTTTTATAGATTCTTTTATTTCATTAGAAAGTTCATTTATTAAATATTTTTTGCCTTCAAAGGTTAAAACTGGATTTGCAGAATCATTTGTGTTTTCGCTCATGGATTTACTTTTTTAATAAATAAGATAGAGTTATAATTTTTTAATCAATTGTTTTTCACATAATTCTTTATAAATTCCGGGTTTATTGATTAAATCAATATGTTTCCCAACTTCAACAATTTCCCCTTTATCGAAAACTACTATTTTATTTGCCTCTTGAGTAGTGGCTAATCTATGAGCAATTACAATAACTGTTCTATCTTTCATAGCTGTATTGAGCCCTTTTTGGACTTCAGATTCTGATTCTGCATCTAACGCACTTGTGGCCTCATCTAAAAGAAGAATTGAGGGGTTCCCTAGTATTGCTCTTGCAATTGCTATCCTTTGAATCTGACCACCTGAGAAATTTGATCCTCTTTCAGTTATCTTAGTTTCATATTTCTCAGGAAGCTTTTGAATGAAGTTGTGAGCGTTTGCTTTTCTTGCAGATTCTATAACTTCTTCTTTGGTAAAATGTCTCCCCATTCTTATTACATCAATAATTGTTCCTGAAAACAAAAAAGGCTGTTGTTGTACTAATGCAATGTTTTTTCTAATATCTTTTGTATTTAATATTTTGAGATTTTTATCATCTATAAATATGTCTCCATTATTTGGAGTTATAAACTTTAGCATCAAAGCCAACATTGTACTTTTACCAGCTCCAGAAGCTCCCACAAATGCTGTGACTTCCCCTCTTTTAATTTCTAAATTGATATTTTTAAGTACTTGATTATCTTTTTTGTAAGCGAAATTTACTTTCTTGAAATTTATTTTGCCTTCAAAATTGGATATCCTTCGTAAATTTTCTTTATCATCTTCGATAGGTTCTTGATTTATGTTTTTCAACCTTTTTATTGAGGCTTCTGCCTGTTTATAGTCATTAAAATTTGTACTTACATGGCTTATTGGATCAATAAGCATTAATATTGCCGCAAAAAAACTACTAAATTCTGCGCTTGTTAAAAGACCTAGATTGATCCTTGCGGCTCCTAAACCTAATATTGCTAATATCCCAAATGCTTCAACAAATCCTACAACTGGATGTTGAAATGCAAGTAGTTTTAATGTTTTATATTTTGCTTTTTTATTTGTACTTAATCTTTTATAAAATCTTTTCTCAATCCAATTTTCTGCAGCAAAAGCTCTTATAGTGGACATCCCATTTATAGATTCACCTATTAAACCTGCTAGATTACTTGTTGATTCTTGACTTTTCTCGGATGCTATTAAAACTCTTCTTCCAAAATTATTAACTGAAAGAATAATCAATGGTGCTAAAACGAATGTTGATACAGTTAGTGACCAGTCTAAATAAAACATGTAGATTATTACCGCTAACAACTGTAAAGTGCATGGAATAGTATCCTGAGCTGTTTTATAAATAACTTCGCTTACCCTGTCGGCATCTTCTGTAAGTCTATATGTGATATCACCAGCTGAAATCTTTTCAACAGAATTCATCTTTATTTTTTGAATTCTGCTAAATAAATTTCCTCTCATCACTTCACTAATTTCTAAAGATGGTTTTGCTATGAATACATCCTGTCCAAATTGAGCAATTTTTTGAACTAAAAATACAAATAAAGATTTAATTATTATGTTAGAAACTTTTGAGAGATCACCCGACCCAATTGCTGGGATTAAGTTTCCAGCTAAATAAGCTAATAAAGGCCAACAAGCTACGTAAATAAGCATGCATATAAAACCCTTGATAAACCTATTTGAATATGGTCTGAATGGTGGTATTAATCTCAAGATATTATATATTTAATTGTTTATCCTACTTTATCAATATCTTTAGGTATAAAAAACAATGAAATTGGATCAATTCTTAAAATGGAAAAAT
>MWOQ01000207.1 GCA_002026145.1 Prochlorococcus sp. HOT208_60m_813L03 | reverse complement strand
AGGTTTTTATGATGATCAAAAAATAAAAGAGAGCGATGAATTAGAAGCATTTGTTGCTGAAATAAATCAAAGTAATGAAGTTAAAAGTGAAGAAAAAATGTTTATAGGAGGTACGGAAGGTTTTTATGATGATCAAACTAAATATGAAATTATTATGGGCTTGAAAGAGAATGATATCGAGAATGAAAATAATGAATTTGAGGAAAACCTTTTAATTAGTAATAATTCTTTTAAAGATCAATATGAAGTTCAAAATAATCAATATGTTATTTAATCAGAGATTTGTTTGAAAGTTTCCTATTATCTTTTTTTCTAAATCAAAATCAATCTATTCCTATTTCCATGGATAAAAGAACTTTTATTGTAGAAGGAATAGTAAAAAAATATGTTGGTAATCAGATGAACTATAAAATTAAAAATACTATTAATGAAGAACCTTATAAGCTCATAGCTACTGAGGGGGTTTATCCTCATGAAGGAAAACCAGATTTTGAAGTAAATTCTTTAAATTCTTACGAAATAATTAATACGAAAGAAAATGGCGAATTTAAGGTTGAGTTGAAACGTGGGATATATACTTTTTTTATTTTAAGAGGGGATAGAGTTTATCTCAATAATTTTGATGGTTTTGGAAATTACAGTCATGTTGAGGTAAAAGATCATATTAAAAAACTGATAATCAGAGATGATCTAGATGCAATTTATTAGAAAGCTTTTTTTTAGCTTTTTATTCCTCTAAGAGAATCAATTGCTTTATCAATTGCATCCGTTAAAAGACTTATTATTCTTCTATCACGAACAATTAAGTTTACAGAAACACTTTGGCCAGAACGTACAAAGAATTTCTCTCCATTTTTTTCAAGATACTGCTTTTCTAAACTTACATAAGCTGGAAAAAGAGAACTTTGATTCAGTTGATTTGAACGAATTACTTCATCTCCAACAGATTTAAGAATTCCCTCAATTGAACCAAATTGAGTAAAGGGAAAAGCATCTACTCTTATTTTTGCTTTCATATTACTTTTAACAAAACCAATATCTGAGTTTTTAAGAAAAATTTTTGCTTCTGTATCCCCACTTGGTACTATTTTTAAAAGTGTTTCTCCTTGATTAGCTGCAAATCCTTTACTTACTGAAATTAGATTAAAAACTTTTCCATGTACTGGTGAAACTAAAAGTGTTTTTGATTTGTCAAAATTTATCTCTTTAATTTCGGCTTCTACTTGTTTTTTTTCAAAACCTAGTTCGCTTACTTTATTTTTTTGTTGTAGGTATTGAAGTTTTTGAATCCCACCAGCATCAGCAAGAATTGATATCTCTTTTAAAATCTCCTTTTCGGATTGAATACTAGACTCTAATTCCTCTAACTTTGCTTCAAGGCCCTCTTTCTTGGCTAGTAGAACATTACTATCAAATCTTAAAAGCTTAGAATTCTTTTCAACAGAATCACCTTCTTTTATAAAAATTTCATTTATTATTCCAGATATTGGCGCTCTTATTGGCCTTTCTGCTCCTAAAGCTTGTAATTCTCCTTGTGCTATTACGACCTCATCCATTCGTGCAAGGCAAGCATAAATAAATCCAAAACTAAAACTACCAACAATTGCCCAAATTAAACCTCTTATCCAAAGTGAGGCTGGCTTATAAAGTATTTCTTCGTTTTTAAATTCCATTTCCAAATTTAATAGTTGAAGTTTTCTCTTCTTATGTATATTTTTTATTTATTAATGAAGCATATTTCCCATTTATCTTCATTAAATCTTCATGATTACCAGTTTCAATAAGTTTCCCTTTATCCATTAATAGAATTTTTGTAAACATTTCCATATTATCTAATTTATGGGTGACAAAAAAAACTGTTTGGTTTTCAAACTTCTTCTTAATGTTAAACAATACTTTTTTCTCATTTTCTCCATCTAATGAGCTCGTTGCTTCATCTAAAATCAAGATTTTGGGTTTCTTAATTATCATTCTTGCAATTGACAATCGTTGTCTTTGTCCTCCAGATATTTTTATACCCCTTTCTCCAATATCATTACTATACCCTTTTGACAATTCTTGGATAAAATCATCGGCATTTGCTACTCTAGCAGCATCTCTGATCTCCTCGAAACTAGCCTCAGGTTTTGGCAATGATATATTTGCTTGAATAGTTCCACTAAATAAAAGTGTTTCTTGTGGAACAAAACCAATTTGATTCCTAATGGAGTAAAGGTCAAATTTATTTATATCATTTTTGTCTATTTTTACTAAACCTTGATTTGGAGCATATAGTCTCATTAAAACTTTCATTAAAGTACTTTTCCCTGAACCACTACTTCCAATGACAGCTACAAATTCTCCCTCTTTTACTTGAAAGTTGATGTCTTTAAGTTGGTAATTATTAGAGTTTTCAAATTTTAAACTAACATTCTCGAAAGAGATATCACCTCTAATATTTTCTAAAGGAGGTAAATTATCTCCATTTAATTCACTCTCTTTTTTATTATCAATAACATCTCCTAACCTTTCTACTGATAAAGCAATATCTTGAAAGTTTTGCCAAGTACTTGTTAATCTTAAAATCGGACTTGTTACGTATCCCGACAATATTCTAAAGGCAATAAGTTGTCCTAAAGTCATTTCCCCATTAAGGACAAGAACTGCGCCTCCCCAAATCACTATTAATCCCGACAATTGAGAAAGGAATTGACTTACAGAACTAGCTGCAGTGTTAGTAACTATATTTTTAAAACCATTTTTAATCTGTCGACTATATAGTTGTTCCCATCTCCAATGACTATATATTTCCATTCCTTGTCCTTTGATTGTTTCTATTCCATTGAGAGCTTCAACAAGATGACTTTGTACTTTTGCTTTTGATTCAGCCTGTTTCCTTAGCTGTTTTTTATTTATTGGAGCAATTATGATAGTAAGGATAATAAATAGAGGCAAAATTGTTAATGCCATAAAAGTTAGTTTAACTGAATAAAGCATCATCACACCTATATAGATGAGAGAGAAAATTGCATCTAGAAAAACTGTGATAGCAGTACTAGTCAAGAACCTCCTTATTTTTTCAAGTTCATTTATCCTTCCATTTAATTCTCCGACGGAACGTTTAGAAAAATAAACAATTGGAAGTCTTAGCAAATGATGAATAATTGAAGAACCTAAATTTGTATCAATTTGATTAGTCATATCTGCAAATAAGAACGTTCTCAATGAACCTAATAAAGCTTGAGCTAAAGACATTGAAATTAAAATAGTTCCAAGAATATTAAGGCTCGATAAATTTCCTTGACTAATTACAGCATCAAATATTTGTTGTATTAGTAATGGATTAAAAAGGGCAAGAAGCTGAACAAAAAAACTTGCTAGAACGACTTGAAATAGAATTCCCTTATTTTTTCTTAACGCGGGCAAAAACCAACTTAAGTTAAATTTAGAGTTTTTATTTTGGAAAGCCTTTTCTATTAGTAGAAAATCTAAGTCATGTTTTGCCCTTTCAAATATTTCTCCAGAGGTAAGCCATTTTTGAGAGGACTTAGGATCACTAGTTAGAAATTTATTTCTTTTTTTAGACCAGATAATATTAGGAGCGCCATCACAAATTACAAATGCTGGGAAATTTATTCT
>MWOQ01000206.1 GCA_002026145.1 Prochlorococcus sp. HOT208_60m_813L03 | reverse complement strand
AATCTTTCAATTGAATCTAATATGCCTCTGTAAAGACGTAAAGATGTCCATACAGGCCATCTTGCGTCAGAGGATAGCCACTTAATTCCATCTTCAGACTTTTGAAACCATTCCCTAGCTCTGGTTAATTGGAACTTCATAAGAGCTTTCCATTGATTATTTATTTCGCCTTTTAAAAGTTTTTCTTCAGAATAATTAAATTTTTCAATATCAGATTGTGGGAGATAAATTCTACCTCTCTCTCTGTCTTCTCCAACATCCCTCAATATATTAGTTAATTGATTTGCTATACCTAAAGCTATAGCCGCTTCTGAAGGGTCTGGCTTGGCACTCCATGGAGCAGATGTATAAGCACTATCAATGCCCATAACATTTTGAGTCATTAAACCAACAGTACCTGCCACTCTATAACAATAGAGTTTTAATTCATCAAAATTTTTGTATCTGAATTTATTAAGATCCATCCTTTGACCTTCTATCATATCTAAGTAAGGTTGAATACTTTGAGGATATTTTTCGATGGTATCTAGAAGAACTGAATCAAGTTCAGATTTAATATTTCCCTTAAAAATATTTTTTGTGTTTTCTTCCCACGCATCTAAATTGTCTGAAAGCTCATCTTTTGATTTCGTTGCAGCTTCTTTACTATCCATAATTTCATCTGTTCTTCTACACCAAACATAAATAGCCCAAATAGCTTTTCTTTTTTCTATAGGTAGCAGAAGCGTTCCCAAGTAAAAGGTTTTAGCCCATTGTTGGGTTTCTTTTCTGCATATCTCGTATGCTTGATCTAGTTGAGAAATTGAATTTTTCAAAAAGGTTTTAGATGAATTTTTAAATTACTGGAATGTAAATCTCATGAAGAAACATTTTGAGGAGTTTTGGAATACTCCTTATTAATTGATTCCGCGCATAATTTACCACTTAAAACAGCACCTTCCATAGATGCTAAATAGATCGGAAGAGCGGT
>MWOQ01000205.1 GCA_002026145.1 Prochlorococcus sp. HOT208_60m_813L03 | reverse complement strand
GTTTTGATTAGTTATATGTTTTTGAGGATTTTTCAAGTAATCCATTTAATTCTAAGAGTTCTTCTTCACTAAGTTCTCTATATTCTCCTGTTGGCAAATCTAACTTAATATTCATAATTCTTACACGCTTTAATGATCTTACTTTATATCCTAGGGCCTCACACATTCTTCTAATCTGGCGGTTAAGTCCCTGTGTGAGTATTATTTTAAAATTTCTTGGACCCAATTGTTTTACGAAACAATTTCTAGTTATTGTACCTAATATTTCAACTCCACTACTCATGCTTTTAATAAAATCAATATTAATCGGACGATTAACTTTTACAATGTATTCTTTTTCATGATTATTTCTTGCTCTAAGTATTTTATTTACGATATCTCCATCATTTGTTAAAAAAAATCAATCCCTC
>MWOQ01000204.1 GCA_002026145.1 Prochlorococcus sp. HOT208_60m_813L03 | reverse complement strand
ACTTGGCTGGATTCTAATAGGAGGTTATTCGTTTGGACTTTTTCAAGCAGTCCAAAATGTCTAATTAATCTTTTCTTAAAAGTAGAACTTTCTAGATGATAAATTAATATAAGATTGAGTATCTATTATGAGGGAATATATTCAGGCAAATCTTATAGTGATAAGAAAATATTTAAAAAAACGAAAACGGTATACATCAAAATTAAATAATGCTTCGATAATGGCAGAATTTAAAGAATGGAGCAAAGATCCATTACCTGAGAAAGAATCGATTTGGACTTTACCTGACTTAACGAGGAATGAAAGACTAAAAAATTTTTGTCGCTCAATTAAGAAGGAAATAAGATAAGTTTTTAACTACCTAGTTGTATATGATTTACCTTTAAGTAAAAATAACCAGCAAATCCAACTATATTTAAAATTACAACGAATATCCAAGCTCCAATTGGCTGATTAGAATCAAATTTTTTTAGTTTAACTTTTTCCTTGAGTCTTTCAATATATTTAGCCATAATTAAAAATATTAAAAAGAATATTTACAATTATAGAGAGTTAAATTTAAAGTAATCTTAAATAAAATAAAATTTCTTTTATTTCGAATCTTTATTGTTAAACCTGTTAATGGGATATTTAATTAACTCCTTTTTGAGATTTTTTAAAAGTTTATTGTGATTCAAAATTGTAAATTTCCTTGTAAAGGAATAGTGCCATTTCATTGAATTAAAAAAAAACTTGCTAATTTATTATTATTAAAATTATAATATTTATTACGGTCATTCAGACCATACATAATTTAAATAAGGACAAATTTTTTCATGAGCTTAAGAGTTGGCCAAGAAGCACCAGACTTTAGTGCTACAGCAGTATATGATCAAGAGTTTAAGGAGATTACACTTTCAGGTCTAAGAGGTAAATGGGTTGTTCTATTCTTTTACCCACTAGATTTTACATTTGTATGTCCAACTGAAATCACTGCATTTAGTGATAGATACCAAGATTTCTCGGCATTAAATACGGAAATACTTGGGGTATCAGTTGATAGCAAACACTGTCATTTGGCTTGGATACAAACCCCAAGAAATGAAGGTGGTATAGGTGATATTAACTATCCGTTAGTTTCAGACTTAAAAAGAGAAATTTGTCAGGCGTACAATGTTCTAAATGATGATGGGGAGGCAGATAGAGGTTTATTTCTTATCAATCCCGAAGGAGTAGTTATGCATACGACGGTTAATAAGGCTCCTGTAGGTAGAAATGTTGATGAAACACTTAGGATTCTTCAAGGCTATCAATACGTTGCGGCGAACCCAGATGAAGTATGTCCAGCAAACTGGACCCCCGGGGAGAAAACAATGTTAGAGGACCCCAAAGGTAGTAAGGAATATTTTTCTTCGCTATAGAAGGATTAGAAACATTTAAGTAAGTATTGAGTAGTAAATAATTATAAAAAAATAAAAAATTAATATATTCAAAAAGGGGATGACATCCCCTTTTTTAGGTTTGGGCACGATCCAATCGCTTAAATTAGTTTTATATGATAAGAAAGACCAGGTATAAAAAGAAATTTCTATGGAGACAAGGATAAAAAGATTAATTAAATTTAAGTCTTTTAAACCAAAATATCCATAAATATAAAACTGATCATCAACACTAATATTATTAATTTGAAGATGCCAAATATAGAGAGAAATCAAAATAAAATTTACTAATATTATTTTTTTTATCAAAAATTTAGATTTCTTAAAAATTAATAAGATAGAAATCATAAATATAACAAAACTAAACTGTGGAATATCAGGTTTTGGTACATTAATTTCTTCAAGAAATAAATTAAATATAAGGTCAAAATTTATATATATATAATCAGCTATAAAGTAAGAGAGAAATATTAAATTAATTGCTACAAAGAATAATAATCTTGTTCCTTTAATTATTTTTATACTATGAATTTTATCCTTTTTAAAATCATGGTATGTATAGTTTTTTAAAGAGTTTAAACACACTAAAGAGGGACATATTGCACCGCTCAAATAGTAAAGGATTGAATAAAAGGAATTATCATTAATATTGAATGAATACAAATTAAACCATTGTTTTTGTACAAATGGAAGAATAAGTAAAAATGAAAGTGTAACTAATAACTTCGTTGTGTCGTTTTTAATTATCAAGAAAATATTTTTTTAATTTAAAACAATTAAATCAGAATTTCAACAATTTAGAAGTTGTTAATTTAAAAACTTTTTTATCTATTGTTTCTAGATTTAAGAGTATATCAACTAATTTATCAAGTAAGACTCTATTTTTTTTCAATATTTTTATTGAATTATTTAATGAAATTTTAGAAATATTTATGATTTCATTATCTATTCTAGAACTGGTATTTTCTGCTATGAGAGGCTTTCTTCTAAATAATCCATCTCCTAAATACATTTCATTATTATCAGAATCCATTGAAATTGGACCCATAATTGAAAAACCATATTTTGTAACCATTTCCCTTACGATATTTGTCGCATAAGAGATATCATCTAGGGAGCATTGTGTAATTTCACTTTCACCAAAAACTATCGTTTCTGCTGCTCTTCCAGCTAAAGCAATTTCAATTTTTGAAAATAATAATCTTTTTGAAATCAAGCCACTAGAGATTACATCCTCGTCGGGGCATATTTTTGTGTATCCTCCTATAGATCCAGATCTAGGCAAAATCGTAATTTTATCAACTGATTCAATTCCATTTCTCACGGCAGATACAATCGCTCTTCCAACTTCGTTATAAGCAATAATTTTTTTCATATTTGGAGAAGTTATTAACGAACTTCTTAGGCCAATGGTAATTTTATCAAGAGCATTTTCTATATGAAGATCACTGATTAATTTTGATTCATCTCTTGCGCAGTGTATAGCACTCTCGTTCATCAAATTTGCAAGATCTGCGCCCGAAAATCCAACTGTTCTAGAAGCCCAATATCCTAAGTCAACTTCGGTTGAAAGTGGTTTGGAAAGTGAGTGAACTGAAAGAATTTTTTTTCTTCCATCTAAATCAGGAAGCATTACTTCAATTTTTCTATCAAATCTACCTGGTCTTAATAATGCTGCATCCAAAATATCTGGTCTATTTGTTGCTGCTAAAACAATAATCCCGGAATTATCAGCAAAACCATCTAATTCAGTAAGAAGCTGATTAAGGGTTTGTTCTCTTTCATCATTTCCACCTCCAATCCCAGATCCTCTTTGCCTACCAATAGAATCAATTTCATCAATGAAGATTATACAAGGAGATTTTTCCTTAGCCTTAGAGAATAGATCCCGAACTCGGCTTGCACCAACACCAACAAAAAGTTCTACAAACTCTGATGCTGATATTGAGAGAAAGGGCACTCCTGATTCACCAGCTATTGCTTTAGCTAATAATGTTTTACCTGTTCCTGGTGGGCCAATTAGAAGAACTCCCTTTGGAACTTTTGCACCAAGATTTTCAAATTTCTTTGGTTCTTTTAAAAATGTTATTACCTCTTTTAATTCCTCAGCGGCTTCTGGGACACCAGCTACATCATCGAATCTTGTTTCCACATCATCAATAGTTACAAATTTAGCTTGATTTTTGGTAAAACCAAAGGCTCTGGAAGCCAATTTTGATGTACTCCTCAAGATTAAGACTATAGCTAATATGAAAATAAGGAAAAGACTTATTGAAGCAAATGAATTAGCAGCTGACGCTTCTTTTCTACTATTGTTAATAGTTAAATCCACCTTATTTTCAGTAGCCTTTTCAAGGATTAATTGATCGTTGTAAAGGATAGGTATTTTAAATTTATCACCATTTTTATACAGAACATCAATCTCTCTTTGCCTAGGATAGAAAAATATTGATTCTATTTTCCCTGTCTCTATATCTTCTAGAAGATCCGAATAACTTGATTTAGAATCTGAATATGAGAATTTTGATCTAAACACTAATCTTTATAAGTGATTAATAAAGCATATATGCTTATTTAAAAAATTGACGTATATAAACAAAATATACTCAAAAGTTTTGGAGATAACCAGTTAAAGGTTATATTATTATATGGAAATAAAGAAAAAGAATGGCCGTACCAAAGAAGAAAAAATCGAAAAGCAAAAGGAACCAAAGGCACGCTATCTGGAAAGGTAAAGCGGCAATAGCAGCTCAAAAAGCTATATCTCTGGGTAAATCAGTTTTAACTGGGAAAGCTCAAGGTTTCGTTTATCCTATTGAAGAAGAAGAAGAAGAAGAATAGGTTTTAAGATCCTAATTTAAATGCCTCAAGTATAATCGCATAAATTGCACCAATTCTTAATTTATCAACTACCGTCCATAGATAATAAAATTTTGAACTTGCGGTAGGTTTAATTCTTATAATAATTTCAATAAAAACAATAATTATTGGGACCATAATTAACTCATTTTTACCTTCAGATATAAATTTTGTAAGAAAATTTGCGAACAAAAAATAACCTGTCAAAACAGAAATTAGTCCAATAGATTTTGTCCTCCAAGTATCACTTAGAAAACCAAAAAATAAATTATTTAACTGGTAGATAATTCTTGAAAAATTAGTTTTTTGCATTACTAAAAGAGACTAAGTAATCACTTAGAAAACCATAGTCAACATATGATTTTTTTAGTTTAGGGCCTTTAATTACGTTTGCCACATTATTCTCATCACCAAGACTGTCTAAAATACAATCTAATTTAATATTTTCTTCAAGAACAATTGGGATATTTGACGGGACAAAAATTGTAGGCAAGTTAGCTGCCAAGGAAGATTTCAATCCTGGATTGGAGTCCTCAAAAACAATTGAGTTGTTTTTGTTTATACCACTTAATTGGATTGCTTTTGAATATGGTAATGGATTTGGTTTCTTAAATTCAACGTCTTCACTTGAAATAATGAACTCAAAAGGGTTGAAGCCATTAAAAAGATATTCAACAAGTAAATTAACTTGAATTCTTGAACTTGATGTAACAATAAATTGTCTTACTTTTTTTTTATGTAATTCATTTATTAATCTAAAAACACCAGTTTTTAAACTAACACAATTTTTTTTTATTATTTCTAAATAATGAAACTGCTTTGTTTCATGAATTTTGATAATTAAATCTTCTGAGAAATCATCATTATTAGATTTAGCGTAATAAGCAATCCTATTTTTGCCCCCATTTATCTTCAGAAGTTTTATATATTCATTAGTGTCCCAATTCCAATTAATATCAAGGTCATTGAAAGCATTATTAAAAGCAGGTAAATGTGCCTCTAATTCAGTATTTGCGATGGTACCATCCAAATCCCAATAAACACCTTCAAGATACGTCACCAAAAAGAATTTCTTTTATTTACGGTAAAATACTAGAGCAATTATTGCTGGTCCTGCTAACGCAACTACAGCCAAAGGAATAAGTGTTGCCATAATTAATGAATATGTTTTGTGATACTATTTTTACAAATAAATGACGAAACTGTACTGATACGTTACAAGATTGAATTAAATTATGAAATCATGGACATGTATAGAAAAATGTGGGGCTTGTTGTAAATTCGACTTGAACGAAAGAAGTGATTTAGCTGACAAACTTAACAAAGAAGATATAGCTTTGATAAGTTCGATGACTGATAGAGACGGTTGGTGTAAAAACCTAGACAGAGAAAATAAAAAATGCTTAATTTACGAAACCAGACCACATTTTTGTCGAGTAAATGAATTTTCAACTAAATTTAAAGGATATTTGAAATCTGGTGACAAATTTTTAATAGATTGCTGCAAACAACATATTTCATCAATTTATGGATACCAAAGTAAAGAGATGAAAACTTTTAAAATTGCCGTTTCAGGAAAATGAATAGTAAGTTAGAAAAAAAGGAAAACAATATAGAAAAAAGTTTTTTTTCTATATTTATAACGACTTTTACAACAATTTTTATTGCTGAACTTGGCGATAAAACTCAGATAGCCACATTGATGCTTTCTGCGGAATCGGGAAAGCCAATAATTGTTTTTCTTGGAAGTTCTCTAGCGTTAATAAGCTCTAGTATAGTAGGAGTTCTTATTGGTAAATGGGTATCAAAAAAAATATCTCCTAGCAACTTTGCCTTATCAACTGGTGCTTTAATGATACTGATAAGTATATTTTTAGCTTATGAAACTTTCAAAAATTATTTTTAAATGGTTTTAAGTTTATTACTATCAACATTTCTAACCGTTTTCATAGCTGAATTAGGTGACAAAACTCAACTAGCTACTTTAACTATAAGCGGCACTTCAAATAAACCATTAGCAGTTTTTCTAGGATCTTCTTCAGCACTTGTTTTAGCAAGTTTACTAGGAGCTTTAACAGGCGGTTCTATTTCAAGTTTTTTACCAGAAGTTGTTCTTAAGTCAATTGCCTCCATCACATTTTTTATAATTGGTATAAGGCTTTTTATCAACTCTTTCACTATTGAAAAAGAAGAAAAAGAAGAGAAAGAAAATAATTAGTTTTAAGCTTGGATAATAAGGTGTAATAATGAAGTGTATAACTCTAAATTAATTTATAATTTCATTTAGCTCATGTTCACTGCATCCTCAATAATTGATAATCTTAATCAATCAGAAAGATTAGAATATAAAAAATTATGCAGATTATTAAAAATAACTAAGAAATCTGATAGGGATAAATTAGATATTGCTCTAACAGCTCTTGAAAAACTTGAAATAATTAATAAAAATGAAGATGATGAATATACCTGCATAAAAGATAGTGATCATCTTGTCGCCAAAATAAGATGTAGTAGCAAAGGCTATTGCTTTGCTGTAAGGGGAAAAGACAAAGAAGATATTTACATTAAAGAAAATCTACTTAACTATGCATGGAATGGAGATAAAGTTTTAGTAAGGATAATAAAAGAGGGTTATAAAAGAAGATCACCTGAGGGAATAGTTGATTGTATTCTTGAAAGATCAAATCAAATACTTCTTTCTAAAGTTGAAATAATAAATAATGATGTATATGCAATCCCAATAGACGATAGGATCCTTTCTAAAATTAAACTTCCAAAAGAGAATAAAAAATACACTTTCAATCCAGACAATAAGAATATTGTAAAAGTTGAGATTGATAGATTCCCAATAGGTCATGAAGAAGGCCTAGGTCATGTGATACAAGAACTAAAACTAAACAATAATGAAGACAATGATATAGACTTTGTTTTATCTAAAAGCAATATCGTTAAATCATACGATTTAAATCATATTGAATCAAAAAAAATAGAACAAAGGGAGAGGATAGACCTTACTGATAAAAACTCTTATTTATTCAAAAGTTGGAATTCTAATAATTCTCCAATGCTTCCAATGATTCAAATAGAGCAGGGAAAAAATAAAAACACTAAATTATGGATACATACAAATAATCTTGCAGAAAGAGTAGATCTAAATAGTAAAAAATCTCTAGAAATATTATTCAAAGGCTTTGAATCATTACCATTATTAAATGATTGGCAAAACTACCTTGGTGAAGCCATAAGAAATGATTCTGAATTTAAATTTGGTGAAAAGAATGAAGCGATAAGCCTCTGCGTGAATTTAAATAGTGATAATGAAATAATTGATTGGTCATTTCACCTTACTTTAGTAAAATGCACTCTTATTGTTGGAAGTGATCATACTCACGCGCTTCTATCTAGAAAAAGCAAATCAAGAATAACTTCTCGGGTTTTAAAACCTATAAAGGAATATGTCGACGATTTAGATAAAATACTAGAAATTTCATGTTCATTCAGAGAAAAACATCTTTTGGAGGGTAAGGTGGAAATTCCTGCGCCACTGAATAAGATTGAAGCGCTAGAAGAATTTTTTATTCACAATCCTGCTGAATATTCAAAAGGATATTTTGAATCATTAAATAAAGAAGATTGCCAAACTTACCTTTCACCAATACTATATGAAGCTAATTTAATATGGTTCAAACATTCAAATCAATATGGCTTAAAAAGTGCAGGATACATCTCAAAGGGAATAGATTACGTTAATGCTAATGAAATTATCAAATATTCAGAATTTATTGATAATGACTTAGAGCTTAATGAAGATGGCAATTTAACATTTAGTGAAGTAATTAAATTATGTGACGACGATAATAAAAAAAGAATCTTACATAAACTTCTAATTAATGAATTTAAGGACAATGAAATAAGGTTGATATCTAAAGATTACGATAATGATGAATCAGAAAAATTATTTATTACACCATGGACAATTCCTGGATTTGACTTCACAAATCTTATAAATCAGTACTGTATTTTTAATATGATAATAAATGGTAAGAAATCAAAGAAAAATAATATAAATGAAATTAATATATCTGAGAGTAAATCATTAGAGTTAGTAAATTGGGATATATTTAATTCATCAATTTCAAAAAATCTAGAAATATTATTTAACAAGTTTGTGATAGATAAACGTAATGAATTCAAGTGCAAAGTTAACCAATATAAATCTAATATGATAAATATAAAAAAAGTAAGAAAGGCAGAAAAATTACTAGGTAATATTTATAGTGGGTTTATTTTATCCGTGCAAACATATGGTTTCTTTGTTGAGATATCAGAACTAAATGTAGAGGGTTTAGTACACGTAAGCACTCTTAATAATGATTGGTATGAATACAGGTCAAGGCAAAATCTATTGATTGGAAGAAAATCCAAAAAATCATATAAAGTTGGAGATCCAATAGAAGTAAAAATAATAAAAGTCGATATTCTTAAATATCAAATTGATTTAGAATTAACATAAATATATTTTCACAAAATATATTATGGAAATATTAACAAAAAATTTAAGGTAACTTTTTAAAATTATGTTTAAGAAAAAATATTTACTTTTAACTTTTTTTTTAATAATTATTTTTCAAATTTTGTTATATAAAAATAATAATCAGAAGACGTCATTTAGATACTTTAAATGGACCATCCAAGAGGTAAGTATAGGTAAGTTAGTCAGTATTTCGTTTTTTTCTGGTTTATTTGTAAGCACTTTATTGAATACAACAATTATTAGTACTAGTTTCAGAAAAAAAACTTCCGAAAATGTGGAGGATGATTTTGTATTTAATAATAATGAGGAAGAAATGGAACCAAACGTTGAGATGCCGCCACAAAGGGATATTAGAGAAACTCAACCAACAATTTCTGTTAATTACAGAGTAGTCAAAAATATGAATGATAATAATTTAAAAAAAGAGCAAAGTTTTTCAAATCAAAATATTGAGGATGACTGGGATAATGCTGATAATGATTGGTAGTAAAATAAATTAATTAAAAATTGTTTTTTTAATTTATAATGAAGTAAATAGTTTTTTTTATGGAAGAAAATTTAGACAAAAATAATGAACTAAATAAAGAAATATCTGACAACACTACTAAATCAAACTCTGAGGAAATAAAAGCTCCTAAATCAGAAAAAGTTATCAATATGGATATAAATAATGATTCTGCGACTAAAGTTGTCATAAAAAATGAAATTAATACTCGCGAAAAACCTATAACAAAACCAAAAAAAGAACTCCCAGTAGAGAAAAAGCCTTTCCAAGAATTTATTAACCTACACCTAATTCCTTCACTTACTGAGGAAATTAATCAAAGAGGAAAAGAAATAAGCAATATTAACCTCACTAATACAAATAGACCTATTGCTGGAGATAAATGTTGGGTAATAAATTGTGAAATTAAAGATACATGTAACTTTTGGTTATCCTTTGAGAAGGATGACATTAGTTCATTAAAAAGTATTTCTTTATCAAAACCTAATCAAAAACCAAGTATTATTGAATCTTTTCTCATTGACGAAAAAAGAATTACCCTAAAATTAATTATTTCAAGAGTTCTTCAAAGATTAAATGGGCAAAAGTTAATAGGAGTTAATTAGAAAAACAATAACACCAAGTTAACTTTTCCCTCGAAAATACAAATCATAGTAAATAATAGTATTAATAGACCGAATAAAAAATGGCTCAATCAACTGTTGAATCGAAAAATAAAAAAGATATTAATAATGGAAAGATACCAGCAAAAGAAACAATTTTGTCCCCAAGATTCTATACAACAGACTTTGAGGCGATGGAAAATATGGATTTATCAATAAACGAAGAGGAATTGGAAGCTATATGTGAGGAATTTAGGAAAGATTACAATAGACATCATTTTGTAAGAAATAGTGAATTTGAAGGCGCTGCAGAAAAATTAGATCCTGAGACGAGAGAGCTTTTTGTTGATTTTCTCGAGGGAAGTTGTACTTCAGAGTTTTCAGGTTTTTTACTTTATAAGGAACTTAGTAAGAGAATTAAAGTCAAAAACCCACTACTTGCTGAATGTTTTGCTCATATGGCCAGAGATGAAGCAAGACATGCAGGTTTTTTGAATAAATCAATGAGTGACTTTGGACTTCAGTTAGATTTAGGTTTTTTAACAGCCAATAAAGATTACACTTATTTCCCACCAAGAAGTATTTTTTACGCTACTTATTTATCCGAAAAAATAGGTTATTGGAGATACATCGCAATTTATAGGCATCTAGAAAAGAATCCAGATAGCAAGATTTTTCCACTTTTTAATTACTTTGAGAATTGGTGTCAAGATGAAAATAGGCATGGTGACTTTTTTGACGCATTAATGAAAGCACAACCACGTACCGTTAAATCATTAAGCAAAAAAATTACCATTGGGGGCTCTACCTTTACACATCCACTATTTGACTATTTCCATAGATTTAGATACTTTTTGAACAACCTTCCATTAACATCCAAGTTATGGTCTAGGTTTTTCTTACTTGCTGTATTTGCGACTATGTATGCAAGGGATCTGGGGATCAAAAAGGATTTCTACGCTTCCTTAGGATTAGATGCTAAAGATTACGACCAGTATGTTATTAATAAAACTAATGAAACTGCAGCTAGAGTTTTTCCTGTAGTGTTGGACGTTTATGATAAATCTTTTTACGGAAGATTAAATAAAATAGTAGAAAATAATAAGGTTCTTTCCGATATTTCAAGTAATGAGGGAAATAAAGTATCTAAAACTTTTAAAAAATTACCTAAATATTTATCAAACGGTTACCAGTTATTGAGACTATACTTATTAAAACCTCTTGATAGCAAAGATTTCCAACCTTCGATTAGATAATCTTTTTAAAGAGAAGAATTATAGACTCATATGCTTTCATCAAAAATCAAATCAAATGAAATTGTTTTTGGTAGTTTTAATAAAGAATTATTAGAAGAAATTATTTTCTATGGGATTGGACTTGGGGCTGATTTTGTGGAAATATTTATTGAAAATACCGATAACTCAAGTGTTTTAGCTGAAGAAGATTTTATTACAAGTGTAAGTCCATCATTTGGAAGGGGTGCTGGTATTAGGATCTTTAAAGATAAAAAGGATGGATTTGTAAGTACAAATGATTTAACAAAGCATGGCTTGATGAGATCGGTATCTCAGGCTATTGAGATGTTAGACATAACAAACAACAAAAAAGGAGAATCATTTAAAGGTTTAAATGAACATAGGGATTATAGTTTATCCAAGAAAAATTGGATTAATGAAGTCCCATCGATTCATGAGATAAGTGAAAAACTATTAGTCAGCACAAAGTCTTTAAAAAAAAATAATAAAATAATAACTAGAAAAGGAAGTTATTCAAGAAATCTGCAAGAAGTTATTATAGCCTCCAGCGACGGAACCTATGTATCAGATATAAGGTTGCATCAAACAGTTGGACTTAATGTAATTGCTAGTGATGCCCAATATAGATCTAGTGGAAGTAGAAGATTTGGATCGTCAGGAATGCCTAATGAATTCAGATCATGGGATCACGAAAAAGCAGCTAATGATGTTTTTGAAAGCTCAATGAATATGTTATTTGCAGATTATGTTGATGCGGGACAAATGCCTGTTGTTTTAGCTAATAAATTTGGTGGCGTTATATTCCACGAAGCCTGCGGTCATTTACTTGAAACTACTCAAATAGAGAGAGGAACAACACCATTTGAACATAAATTAAATGAAAAAATAGCTCATGAATCTGTAACAGCAATTGATGAAGGAATATCAGAAGGTTCCTTTGGTTCATTATCAGTAGATGATGAAGGTATGGAACCCGAAAAATCAGTACTTATAAAAGATGGAATTTTAAAAAAATTCATATCTGACAGAGCAGGTGAATTAAGAACTGGACATAAAAGAACAGGAAGTGGAAGAAGACAAAATTATTCTTTTGCTGCAGCTTCAAGAATGAGAAATACATATATAGCTAAAGGTGATTACTCCAAAGAAGATCTAATAAATAGTATTAGCGATGGTCTTTACTGCAAATCAATGGGTGGAGGCAGTGTAGGTGCTACAGGACAATTTAATTTTGCTGTAGAAGAAGGTTATCTAATTAAAAATGGAAAATTAACTAATCCAGTGAAGGGAGCAACTTTGATTGGTGAGGCTAAAGAAGTAATGCCAAAAATATCAATGTGCGGAAATGACCTTGAATTAGCACCTGGTTTTTGTGGATCCATCAGTGGAAGTGTCAATGTAACTGTTGGCCAACCTCATATTAAGGTTGATTCAATCACTGTTGGTGGAAGATAGGATATGAATCCAAGAGAAATAACAACTCAAATCTCAGAAGCTGCAGATTCTCTAAATATAAGAAAATGGGATTATGGTGCAAGCTTTTCTAATGATTATTCTGTTCAAGTGGATAAAGGAGATGCTAAACAACTTAAGGCATCACAAAAGCAAATTTTAACTATAAGAGTTTGGAACAAATCTAATCTAGTTGGTATTACTACAACAAGTGATATTAGTGAATCTGGTATTAAAAAGGCTCTTAATCAAGCAAATATAGCATCTGATTTTGGCAATAAGAATGAAAGTACGGAATTTTCGCCACTAGCGAAGGATCCTATTAAAGTAAAAGAATTTAAAAAAAGAAGTCCAGTTGGAATAAAAAAATTACTTACTCTTTTAAGAGAAGCGGAAGTAAAACTAATAAAAAGTCATCAATCCATAAAATCTGTTCCATATAATGGTATATCTGAGAGTTTCTTTGAGAGAATTTATGCAAATAGTGATGGTGCTTTTCGAAGTTTTTCTAAAAGTCAAGCCGCACTATATTTATATGCAAGAGCAGAAGAAAAAAATAATAAACCTCGTAGTTCAGGTTCTGTAAAACTTGGATATGGAGTCGAAGATATAGATATAGAGTCGTGTATTAGAGAGGCTTCAAATAAAACAATTTCTCATTTAAATTATTCATCTATTAAAACTGATAAATATTTAATATGTTTTTCCCCAGAGTCTTTTTTAACTATCATTAACGCCTTTAGCTCAATGTTTAATGCTAGAAGCATTATAGATGGAGTGAGCTTATCTAATAAAAATTCAATAGGAGAGAAACTATCCACAGAAGCACTTAATATTTATGATGATGGTCTTCACGAAAAGAATATTGCTTCATCACCATTTGATGGAGAAGGAACCCCAACCAAAAGACTATGTTTAATTAACAGAGGGATAATTGAAAATTTTATACATTCTGAATCTACTGCAAGAATATTTAAAACAATCCCCACAGGCCACGCTGGACTAGGATCAAAAGTTTCAGTATCTCCTGATTGGATAGTAGTTGAAAAATCAGAAAGAAACTTTGATCTCAAAACATCACTAGATCACTCTACTTATGAGGGGGAATTTGTTTATATTGAAGAATTAAACGCAATACATGCAGGTGTGAGAGCAAGTCAAGGTTCATTCTCTCTTCCATTTGATGGATGGCTTTATAAAAACGGTACAAAAATTTCAATAGAATCTGCGACTGTCGCAGGGGATATTAAATATCTTTTGAAAAATATCGTAAATATCGAATCAAACCAAGAGGTAACAACAAGTGGGATTTCTCCACATATATGGGTAGATGAATTATCAATAACTGGCGACGCGTGAGAATTATATTCTGGGGTACTCCTGAATATTCACTTGCGAGCCTTGATATTTTTATTAAATCTAAGCACGAGGTAATTGCAGTAGTAAGCCAACCGGATAAGAAAAGATCTAGGGGAAATAAATTAATATCTTCACCTGTTAAAAGTTTTGCCAAGCAAGAATCTATAAAAATTTATACTCCAGAGAAAATCAAAGACAACATACATTTTATCGATGAACTTAAATCACTTTCTTGTGATTTATTTATTGTTATAGCTTACGGGAAAATTTTACCCAAAGAGATATTGGAAATCCCAAAATTTGGTTGTTGGAACGCACATGCCTCATTACTTCCAAGATGGCGTGGTGCTGCCCCAATCCAATGGTCTCTAATAAAAGGCGATGAATTTACTGGTGTAGGAATTATGAAAATGGACGAGGGACTGGATACTGGCGACATATTATTGGAAGAAAAAATTAAAATCGATAATGTCGATAATTTAAATACACTATCGGAAAAACTTAGTATTGTATCTGCAAAATTATTTTTAAGTGCTACATCTTTAATAGAAGAAAATATTAAAAAAAATACTAATTCTCAATTAATAAAACAAAATACCCTTGGAAGAGAAATTACTTACGCAAGAATGATTGAAAAATCAGACTTTAAAGTTGATTGGGGTAATGAGGCAATTGAAATTTCTCAAAAAATAAAAGCACTATACCCACGAGCTAATACAACTTTTAGAGGTAAGAACCTTAAAATACTTAAAATCAAAGTTTTGACTAGTGATGAAATTAAAAATGAAAAATACTTTTTCATGAGCAATTATTCAAGACCAGGAATTATTCTTGCTGTAATAGAAAATGAAGGAATTATAATTTCAACTAAAACTGATCCGATTATTTTGTTAGAAGCAAAACTAGAAGGCAAAAACATTTCTAGCAAAAAGCAATTAATTCAACAGTTAAAGCCATCAGCAGGTGAATATCTCTCAGATTAAGTTTTAGATTCTTTTATAGAGAATCCCCAAATGAAAGCAAAAAGAATCAAAAAATAAAAATAATAGTCCGGAAGAATAGATTCTTTAATTAACGTATTTAGTAAAAGTTTAATCCCAACTATTAAAATTGCTACGTAACCGGCTGTTTCTAATCTAGAAAATATATCCAGAAGTTTTAGAAAAATCCCCGATGTAAATCTTAAGGCTAATACTCCAATCACCGCTCCAAATATAATTAATATGTATTGATCACTTATAGCTACTGCAGTAGTGATACTGTCTATGGAAAAAGCAAAATCAGTAATTGAAAGAAGCGCTACAACCCTTAAAAACCTAAAATTATTTTTATTATTATCTGCCCCATTTTCAGAGTTTTCTATATCTGAATTTAAAAAAACATTAGAGAAGAATAAATATATTAAATAAAAACCAGCAAAAACTCTTATGAGAATAAACTTTAGAAGAACATTAGATAATATAATTAGAATAATTCTAAATAATAAAGATATTGTTATACCAATATTTAAGGCTCTTGACCTTAATTCTGAACTATCGAGGGATTTAGTAAGAGAAGCTAATGCTACAGCATTATCTGCCGATAATAATAATTCTAGAGCAATTAATATTGGTAAAAGTGTAAAGATTTCGTACCAACTGTCTACCTGATCTAGCGTAGGTATAAAAGAATTTATTGCGGCTGAATCCATCAAATATTATTCACAATCAGTATAAAATCTAATATAATGTATCCGATATTTGTAATCAAGATTGATAGCCATAAATGAGTTTAAATACTTTAGTTGATTACATTTCAAACTCTCAAATTACTTCTGAATTAATAAAGAGAATTTCAAAAAATAATGAATTAAATATTGTTGGTTCAAGTAGATATGCTAAATCAATAATATTAGATAGCATCGCAAAAAAAGAGGAAAAAAATATATTATTGATTTGTCCAAATGTAGAAATTGCCTACAAATGGATTGGTTATTTTGAAAGTATAAATGATAAAGCAGTTTTATATTATCCTCCAACAGAACATCTACCATACTCATCAATTAATAAATCAAAAGAGATTGAATTTAGTCAGCTTACTGTTTTATCCAAATTAATAAAAAAAGAGAAAAATGAACTTAATATTGTTATATCAACTGAGAGATCACTACAACCTCATCTAATAAATAAAAACCTATTAATTGAAAACAAGTTAGATTTGCAAAAAGGGATACAAATCGAGATTCAAGAATTAGCAAATAAACTTACTTTGCTGGGTTATACAAAGGATAATTTAACTTCAACAGAAGGATTCTGGAGTAGGAGAGGGGAAATAATAGATATTTATCCTGTCAATAATGAGTTTCCTATAAGATTAGAATTTTTTGATAATGTAATTGAGAAAATAAGAGAATATGATCCCCATACACAGAAAACATTAGAAAGTATAAATAATATTGAAATAATACAGGCTGGATTTGATTTGCTAATAAAAGATAAGTTAAATGATTTATCTAAGAACAATCTTTTTAATTCAGAAGATATAAATAAAAATAATCTTGATCGTTATTTAGGAATAATTGAAGAAGAACCCTCAAACATAATTGATTTTATCAATAGGGAAACAATTCTTGTAATTGATGAATTAGAAGATTGTAAAAAATTTGCAAATAATTGGTATCTAGATTCAGAAAGTAATTTTGATAATTGTACTTATGAATTAAATGAGAACCTCAAAAATAATGACATTAATTTAGAGGCCAAACCTAATTTGCATTTAAAGTTTGACGAAATATTAAATTCACTAGGAAATTTTAATTTAATAAAATTTTATGAATTTGAATCTAAGATCAATATTGATAATAGATTTTTGTTAAACGATAAAAGATTAAATTCATATTCTAAAAATGTAGGGAAATTATCCAATGATATAAATAAAAATATAAAAAATAATGAAAAAGTATGGATATTATCAGCACAACCATTGAGAACAAGGACTTTACTTTTTGAGCACGAATGTAATACAAACTTCTTAAACAATCCTAATGATATTAATGAAGCATATAAGTCAATTAATAATTCAACTCCTCTAATTTTAAAAAATAAGAACAATTACGAAATCGAGGGGTTTTATCTTCCGATATGGAAAGTTGTCCTGATAACAGATAAAGAATTATTTTCACAACAATCTCTTTTTAATAATGTTTTCATAAGAAGAAAAAAAAGAAGTGTCAATTCAAATATAAATGTAAATAAGATTAGTCCCGGTGATTTCATAGTTCATAAAAATCATGGAATAGGAAAATTTTTAAAAATAGAAAAAATAAATATAACTGGAGATTCAAGAGATTATTTAGTCATTCAGTATCAAGATGGGAAGATAAGTGTTGCTGCTGATCAACTTGGTAGTGTTAATAGATATAGATCAAGCGGAAAAGTAAAGCCGAAAATAAATAAATTAGGAGGGACAGAATGGGAAAAAATAAAAGAAAAAAATAAGAAACAAATCAAAAAAGTTGCTGTCGATATTTTAAAACTTTATGCAAAGAGAGAAAAATTAAAGGGTTACATTTACCCAGAAGATGGTCCTTGGCAAGATGAATTAGAGGAATCATTCCCTTATCAACCAACACCTGACCAAATTACTGCTGTAGAAGAAATAAAATCTGATATGGAAAGCGATAAGCCAATGGACAGGTTAGTTTGTGGAGATGTAGGTTATGGCAAAACAGAAGTAGCTGTTCGGGCTATTTTTAAGGCTATTACATCAGGCAAACAGGTAATATTACTAGCACCCACAACAATCCTAGCTCAGCAACATTGGAGAACAATAAATAATAGATTTTCACCTTACCCAATAAAAGTATCATTACTAAATAGATTCAAAACCGTTAATGAAAGAAAGGAAATCTATATAGGTTTGAAAAATAACAAAATTGATTTAGTTGTAGCAACGCACCAAATTTTAGGAAAAGAAATAGAAATTAAAAACTTAGGACTACTAGTTATTGATGAAGAACAAAGATTTGGAGTAAGGCAAAAGGAGAGAATAAAAAAAATAAAAGCCAACATAGACGTTTTAACTCTCTCGGCAACTCCAATTCCAAGAACTCTTTATATGAGCTTATCTGGACTAAGACAAATGAGCTTACTAAATACTCCACCACCATCAAGAAGATCAATAAAAACACATTTATCTGAAATAGATATGGATGTTATAAGAACTGCAATTAATCAAGAACTTGATAGGGGAGGTCAAATTTTTTATGTTCTTCCAAGAGTTTCTGATATAGATCAAGCTGTAAACAAATTAAAAAATTTGTTTCCCAGCTTAAAATTTATTGTTGCTCATGGGCAAATGAATGAAACAGAGCTTGAAAATGCAATGATTGCCTTTAATAATGGAGAAGTAGATCTAATGATATGCACAACGATAATTGAAAGTGGATTAG
>MWOQ01000203.1 GCA_002026145.1 Prochlorococcus sp. HOT208_60m_813L03 | reverse complement strand
TTACGATTAGATTGGCTTCATAGATGGCGTGACAACGATGATAAATTATTTCATCCTTCAAACTTACTTAATGGTGATGTAATCAAAAAAAATTTACAAATAGAGGATGGGCCTATTTTAGGCAAGCTTTTACACTATCTTTCAATGGAGCTTGCATATAAAAGATTGGATAATTTTGATGAAGCTATTTATAAAGCAAGGCTATGGATTGAACAAAATGCGCCAAAATGTGATTAAATACACATAGCTTAGTTTTGTTTAGAAGTTCAGACTTCAAAATCATCTTTAAAAATTTATGAGCATTCGCATTTACATTGGCAATTTACCACAAGGATTTAATCCAGAAGAATTTGATAACCTTTTAAAATCAGTTTCTGATTCTATTAGATTTAAAGCAGTATTAGATAAGGAAACTAAGGAATGTAGGGGGTTTGGTTTTGCGACAACAAACAATGAAGCAAATGCTAATTTGCTGATTCAAAAATTAAATGGTTTTGAATTTAATGGATCCAAGTTAAGAGTAGAGTTATCAGAAAAGAAAGATTCTGCTTCAAACAAAAAAAATAGTGGAAACTTTAACAAAAATAAGAAGAGGAAAGATTTTAAGAAAATTGTCCATAGCGATGCCCCTAATCTTGAAGCACCCGATCCAAGATGGGCGGGGGAACTATCTAAACTAAAAGATCTGTTAGCTAATCAGAAAACACCTGCTTAGTTATTTAATTCGAGAAATTAAAAAGGCTATTGGTAGCTCAAAAGCTTTAACTGAATTTTTTACAAGGGCTCTATTATTAAATACATCATAGTCTAATCTTTCAATTGAATCTAATATGCCTCTGTAAAGACGTAAAGATGTCCATACAGGCCATCTTGCGTCAGAGGATAGCCACTTAATTCCATCTTCAGACTTTTGAAACCATTCCCTAGCTCTGGTTAATTGGAACTTCATAAGAGCTTTCCATTGATTATTTATTTCGCCTTTTAAAAGTTTTTCTTCAG
>MWOQ01000202.1 GCA_002026145.1 Prochlorococcus sp. HOT208_60m_813L03 | reverse complement strand
TATGAAATGTACTGGGTAAAAAAGAGTAGAGACTTCCTAAAATAAGTCCACAGATACTCATTTTTAAAACAAATTTATTTTTATACCACTTTTTTCCAAGATTTTGCATTAACAAAACATATCTGCTGTACAATTCTGCAAATATCCCAATAATCATTCCTAGTAAAACTAAGTAAATAAAATCTACAGGTAAGAAAAAAACTGATGGGTCATATTCTTTTTGAATCAAAAATCCGAGGTTAAAATCAAAGCCTCCTGCTTTAGGATCTAAGCCCAAGGCTTGAATAATATCAGCAGATGAATCTGCGATAAAAGTTGTAATTACTACTAAAAGTAAAATTACTGGTCTAGCAGAGTTTAATAACTCTTCTATTGCATAGACAAACCCTCCTAATGGAGCGCTAAATACTGCAGCTATTCCAGCACCACCACCTGCTGCTACTATTACTCTTCTGAAAGCTGTAGGAGCCTTGAGCCACTTGGCCATTTGCCAAGCTACTGATCCTCCCATTTGAACTGATGGACCTTCTGGACCCAAAGGGAATCCACTACCAATAGCAATAATTCCTGATATGAGCTTTACTAATCCTACTTTTAAATTCATTGGAACTTTTTTATGTCTTAAAAAACCCATGATTTGACTGACGCCTGAACCTTTTGCGGCAGGGGCTATATTTTTGATCAAATATCCTGCAATAGCTCCTCCTAGAGCTCCAAAAATAGGTAAGACCGTAATAGATGGGAATTGGTCTAATAATGCTAATCTCCAATTATTAATAAAATAAATTCCAGTTTTAAAAAATATACTTGTAATTGAGGCCCCTAAGCCTGTTAATAATAGCGAAAATGCAACAACTAGAGATCTTTGTTTTAATAATTTTTTTATGCTA
>MWOQ01000201.1 GCA_002026145.1 Prochlorococcus sp. HOT208_60m_813L03 | reverse complement strand
CGTGAAGCCTATAATCACGGGGCAAGCAAAATAATTGCAATTGAAAAAAACAAAATCAACTCAAAAATTTGCTTAGAAAATTTACTCTTGTTGGAGAATATAGACAAAAGGAGAAATGATATCGAAGTTATTTGTAAAGACGTTTTGAAATGGACAAAACCTAATTATGAGAGAAACTTATCATCTAGAAATATGGATTTAAATAAATTAAAATTTGATTTTGTTTATCTAGATCCTCCATACGATGTAGATTTCTATGAAATAGTTTTAAATCAATTATTTAATAGTAATCTTTTAAAAAAAGATTCAACAGTTATTTGTGAACATTCTCCAAACCTATTTATTAAAAAAAGTACTTTGTGGGAAACTATAGATGTAAGAAATTATGGACAGTCAAGATTAACATTTTTAATCAATGTCCAGCATCCCTGAACCTCTTCTGTATTGATTCCATGCACTTACGAATAATCCAAGAAGAGTTATTGGAACTAAACCTAAAACAATTCCACATAGAAGAGGCTCGATCATTTTTTTGCCTTTTTTGAATTTCTTACTCACAATTGTTACATAGAGACTATTTTTTGTGTCAACATCTTCATCAACTGCAGCAGAAAGAGACTTTAAGAGAGAATTCTTAAAAATTGTTTTTGTTCTTTTTGGAGTTTTATTGATTTGTTTTTCAATTTTTTTCGTAAATCATCATGAAAATAACAAATATATTATTAAAACTCTTGAGCTTAATGGCTCTGCTGAGGAAGGAGATGCTCTTTTTAAGATAAATTGTGTTGGATGTCATGGAATTACAGCAAGAGGGTTAGTGGGTCCAGACTTACACTCAATAACTCAACGTTTGAATGATAAAGAGATAATAAAACAAGTTACTGGAGGCTTGACTCCTCCTATGCCAAGTTTTGAAATTGATCCTGTAAATATGTCCAATTTATTAAAATATCTTCATAGCCTTGAATGATTTTGGGGAAAAATTTTTCTAATTTAAATATAATTTTAGTTGAACCAAATGGCCCTTTAAATGTAGGAAGCGTTGCTAGATTATGCAGTAATTTTGAAGTTGATGAATTAAGAATTGTTTCTCCTAAATGCGACATATTTTCTTTAGAAGCAAAAAAAATGGCTCTTAAAGGTCAAAAATTTCTTAATCATTGTAAGGTTTTTGATGATCTTCAAAAAGCAATTTTTGATTGTGATTTGGTTCTAGCATCATGTGGAAGGATTGATGTAAATAAAGATTCATTATTTGTATCTTCTGAAGATATATTTGATTGGACTTTATCCTTTAAGAAGATAAATAATTTAGCAATTATTTTTGGAAGAGAAGATAGAGGTTTAACTAACAGTGAATTGCTTCTAGCAAATAAAACTTTTAATATTCCAACTTCTCAGAATAATCCTTCATTAAATCTTTCTCACGCTGTTTCAATAGTTTTGTATGAATTAAATAAGTCTTCTAAAAAAAATCTAAATAATGAATTAAAAGTTTTTAACTTAGCATCATCGAAAGAAGTACATGATACATTTGTGGAGATAGAGGAAATGCTTTTGCGAGTTGGATACCTCTTAAAACATACCTCTAAGGCAAAAATCAGTAAATTTAAGAATTCTTTTTTAAGGGCAAATACATCAACGTACGAAATAAATGTTTTAAGAGGAATTGTTCATCAAATAAACTGGTTTTTAAACAATTCAAAACAAAATAAGTAAGTATAAATTTGATTAGTTATTATTCACTTCTTGTTTTAATTTGATAGGGATATTTACTAAAAACATTTTCTGAAGTAGCATCTATTGATTATTTGAATATCTTAGAAAACTAAAACTGTGCCTACAACAAAGAAAAGACGAGTTTTTCCTTTTACAGCAGTAATTGGTCAAGAAGAAATGAAATTGGCTCTCTTGTTAAATGTTATTGATCCAAGAATTGGAGGAGTGATGATAATGGGTGATAGAGGGACTGGGAAGTCTACTACGATCAGAGCCTTAGCTGATTTGTTGCCTGCAATCGATGTTGTTAAAGACGATCCATATAATAGTTCACTAGTCGATCCTGATTTACAAAGTAAAGAAGTTTTGGAAAAAATTACTCAAGGAGAAAATCTAGAGAGTACTCAAAAACAAGTACCTATGGTTGACTTGCCTTTAGGGGCTACGGAAGACAGGCTTTGTGGAACCATTGATATAGAGAAGGCATTAAGCGAAGGTGTTAAGGCATTTGAACCAGGTCTATTAGCAAAAGCTAATAGGGGTTTACTATACGTTGATGAAGTGAATTTACTTGATGATCATTTAGTTGATGTACTTTTAGATTCGGCCGCTTCAGGATGGAATACAGTTGAGAGGGAAGGGGTCTCAGTTCGACATCCTGCGAGGTTTGTCCTTATTGGTTCAGGAAATCCAGAAGAAGGTGAATTAAGGCCTCAACTATTGGATAGGTTTGGAATGAGTGTTGAAGTTAAGACTGTTAGAGATGCTGAATTAAGAGTTCAAGTAGTTGATCAAAGAACTTCTTTTGATGATAATCCTGATGAGTTTTCATTGAGTGTTGAGAAACAACAGGATGCACTTCAACAAAAAGTTATTAAAGCACAAGAAATATTAAATTCTGTTCAAATGGACGATGACTTAAGATTGAATATCTCTGCAATCTGCGGAGAACTAGATGTGGATGGTTTACGTGGAGATATTGTTACAAATCGCTCAGCAAGGGCAATTGCAGCATTTGAGGGTAGAACTGAAGTGCAAGAAGATGACATAGCAAGGGTTATTTCTTGTTCTTTAAGACATAGACTTAGAAAAGATCCCTTAGAACAAGTTGATTCAGGTGAAAGAGTGATTCAAGCTTTTTGTAAAGTATTTGATTTAGATGAAAAAGAAAATCTTTCAAAATTTCAATTGTCTGCTGAAGCTTAATAAAAGTGAGAATAATTGGCATTGACCCCGGATTAGCAAGAGTTGGTTATGGAATAATTGAGATAGAAAATGAAAGAAAGAAATTATTAGATTGCGGTGTTATTGAGACAGGTAAAGATAAAAAAGAAGAAGATAGACTTTATGAGATATTCCAAGATCTTAATGAATTAATAAATCTTTGGAACCCAACTGCAGCCGCAGTAGAAAAATTTTTCTTTTACAGGTCAAGTACTACCATTAGTGTGGTGCAGGCCAGAGGCGTGATTATGATGGTATTGGCCTCTAAAAAAATTCATGTTAGTGAGTATTCACCTGCTCAGATAAAATTAACAATTGCGGGGTCTGGAAAGGCATCTAAGAATGATATTCTTGATGCTGTTATGTATAACTTAGATCTTAAGAAACCTCCAAAACCTGATGATTCAGCAGATGCATTGGCTATAGCACTCACAAAACTAAATGAGGATGGCTTTAACTGAAAATTTAATATGACGATTTTTGAAAATAAGAGATTGGAGAGGAATATGTTTAGAAAACTAAGAGATGGTATTTCTCTTTATCAAAGAGAAAATGTAGAAAAGAATGTAAAATTATATATTGATTCATTTGTTAAGGGATATAAAAATATTGGTTATATAGTCATATATTGGCCTCTAAAAAATGAAGTTGATATAAGAAGTCTTAAGAAAAAATTTTCTTTAGCGTTGCCTAGATGTAAAGATAAAAAAGAGTTGTTATTTTATCCATGGGACGAAAACCCTCTCTCCAAAGATTCTGAGGGGATATTAAGTCCAAATAATTCTTCTCCATTAAGTCATTTGCAGATAAGCATGATATTTGTACCATGTCTTTCCGTTGATAAAAATTTAACAAGATTAGGTTATGGAGGAGGTTATTTTGATAAATTAAGGAGAGATAATGATTGGAGAAATGTTCCATGCATTGGAGTATTAACTTCTAATTGTGTAAGTACGATTCCATTAACCAGAGCTGAGTGGGATATCCCTTTATCGGGCTTTATCACAGAAAAAGAAATATCTGTATAATAGAAAATCCTAAAGTGATTAATTTATAGTTTTAAAAAATGGAAAATCAGGAAAAATACAATAATTTATCAAAATTAGTAGATAAGTTGAAGAAATCAGAAGATCCAAAAAGAAAATATGAATACATTTTATGGTTAGGCAAAAAATTGAAAGAACCAGATAGTGAAATCCTTGTTGAAGAAAATAAAGTTAAGGGATGTGTTTCAGAAGTTTTTGTTAAGGCAACTATTAAAGCCGGTAAATTATTTTGGGAAGGATATTCTGATGCTCTGATAACAAAGGGTTTGTTGGCCTTTCTAATTAGTGGATTAAATGAGTTAACACCAAATGAAGTTGTTGAAATAGATAAGAAATTTATAGAAGATACTGGTTTGAAGGCAAGCTTAACCCCTTCACGATCAAATGGTTTTTTAAACATTCTATTGAAAATGCAGTCTCAAGCAAATGAATTTTTGTAGGCCTAATAATATAAAATTAAACTCAAAGTTAAAAGAAATAAAAAATGAGAAAATGTAAAATTGGGATTATAGGTTTTGGAACTGTAGGTTCAGGGATTTATAAAATATTAAGTTCTGAAGTTGATTCACATCCAATTCTAAAAGAAATAGAAATTGCAAAAATAGCAGTTAAAGATCTTAATAAAAAAAGGGATATTGAACTAAATAATAATTTATTAACTGATGATCCATTTAAATTAATTAATGACCCCTCCATAGATTTAATTGTTGAAGTAATGGGCGGTGTTGATTTAGCGAAAGATATTATTCTGCAATCCTTAAAATTAGGTAAATCTGTTGTTACAGCAAATAAAGCAGTCATTGCAAGATATGGAGAAGAAATATATAAAACTGCATCTAAAGAAGGAGTTTATATATTGTCAGAGGCAGCAGTTTGCGGTGGGATTCCTATAATTGAACCCTTAAAAAGATCATTAAAAAGTAACAGCATAAAAAAAATGGTTGGGATAATAAATGGCACAACAAATTTTATTCTTTCAAAGATGACAAATGAAAAAGCTGATTACAAGGAGACCTTAAAATTGGCCCAAAGCCTTGGGTATGCAGAATTTGATCCAACTGCTGATGTTGAAGGCCATGATGCTGCTGATAAGATTTCAATTCTTAGTGAACTTGCATTTGGAGGTAAAATCAAAAGAGAGGAGATCCATTCTGAAGGCATTAGTAAAATTAATCTAAAGGATATTGAATATGCCAATAAATTAGGATTTGAAATAAAACTTTTAGCGCTATCCGAGAGGGGACAAATTAATAGTAATGATTCTCTTGCTTTGAATATTTGGGTAGGCCCTTCTTTGATCCCAAAAACTCATCCACTGGCAACAGTTAAGGGAGTTAACAATGCCTTATTAATAGAGGCTTATCCTCTTGGAGAGATAATGATGTATGGTCCAGGTGCAGGGAGTGGCCCAACTGCTGCATCAGTAGTTTCAGATATATTAAATTTGCATGCCGCTTCAGTAAAAAATAATAATTCAATAGATCCATTATTATCTTTTGATTTCTGGAGAGAGTGTCATATTATAGGATCTTCACAAATAAATAAAAAAAATTACCTTAGAATTATTTGTCTTGATAGTCCAGGTGTAATAGGAAAGATTGGAGATATTTTTGGAAAGAATAATGTATCCATCGAATCAATTGTTCAACTTGATGCAAGTGAGGACAAAGCTGAAATTGTTGTTATTACTCATGAGGTGAATAATGGAGATTTTGAGAAATCGAAAGATGAAATAAATTCGCTAAATGAAGTTAAAATAATTGCAAGTCAATTAAGTTGTATTTAAAAAAATAGTTTGCAAATTTCTTTATAGCTTGTTAAACCGAAGAGAGTAAGAGTTTGACTTTACCACCTGAATGATTCCTTCAAAAATATTAGACAATAAAAATGAAAAAAAGAATTTAATTTGTTCTGAAAACCTTTACAAAGGTGCTTGTGTAAAAATTAAAAATAGCAGTAAGACTTTTCAAGTAATTGGTATCAATATAGGAAAAAAAATTTGTTGGGTGAGAGAGTGGCCTTTCGCCTGTAATTCTAAACAAACATTTGCTTTAGAAATAAGTCAAATAACCTTACAAATTTTTTGCTCAAATAATTCTTCAGAATAATTAAGTACTTAAAAAATATGAAAAAAAATTTTGTTTTATCAATATTTATTATTTTAATTTCTTTTTTACAGACTTCTTGCGGCTCAAAAAGAATATCTAAAAAAATCATAGTGGCAAGTTCTGGAAAAATTGAATCTTTAGATCCAGCTAGAGCTAATACTCTTAAAGCAATTCAATTAATCAGTTCTCTAGGAGACACATTATATGAATTAAATTCTAACGGTGAATTAATCCCTGAATTGGCCTCGGGGTTGCCAGTTATTTCAAAGGATAGACTTCAAATAACTATCAATTTAAGAAAGAATGTTTTTTTTCACGATGGAACTGCATTTAACTCTAATGCGATGAAGTTTACCTTTGATAGATTTAAAAGAATTGGAACGATGAACTATATTTTAGGAAATAAGATTAAATCAATAGAAACGCCAGATGAATATTCAGTCATAATAAATTTGAATAAACCATCAAGTTCTTTAAATGGTTTACTCACATCAGTAAATTTAACTCCAATATCTCCTACATTTTACAAAAAATATTCTGAAAAGTTTCTAAATGATAAATTCGTTGGTACTGGCAAATATGTGCTGACCAGTTTTTCTAATGAAGTTCAATCAATTGATCCATATTTGAATTATTGGGGTGAAAAACCCTTAAATAATGGCGTTAATTTTGTGGGGTATTCAAATTCATCCTCTCTTTTTGGGGCTTTAAAAAGTAAACAAATTGACGTGCTTTTATCAAATTCAATTGATGATAGTCAGAGAAAAAGTTTAAATAATTTAAGCAAAAATAAACAGTTTAATGAAGGTAATAGCCCTTTCACTGAATTAAGTTTTATAAGCCTTAAAACTAGTTCTTATCCCTTAAGTAATCTTAATTTAAGAATGGCTTTGGCAAAAAGTCTTAATAGAAAATTGATTAGTGAAAAAGTAAGTTATGGATTAAGGAAGCCATCTAGATCAATTATTCCTCCGATATTGAAAAAAGATAATCAAGAAATGTGGCCTAAATATGATTATTTAGAGGCGAGAAGATTATTGGAAAAAGAAAATTATTGCAAAGGAAATATTCTAAAAATACCCCTTACTTATAGATCGAATGTACCAACTGACAAGCTTATTGCTCTGACATGGCAAGAAGAAATTAAAAGTTATTTGAAAGATTGTATTGATATTCAACTCAATGGGGTTGAATCTACAACAGTTTATAAGAATCTAAGTTTAGGAATTTATACGGCAGTTCTTCTCGATTGGACTGGGGCTTATTCAGATCCAGAGGCTTATCTCACTCCTCTTTTAAGTTGTAATGAAATAGTTGATGGCATATGTAAAAAAGGAGAATCAGTTTACAGCGGTAGTTTTTGGGGATCTAATAAAGTGGAAAGTTTATTTCTTGAAAGTGAAAAAATAAGTGGAATTAAAAGATTAGAAAAACTTGTTGAAATTGAAAAAATAGCAGCAAGTTCAATACCTTATATTCCTATTTGGATATCCTCTCAAAAAGCATGGTCACAAAATAAAATATCAAAACCTATTTTTAATGGTGCAGGAATAATTTCATTGAGTGATCTTGAGTTAATTAATGAGTAGAAATTTAAATAAACTACTAAATTATTCCTTATTAAAAATTTCATTAATACCGATAATGTTATGGATAATTTCTTCATTAGTTTTTATTTTATTAAGAGTTGCTCCGGGCGATCCTGTCGATGCCATACTTGGATCTGGAGCAGATGAGGTTTCTAGGGAATTTCTAAGAAATAAATTGGGGCTAAATGAACCTTTAATAAATCAATATTTTTCATATATTAAAGATATATTGTACTTAGATTTTGGCCAATCTCTTAGTACCCAAGAGCCAGTCCTTAATATTATTATTAAGTCATTGCCTGCAAGTCTTGAACTTGGATTCTTTTCAATATTAAGTGCAACACTAATTGGATTCCCATTGGGATTACTTGGCTTAACAAATAGAGGGAAAAAGGTTGATTATATTACGAGAATATTAGGAATTGCTACATATGCGATCCCTCCTTTTTGGGGTGCAATGTTAGCGCAATTATTATTTTCTGTATTCTTTAATATTTTCCCAATTGGAGGGAGATTTCCAATATTTCAGCAACAACCTCAAATTACAGGTTTTCTAGTTTTGGATAGTATTCTTTCAAATAATATTATTGCCTTAAAAGATAGTCTTTATCATCTCGCACTTCCTTCGATAACCCTTGGCTTTTTATTAAGTGGTATATTCAGCCGCTCATTAAGAATAAATTTAGATAATACATTAAAAAGTGATTATGTAAATGCTGCTAAATGTAGAGGCATATCAAAGGAAAAAATATTTTTAAACCATGCATTGCCTAATGCCCTATTGCCAATTGTAACTATTTCTGGCTTGACTATGGCCTCATTAGCAGGAGGTGCTCTATTGTTCGAGGTTACTTTTTCATGGCCAGGTATAGCTTTAAGATTACATGAAGCTATTTCTCAAAGAGACTATACCTTAGTTCAAGGGATTGTAATTTTTACCTCTATGCTAATAGTCTCTTTAAATCTCTTCGTGGATATTTTAATCGCATATTTAGATCCACGAATAGAGTATTAATTTTCGGAAATTTCTTTTATTGTTTCAAGATCTAAAAGATGAAAATCAAGTCCCAAATCTCTTTGGTTTTTAACTACTGAAGGGATCTTTTGTTCTTTAATATTTTTTAAAAATTCAACTATAAATTTCGTAGATAAATCTTGTACTAATATTGGCTCTGCACCAATAAAAGATTCACTTATTTTGAAGACGTCATTATTTTCTTCATGGCTTTTATTAATTCTTATTGGAGAGAAATGACTTGCTCCCTCAATAATTAGAAATCTATTTAATGGATTATTTAAAGCAGAAAAAACCCTAAATTGTTCATTTATTAATGGTGTAATAAGGTCATACGTACCACCTATTAGAAGAGTTGGTGTTTTAATGCCTGTACTATTTTCTTTTGGCCATACTAAACTGCCAAATGAATTAAAGCCTATAATTGCACTGGCCTTATTAGTGATATTTTTCTTAGGGAATGGTATCTCGCTCAACTGACATTGAAGTAATTTAGATAAATTTGTTACCGCAAAATCTTTTAATGCCGAATCACATTTTTCCTCTAGTTGATCAGTAGGTTTCTTGCCTTCATATAAAAGTGCTATTAAAGCACCAAGTGAATGTCCCATTAAAATATAAGAATCATTAGGTAAACCAAATTCTCCATTTTCATGAGCTTTCAATACAGCATCTAAGTCTTTAATTCTGTATAAGAAAAAGTCTGCACTTCCTGGGATTGTTTCTTTACCTTCGAGTACTTCTATAAATGATTCTAAATTACTCCCTCTATGATCTATGAATAATATTGGCCAACCTCTTCTAGCCAATTCGTTACCTATCCATTTGAAATTATTAATTTCGCCTCCAAGTCCTGGCATAAAAATTATTAATTCTTTATCATCATTTGTTTTATTGCTTTTCCATATTTCAATTTCAAAAGGTTTCACTCGGTGAGGAGCATAAATTTTTTTATCAATTTTTATTAGATCTTTAGTTGATTTTTTTTCAGTATTTTTAAAGGCATTTTGTTTCGTTCTTTCAAGTTTATTTAATCTGGATAACAGTTCTTGTTGCATTGATAATTCATTTTTCCAAGATGAAATTATTAAAATTAAATTATCAATATCTAGTGAAATTTCTTCTGATGGTAATGCCTTTATTATGTCTAAAGTTGAAACTTCTTTTTTTTGATCTAATAAATTTTCTATAGTGTTATAAATTTCTACACCATTATTGTCATTTGGAACTTTAATGCTTTTGCTTAATTCTGTAAGAATTTTACGACCTATCCAACTTCTTAATATTTCTCTATTTAATCCCTCTTCTTTGAAAACTGGAAATTCTAAAAATTTTGATAATTCAAAAACTCTTATAAATCCATTTTTTTTTAACCAATCTATTAATTCTGTTGAATCATCATTGTATTTTTCTAATTTTGATAATTGTTCTATAGTAAGAGGGATTTCCATCTCTTCAAACTTAATATTTATCTTTTCAGCAGCCTTTAAACCATTATTAAAAAATAAACCACAAAAACTAAAAAAAATTATAAAAATGTATTTCACTAGTGATTAGTCCAAATAGTTTACAAATTAGCAAAAATTGGTGGATTCAATTTCCTTATCATTTGAGGTTAATAACCAAGATAAGATTTTTTGCTGCATTTGGAGCAGGAGGTGTTATTTATTTAACATCACTTATTTTTAATAACCTAGGATTATCGGCGACAGATATTGGCCTGGGATTTACCATTTCAGCAATAATTGGAACAGTAACAAGACTCTTTACAGGTAATTATCTTAATAAAACGGGAAAAATACAATTTCCGATAATTACTTCTTCAATACTAAGTATTGCCGCTAGCTTTTGCCTCATTTTTTCGAGAGATACTTTTTTGTACATAATTGGACAATCACTTGTTGGGGCTGCTGCAGGAATATATTGGCCTGCTGCCGAGTTTGGGGTGCCCTATTTTTGTCATCCTATTGAAACACGTAAAGCTTATGCCCTTGTTAGAAGTTCGGAAGCTTTAGGAATATTTCTAGGAGTATTCTTAGGGGGGTATATGACGAATTTTTTGTATTCTAAATCAATATTTATAAATGATATATTTTGCATGTTAGTTATCACGTATTTAATATCTAGAAATAGTTCTTCTATAAAAAAAAACTTAGAAAATTTTCAAAAAAAATTAGTAGATCCAATTAATCAGGGACAATTGAAATGGAATAAAAATTCAACAATAATAATTTTATCTATTTTATTGATAACTACCTCTTTAGCCTTGATACAAGTAACTTTGCCTCTGGATCTTGTTAAAGGTGGAGTATATCGTAATGCATTAAGCAAAGAAATTATTAGTCTTATAATTTCTATTCAGTTAATTTTATTGTTGTTTTTACAATGGCCTGTCGGTTCTTGGATATCTAAGAAAGAAAGATTATTTGGCTTGAAATTTAGTTTAATAAATTTCACTTTTGCTTCATTTTTATTATTTATTTCTAGTTATTTCAATATCCCAGCGTTTTATTTAATTTCTTTGGCATTAATTTTAGTAAGTTTAGGGACTGCTTCATTTCTTCCAACATCAACAGATGTCGTTTTCAGAATAGCTCCTTCAAATAAAAAAGGTTTTGCACTTGCTCTATTATCACAATGTTTCGCTATGGGTTATTTTTTTGGACCATTTATTTCAGGACGCATATTAGATCTATTTGGTTATGCTTCAATAATCTGGCTTTCAATTTCTTGTTGTTGCTTTATTGCCTTTACAATTCTATTTAAGAGATTATTTTAATTAATCTTTTCTAATTCAATAATTCTTCTCTCTCTTAGAAATAAGAAAAAAGGTGCAGAGAATGCGAAGGCAATAAGAAAAGTTCCAATGTATACAACCCACATATTCTTCATGTTTAGTTTTTTTGATTCATTTACTATCCATATAAAAATAGCACTTGCACCTACTAATAAGTCTCTAGAAATTGACTGAGCTGCAGGGTTTGCATTAGCTAAAGAAATGAAGTTATTTATATCAAAGCTGTTTCCATATTCCCTAGCAAATTCGAAATTTGCCAACATTGGCAGAACAGCTCCCAAAATTGATAGAAAAAGGTAAAGAAAAGATAGTATCTGTTTATTATCTTTTAAAATGTTAAATGAATTCACTTTTCAAAAATATTTCTTTTAATAATAGTATTTAAAAGCTTATGGTTGTTGAAAAGAATAATAAAGTTGAAGACTATAAATTTAAAAAAGAAAATTTAAATTTTGCCGTTGTTGGTCATGTTGAGTGGATAAATTTTTTAAAGGTTGATCAATTACCAAAACCCGGAGTTATTTCTCATTCTGAAAAGTCCCTTGAGTATCCAGCTGGTGGTGGATCTATTATCGCGAAAATACTTTCTGATTTAACTTTAAACCAAATTCATTTTTTTACGTCATTAGGTAATGATGATTATGGAGATAAGTCTTTCAAGATTCTCTCGAATATGGGAATTAAGTTGCATGTAGCTTGGCGTGATAAACCAACTAGAAGAGGATTTAGTTTAATTGACTCTCAAGGTGAAAGAGCAATAACAGTTATTGGAGAAAGGTTAGCTCCAACTTATAAAGACAATTTAGAATGGAACATTTTAAAAAAAATGGACGGAGTTTTTATTACCGCATCTGATTCAGAGATTTTTAAAATGGCTAGATCAGCTTCAATACTATGTACAACACCAAGGGTTGGTTTAAATACAATTAATAAATCAAATGTCCTTTTAGATGGATTAATAGGCAGTAATATTGATCCCGGGGAAGCTTTTTCTTTTTCTGATTTATCGTTAAAACCCAAATATACTATTAAAACGGAGGGAGAGAGGGGAGGCATAATATTTCCAGGAGGAAGATATGAGGCTCTTAAAAATAAAAAATTAAAGGTTGATTCTTATGGATGTGGTGATTCTTTTGCTGCTGGGATTCTTTATGGAATGGCATCTAAATGGGATATAGATAAAAGTTTAAATCTTGCTAAAGTAATGGGAAGAGACGCTAGTGAATTTTTCGGTCCATATGCAAATAATGATGAAAAATAATTAAATTAATACTTTCATGAGCAACATAAAAAATAAAAATAAAAATATTCTTGTAGAAAACATTATTGTTTTCTTTTTATTTACTGTTTTTTTAGTTTTTAAATCTTTAAAAACTTTATCTAGAATTTTTACTTATGGAATCTTAAAAAAAGAAATTTTAACTACTAAAAGTAACTTAGGAGTAGATATTAAAATAAAAATTAAATAGGTAATGAATATTTTTATAGTTTTTCTAATTCTTGGAGTTATTTTTTTTGTCTATAAAAAAATAAAATCTAAAAATCCAAAAAACTTAAAATTAGACAAATTTAAAAATAAACTGCAGAGCACTCAAACAAATATCGAGAGAATTTTTTTAAGAGAAGAAGAAAAAACCTTTTCAAACCCTAATATAAATATTTACATTGGAAGTTATGATAACGAAGATAGTATTAACAGAAAATCTAATATTCACAGAGCAAGGCTTTCAAAATTTAAGAAATCCAAATTAAATGGTGAGATGATATTTCAAGACGAAGAACAAAGGATTTATAAATTTAATAATGGCAAGAAAGTTTACATATAATTTTTAATTTTAATGCTAACTACACTCAAGACTTTCTCTAGTTGAAACACCTGTTGTTGGATTGATACCATCAGCAATTTCACAAAGATTTCTTTGATCTTCGCTGTCAAGAATGGCATAAGAAAAATCTGCTCCTTCTATTTGAGCTCCTGCAAAACTGCTGCCTGATGCGATCATATTTATCAAAACAGCATTTCTAAGATCTGTTTTTTGGAAATTAACTCGATCAGAAAGAGTATCGGTCAGGTCAATTCCATTTAAATTAGAACCTTTTAAATCAGATAGGGTTAGTGTAGTTCCATGTAAATCAACATCGCTAAAATCGGCATCTCTCGCAACTGCTCCAGCTATAGAAGACAAATGAAGATCCTCCCCATGGAAATCAAATCCTGTAATATTAGATCTTACATAACTTGGTACTTCATCTCCTTCTCCTTTAACAGCAACATTTGCTCCAGCAAAAACTGGAGAGGATAAGACTAAGAAGGAAAAAGTTATGCATAAAAAATATTTTAAAAAACTTAGAATTTTCATATCAAAAAACTTGAATAAATTTATTTTATAACAATTAGATAATTTTTTAAATTGATGTATAAATTTAGAACATGTTTTTAAGATTATTTAACACTATAAATTTTAAATCTAGGCTCAAGATTGGTTATACAATCTAGAAGTTTTTTGTTGTCTTTGCTATTGGTAACTTTGAATTCAGATTCAACTGTACCGCCTTCATCTCTAATGGCTTGATTTAAAACGATGGAACCGTTTTCATCAGATATTGATCTATGAAAAGTTCCTCTAGGTATCCTTAAAATATATCCACAAGATTCTAATCTAACTTTATAAAAAGGATAATCCCAACCAAAATTGACAAGAAAAAACGTTCTACCCCCAGAGATAGCTAATAGATTATCTTCTTGATTGTGATGTATGTAAAATTGCCAATTATTAAAATCTTCATCATTTGGAGGACTAACTGCAGGACCACTGTGAATAACTAGATCTCTATAATTTGATTCATTAACACTAATATCAAAAAACCTTACATCTTTTGTATCGCGAAATTTTTCATAACTTATCAATTCAAACATTTTTGATTTATTTGATTTGATAACTGGAATTTCTAAACTTGAGTTCAATTTTCTTTAAAGATTAAACAAATGAAAACAGATATATATATCTAAGAACGTATCAATTAACACTAAAAAAGAAACATATTATTATTTATGTTTTTTTGTTATTTTAAAAGATTAAAAATTTAGTGTTTATTTAATTTCAAGAGGTTTGATTTCCCAGGATAAAGTATTTTCTAAATTATTTTTTCCAATAAAATTTCCTGTAATTACAGAGGTTAAATTAGATTTTGAAGATGATACCAATGTTAAATATCTATCATCTATTAATCCTTTTCCGCTGGGATCAAAACCTCTCCAACCAGCACCTGGAATATATAATTCAGCCCAAGCGTGTAAATCCAACTCAGAGGGTATCGGATCTTCAAAATGATAACCACTTACAAACCTACTTGGGATACCTATAGACCTGCAAGCTTCAACCATCAGCATTGCTAAATCTCTACATGAACCTATACGTTCTCTCAGTGTTCTGCTAGCGGGCCATGCTGGACCTGTATGTCTTTTGGTATATTTTACTCGATCTTGAATGATCTCTATTAACTGATATGTAAATGATAATGCGTTATTAATGCTTCCTGCTAAGGCTTCTTGAGCAAGTTCTACAGCAGAGGGGTCGTGTTGTCCATTGGGCATCCATCCCTCTAATGCTCCCTGCAAATCTCTGTTAATAATGCTTCTACAAAAAGGTAATGTTAAATCTCTATTTTTAACTCCATCAATAATGTTTGGATGTTTAATAGTTTCAACTTCGCTAATTGATTCAATAATTAAATTATCTGTTAATCCATTGAATCTGATTCTATTTATCTCTTCTCCACTGGCAGCAAGTAATGGATAAATAATTTCTGGTTCTGGGGTTATTTTTAATTCAAAATTCTTTAGTTTTTGGAATCCATTTGACCTTGGCTTTATACATAATCTATGCTCGCCTAATTGAACATGGTCTTCGTATTTATATTCAAGTTTGTGAATGTATTTAATTCTCATTAATAAACTTATTAATTAATAAAATATTTTTCTTGAATGAGATCATTTAATTTATTTAAATCCATTTGCAATGAATCGATTGCCTCATGTAAACCATCATTGATTATATCTTCAATTCTGATATAACTCCACTTTGCTTTAAGCAAACCTCTCATGCATTCTAATTCTGAAGGATTTTCAGTACTTGGAGAGGTATCTATTGTTTTAAGAGTATTGCTTATCCCATCAAGACAGTATCTTACTGATCTAGGGAAAATTGGATCAAGTAAAAGAAATCTCGCAACTGAATTAGGCTTTATAGAATTTTGCACTGCTTTCCTAAACATTTGATAAGCTCCAGCTGAACGTAAAAGTGCAATCCATTGCAGCTCATCAAGAACTCCTCCAAGTTCATCTAAGCTGGGTAGGAGTAAATAATATTTAACATCTAAAATTCTTGATGTTTTGTCAGCTCTTTCGATTAATCTTCCAAGAATACTGAATCTCCATGCAAGATCTTTGCTTAGAGTCGCATCTGTAATTCCATAAAAAAGCTGACATTCCCTCCTTATTTCACTTAATTGTTCTTGTCTTGGTTTATTCCATATTGCCTCTCCTTCTTGCATATTCCAATATAAAATATTAATCTGTTCCCACATTTCTGTGGTCATGACATCTCTGATTTGTCTTGCATTTTCTCTTGCCATTTGAATGCAAGAAATTATGCTATTTGGATTTAAACGATCTCTTATTAAAAAATTAATAACGTCATCAGGTTTTTTCTCTGGGAATCTTTTATCAAAAGATTCTCTGTCACTAGAAGCGTCAATTAACGGTAGCCAGGGTTCTGCACTTCCTGGTGGACAATCTAATGACATTGCTTCGCTTACTTCCACGAAGCGAGATATATTTTCCGCACGTTCTAAATAACGATTGATCCAATAAAGTGATTCTGCTACACGACTTAAAAGCATATTATTTACCTACAACCCATGTATCTTTGCATCCTCCACCTTGAGAAGAATTAACGACTAATGATCCTTTTTTTAATGCTACTCTCGTTAGCCCCCCTGGGCTAACCCATGAATCTTTTCCTCTTAAGATATATGGTCTTAAATCAACATGACAAGGATATAGTTCTCCATCACATAACGATGGAACAGTAGATAATTCTAATGTTGGTTGTGCTATGAAATTTCTAGGATTATTTTTAATTTTATTAGCGAATTCTTCTATCTCACTCGTTGTTGAGTGAGGGCCAATTAACATTCCATAACCCCCAGCTTCTGCGACAGACTTAACAACAAGTTTTGATAAATTTTCTAGAACATATTCACGATCCTTTTGATAATGACAAATATAAGTTTCTACATTTTTAATAATAATATCTTCATCAAGATAATATTTAATCATTTTGGGAACAAAAGAATAAATCATTTTGTCATCTGCTATTCCAGTACCAGGTGCATTTGCTAAAGCAACATGACCTGCCTTAAAAACATCAAGTAATCCGCTAACACCAAGGCAGGAATCTTTTCTGAAATTAAGAGGATCTAAGAAATCATCATCAATTCGCCTGTAAATGACATCTACTCTTTTTAATCCAGAGGTAGTTTTTAAATATACATAGTCATCATTACAAACTAAGTCATGACCTTGAACTAGTTGGATGCCCATTTCTTGAGCTAGATAACTATGTTCAAAATAAGCACTATTAAAAATTCCTGGAGTTAGTAGAACTATCTTGGGAGTGTCAGTCCAAACAGCAAGTTCTTGAAGCGTTTTTAAAAGATATGATGGATATTCATCAATTGGTTTTACTATTCTTCCTGAGAAAAGATTAGGGAAAATATTCTTCATAACTAATCTATTTTCTAAAAAATAAGCAACCCCAGAAGGGCACCTTAAATTATCTTCTAAAACATGCCAATCTCCTTTTCTATCCCTTATTAAATCAAGTCCTGAAATTTGACACCATTTATTTAGTGGAGGTTTGAAACCTATCATCTGAGGTCTCCAACCTTCTGAACTCTCTATTAATTCTCTTGGAATTATCCCATCATTAATTATTTTTTGAGAATTGTAAATATCATCTAGGAATAAATCAATTGCCTCAAGCCTTTGTTTTAGGCCTTTTTCTAACGTTACCCAATCATCTTTACTAATTATTCTAGGAAGTGGATCAAAAGGTAATATTCTCTCAGTACCTTTTAAACCAGTATCGTTTAATCTAAAAGTTGCACCATGTCTTAGTAATAATTTTTTTGCGGCAGAGTGATTCCTGTTTAATTCTTCAAGTCCCATATTATCTAAAGATGAAAGAAGTGGAATCAATATCTCTCTAGCAGAGTTAACATTATCCTTAAAATATTCATCAAAACTATTTTTAGGCTGATAACTTGAAAACATATATTTCATCGTTTAGTAACTTTTACTTTAGCTTTATATCTTTATTCGTATTTATGGCTACCAAAAATAATATCTCTTGACTAGATCTATATCATTATTTTGATCATTGAAGTATATTTCTTAAAAATCTAAAAGATATGAGTTCTAGTAATTGGCAATTTGTTTTTTTTAGATATTTCGCAAGCTTACTTTTTATCCTTTCTCATAGTTTGCTGGTTCTTGATCATCTCCCAGTAGGAGCGGCACTTCACGGACTTGGGGAAGTTTTTATTGCGCCTTGGGCTTTTAGGGAAAGAGCATGGGATCTTGTCGTTATTGCAGTTTTATTTTTCTTCTTCGATATCTGGGGACTTATAAACACTCCTTGGAATTAACTGATATTATTTATTTACTAATTCTGGGAAGATGATATATAAAATGAAGTCTTATTCTTATCAATTTCATAAAATAATTTTTCTATTACTACTTACAAATATTTCCAATTTGTATGCGCATAATTTATTTAATGGTGGTTGCAAAGATCATTGTGGGCAAAAAGTTAAAGTAATGAGTAATAAAAATAAATTAAAAAATATTGATGATCAAATAAATATTGAGAGTAAAAATTCATGTTTAAATAAATCTCTTTGCAGAGGATGATAATCTAAAAATTTCCAAATTTTTTTTAAATTAGATCTTTGATGATTATTATAGATTGAGTTTTTTTGTATTAAAAAACTCAATTAATTTAAATAGAAAAATGTCAACAAAACCTCCTTTACCTCCTTTTAATTCAGAAACAGCAATTAAAAAAGTGAGATTAGCTGAAAATGCTTGGAACACTAAAGATCCCGTGACTGTATCACTTGCCTATACAGAAGATAGTTTTTGGAGAAACAGGAGCGAATTTTTAAAAGGAAGAGAAGAAATTGTAGAATTTCTAAAAAGAAAATGGAATAAAGAAATTGGCTATAAACTTATTAAAGAATTATGGGCATATGATTCAAATCGAATTTCTGTTCGATTTCAATATGAATGGCATGACCCAGAATATAATTATTTTCGTGCACATGGTAACGAAAATTGGGAATTTTCTGAAACTGGTTTAATGCGGAGAAGAGAAGCAAGTATAAATGATATTTCAATAGATAAAAAAGATCGTCTTTTTACATGGGGAGAGGGTCCTCGACCGGATGATTTTCCTGGCCTTACAGAACTTGGTCTTTAAAATTAATGAATATCAATTGAAATAGAAAATCTTTAATATCAGTTGATAGCTCAAATTTTGAAAAATTTACTGAAATATAAACTTATTATTTATTTGATTTGATTTAGAGGATTAATGATCTTTACAAGGTGAACATTCTTCACAATCTGTACATTCACATGGACAAGTGCAACCGCAACTGGGGCAGTTATTTTTCTCATCAGAAAGAGAAATGTTTGTTAGTAATATATTTGGTTTATTAGTAATCATAATAATGAATTTGATGATTAATTATTAACAATATAGCTTATAAAATCAATCGTGGTATTGATTTGAACATTTTTAAAAAAAAATTAATAACTATATTTTGAAAATGATTATCATTATTGCAAGGTAAATACTAGTTCTTAAGTAATTTTTATAAATTAAAATTATATTCTTAGATTATAATTTAAAATGAATATTCCTTAAGTATTAAATTATTTTTATTGATGATTTTTTTATCCACTTTATATCTAACGAAAGTAATTTATAAGAATCTTTTTTCCATTTTTCTATATCCAAATTATTTTTAAATTTTTCATCATGTAAAAATTTTGGTAAATCATGAACTACCTTTATTAATCCATCGACAACACAAAACTGTCCAGGATTAAGAACATTTTGGTTAATTTGACTTTGTCCGATATATCCTAAATCAATAATTTCTTGTTGAAATTCTAAAAATATAAAAATCTCAAAAAGATTAAATTCAAATTCTTTGAAATATTTATAATAGGGATCCCAACTTCTTTCCATTGTTGATTAATAAAAATAAATGTGTGACTTTAGTTACCTTTAGAAAAAGAAAAATTTTTTAAAATGAGTAAATACAAAATTTTTAATGAACATTTTTGGAATCGGAATACCAGAAATTGCAGTAATTGTTATTCTTGCATTGCTAATTTTTGGGCCAAAACGTTTGCCTCAACTCGGGAAAACTATAGGTAAGACCTTAAAAGGATTACAAACTGCTTCTAAAGAATTCGAGAATGAAATAAATAAGACTCTCAAACTTAATGAAAATGATGATTAATAATTTCTGTTTTCTATGGTTAAAAAACGAAAAAGTTTTCTACCACTTTTTATAGGGCAAGAATTTACCACACATTTTTACTAAAACCCTGTCACCTTTTGGGTCTTCAACCTTATCGACTTCGATTGAAAAGTCAATTGCACTCATAATTCCATCACCAAATTTCTCTTGTATTACATCCTTCATTGGCAGCCCGTATACTTGCATTATTTCATAGAATCTGTAAATAAGAGGATCTGTAGGAATAACAGGATCTAGGCAGCCTTTTACTGGCGGTGTTGTTAATTGATCTTCTAGTTCTGATTGCAAATCAAGAGTATTAATTAAAATATTAGCTTCTCCTTCAGAAGCTGTAGCTTGCCCATAAAATAAGCTTGCAACCCATACTTCATCTCTATTAATCAATTTACCTAAATCTTCAAAGGATAATTTTTTTTCTTTTTTTGCTTTTAAAAGTATTTGTGTAAATGAGGGTAAAGTCATAATTAATTGTTGTTTTTTTTAGTGCAAAAGAAGTCTAGGTAACCTCTTCTACAGCTCTTGTTTCTCTTAATAGATGTTTTTCCAAACGCATTTTAATTTTTAAATATTTAGGGTCTTGTTCAATTTTTTCTCGATCTCTTGGTCTTTCTAAATCAACTGAAATTTCCTCAGAAATTATGGCAGAAGGACCGCTTGACATCAAAACAATCTTGTCAGATAAAAGCAATGCTTCTTCAATACTATGAGTAATTAAAACAACAGTTACTTTATTTTTTCTCCAAATGGATAATAATTCATCTTGTAAATAGGATCTGGTTAATGCATCCAGAGCCCCAAAGGGTTCATCCATCAACAACATATTTGGATTAATAGATAAGGCTCTGGCAATTGCAACTCTTTGCTTCATTCCTCCAGATAATTCTTTTGGGAATTTATTTGAAGCTTTTTCTAAACCAACCATTCTTAAATATTTTCTAGCTCTTTCTTTAACATCAGCTTTTGTTTTCGCTGGGAAAACAGTATTTAAGGCAAACTCAATATTTTGAATAGTTGTTAACCACGGCATCAAAGCGTAATTTTGAAAAATTACACCTCTATCGGGACCTGGACCTTTTATGGCTTGTCCGTCAATAACAATTTTCCCAGATGTTGGAGCTTGTAAGCCTGCTATTAAATTTAGCAATGTTGATTTGCCACAACCAGAAGGACCTATTATTGATACAAATGTGTTCTTCTCTATCTTTAGGTTAATATCTTTGATAGCTTCAAATCCACTTCTATTTCCTTTGGAACGAAAATCAATAAACTTCTTTTCTTTAAAAAAAATCTTACCTAAATTAAATAATTCAAGGTGAGAATAATTTTCATTAGAGGAAGATTTTTTTGATGATTTTTTATTCATTTAATCAATAAGTTTAGATACTGTAGTCGAATTTATCTTGAAGAAATCCAAAAAATTGATCCAAAATAAATCCTGTAAATCCAATTATTATTATTGCAACAAATATATTTTCAAGAGATAAATTATTCCATTCATTCCAAATAAAATAACCAATTCCTGTACCCAATAGCATTTCTGCAGCAACAATCACAAGCCAAGCTGTTCCCATTGATATTCTCATCCCTGCAAGAATGTTTGGCATGATTGCTGGCAAAATAACCCTCCTAATAGTTGTTGATTTACTTGCTCCTAAAGATTTAGAAACTCTCAAATAATCAGGATTAATACTAGCTACACCAAAAGCAGTATTAATTAATGTTGGCCAAATACTTGTTATGAAAATAACGAAAATGCCTGTGATCTCTGAGTTTCTAAAAACAAAAAGTCCTACAGGAAGCCATGCTAAAGGGGAAACAGGTTTTAAAAGTTGTACATATGGATTTAAAGAGGATTGAGCTAATTTCGACATCCCCATTAGAACCCCCAAAGGAACAGCGACTAAAACAGCTAAGCTATATCCAATTAATACTCTTCTTAAGCTTATAAGTAAGTTAGTTCCAATTCCTAAATCATTTGGACCATTATCAAAAAATGGATCTGATACCCACCAAATTAATGATCCTATTGTTTTAAATGAACCTGGGAAATTCTTGACTAATAAACCTTGTTGAGCAATTACTTGCCAAAGAATGATAAAGATTAAGAGGCTCAAAATTGCTACTGCAAAAGTAAGCCGTGTAGAAATAGCTTTGTTCATCACCTAGATTATTTAACTAGAAATTCAGAATTGTTGTATTAATAAATACTAATAAAAACAATTTTTATAAATTAAAAACCGTCCCTTTTAATTTGATCTTTAATGTATTGCATTGGGTTACTTGGATCAAATTCATCATAAGCTAAGATTTCTTTTCTAAATCTCGCAGTTGGTGGATTGCCCCCCATTTCTCTTTCTAAAGCTTGAGCTTCGTCCGTCAGAAATATTGAAGCACTATTAGGATTAAAATCTCCTGCCTGAATTGCAGCAACTGCACCTCCTAAATCCCAACGAATTAATTGAGATTGGATCCAATGAGAGAAACTTTGCCAAGGATAAGGCTTAAAGTCAATTCTGTCGGGTACATTTTGTTTTTTACCTAATCCATCATCAAATTTGCCTGTAAGAACAGCTTCAACAACTTCTGTAGGTTGGTTTAAAAATCCTCTTCCTGATATAGCTTTTGCAACTTCTTTTCTATTAGAAGGAGTTGAGACATAAGCAGCAGCATCAATAATAGATTTATTTAGAGCTCTGAAAGTTTCAGGATGTTCCTTTATCCATGGTTCCCCTGCGGCAAAAGCACAACATGGATGACCTGGCCATAATTCTTTAGTAAGAAGATGTATAAAACCTGCATCTTCGTAAACCGCCCTTTGATTAAAAGGATCAGGCATTAAGTATGCATCAATATCACCAGCAACTAACTGTGCAATACTATCTGGTGGTGGAACAGGACGAATCTGAACGTCTTTATCTGGATCAACTCCACCTTTGGCTAGATAATATCTTAATAAAAGATTATGCATTGAATATGGGAATGGAACCCCAAAAACGAATCCTTTCATGTCTGCAGGACCATTAACTTTTCCTTTATGACGGTTAGCAACAGTAATAGCTTGTCCATTTATATTTTCAATGCTTGCTAGTTTTACACTGAATGGTGCAGTTCCTAATCCAAGTGTCATGGAAATTGGCATTGGAGCTAGCATATGGTAAGCATCTAATTCACCAGCAATTGCTGAATCTCTTACTGCTCCCCAACTAGGCATTTTGACAACTTTTACATCCATGCCGAACTTGTTATAGAAACCCATTGGTTCGGCCATAATTATGGGAGAAGCACAAGTTATAGGTATGAAACCAACTCTTAAGGTTTGTTTCTCTAAATTATTTACATTGATAGGGGCGTCATCAATTGGTTGTTTAGCAGGTTTATTTTGGTTGGAACAAGCAACTGTAATTAGTGCTGCACCTGCAGCCAAGCTAGATAAAAATTGTCTTCTACCCATTGGCGAAGAGGCTTTTGTTTTGGCAAAAAACTTACCTGCTTGAGGTCCAAATGCTGCTTGAAAGGCTTGATCTAATCCACCTGCTTCTTTAGCTAATTCTCTAAGCAATTGCTCTTTATATAGGTCACCATTAGAAGCATTTTTATAAAATAAAAGATCTCTCATTTCTGCAGTTGAAATAGCATCAGCAATTTCATAAGCTTCATTTTTGATGAGGCCCATCCTAGAAAAATCTGAAATTATTTCAGCAGGGTCATCTGGCATGTCTGCCATAAAATTTTCATGATCATTTCCTATTGGCTTACATTCTACGCATGCACAGAAATAACCATGATCGTTAGATGGATTTAAAAAGTTATTTTTAAGAAATGTTTTATTACTTGATGTATTATTCTCTGAAATTTGATCTGAAGTTTTACATTCAAAGTTATATTTTTGAGTGAAATTACTAGCTGGAATAATCATTTAATAATTTTTTCATTGGTTAAATTATTTATCTAGAGTTATTTTTGAGATGTATAAATAAATACTATTTAAAAACAATAAGTATAAATATTTTTGAATAAAGATATATCACAAACTATAAAAAAATAGCTTAAGAAACCAATCATATTAATTAGGTTAAAAATTATTTAATTATAAAAATGATTATCATTTTCATTAGGCAAAGCGTTCTTTTGACATAAAAATGATTATCATTTTTATTTTGATAAAAGTTGATATACATAAATTTTTCAATTTAATTAAAAAATTTATCTTTGATAACTATCATCAAACGACTATTTGCTTGATAATTTTTATTAGGAGGATTTAATTGATTTTTAATTAAAAAAATAAAAGTATATATCAACGGTAAAAGTAATGATGAAGCAGCAACTAAAGCGATTATCTGGTTTAATCTAATAAATGGTTTTTTTACAAGATCCTCTCCGCACAAGCCACAAATCAAATTACCATTTGAGGATTGTTTTTGAAATTGATATTTAGGATTGCAATATGGGCAATAATATCGAACCATTTTTAAATTTAATTGATCTTATCATTATCTATAAAACTAGAAGAAAGTCATCCTATTAAAAAAAGAGGGCTAATTTAAGCCCTCTTTTATCTCTTACTTATATTTTTTACTGAAGTTAATAACGTACCTAAATCATGGATCCTTGTTGCTAACTTCTTTTAAGCTAATGCTCACCAAAATTAACTAATTGTCTTTAACTGGGGCAAAAACTCTAGAATTAAGCTTGTTTCTTAAAGGGCACCTAAACGATGCAGAAGAAGGAAGCTTAGACATTAATAAAAAATAATTGGAGCAGTTAATTAAATTAGTTCGGTTTATTCCGAAATTTCAGGCAGGCTATCGATCATTTTGAAAGACCTCCTAGAACTCAACAATATAAAATTAGGAAAATATTTCTCTAAAGACAATCCGTTTTTATACGCATTGCTTTTTTATTAAAAATGTCCGAAAGTGGTAATCAATTGCGTTAATTTTTTTGGGATATTTTTAGTAAGTTTTGCTTATTTCTTTTGATATTTAATTCGACTATCTTGATTTTAAATAATTGAGGAAATCTTTTATGAATCATTCGAAAGAAGTTAGGAAAACTGGTCAATCTAATCCTATAGACGAATATTTTCAATGTCTCTCATATTGTGATATTCACCCAAAAGGTATTGATAATGACTGTGAAGTCATTTGTATGGAAAGACATTTAAAAGCTAACTATTGGTAATTTTATAAATTTCTAATTTTACTTAAACCCCTTAGAAAAAAGGTTTGTACGAACTTTAAATTTCCATACATTTACAACACCTTTTGCATTAACTGCTGCAAGTGCACAATCGTCAGGTCTCCAAGATATTGCCCCTACTAAATCTCCCGCGAATGCAGCCCCAACAGGGTCTCCATTGCCGTCTTTTTTTAGAAAACTTGCAACAACAGAACCATCTCTAGATCCTGAGGCTACAAGCATACCTTTATTTGAGAAGGCAAGACTCGAAATAGGCTCTGTATGGTGACATAGCTCTCCTGGCATAGTGCCCTCTGGACCATTCCCCATAAAGCTCCATACTGTGATTCTTTCACTGCCACTTGTCGCTAATAATTTTCCACTGTCATCAAAAGAAAGGTGACTTGGTTTCCCAGGGTATCCAGTCATTTCAGCATCCATTCCTGTTGATCTTCTCCAAAAATGAACTGAATTGTCTTGACTCCCACAGGCGACTATATCTCCATCAGGGCTTAATTCCATAGAGACCAATGATCCTTGCCACTCGAGCTTTTGATTAGTTTTATTATTAACAATGTCAAAGAATGTCACTCTGCCGTAGCATGCAGTTGCGAGCTCATTTTTATTTGACCATGTTATTGCACTTACTGTGCTTGGATGGTCTTCTGAGATCCATTTCTCTTCTCCAATTTCATTAAAAACAAATACTTTTTTTGAGGAAGCTATCGCTAGAAATAAACCGTCATTAGACCACTTGAGGTGTTCTACCCAACCCTTACCAAGATTAAGTGTTTTAATTACTTTACCTTCGTGGCAATTACAAATTTGAACATTTCCATCCTGACCTGATGTTGCAAAAATCTCACCCTCTGGATGAATGGCCATTGCTAATAGACCACCGGAGTGTGTATTTTCTTTTTCCCAAATAATTTTTCCAGTATCTCCTTCGAACGAAAAAAGACCTCCTGCCACGTCGCCAACAATAAATTGTTTTCCTTTAAGAGCCCAGCCACATGCTATGGCGTAATCGTTAACTTCAGCAGTCCATCCATCATGGAACATGCCTCTTGGGCTAAATGGTTCTATATCAGGCATTTATCAAAGCCTTCTTGCATCTCTTTCTCATTTAAATTTCTACCGATAAAAACAAGTTGATTTCTACGAGCTTCGTTACCCCATTCTTTATCAGGTTGTGCAGTAAATAACATGTGAACCCCTTGGAAAACGATTCTCCTTGGGTTACCTGAGTAACTTATGAAACCTTTAGTTCTGAATATATCCACTCCTTTTTCTGATAGAAGTCTTCCCATCCAAGTATTTAGTTTTTCTGGGTCAACATCTCCAAAACGCTCTATAGCAATTGAGCCTACTTCATCATCATGTTCGTGCTCTGCTTGCCAGAATCTTTGTGTATTAAAGGGAATCTCTTTATTCTCGTCACTTTTAATGACTTTCATATTGAATTCTTCAGCGGTGTGCTGTGTAAACAAACCTATTTTTGTTGGTTTTTCTATGTTCAGGATGAAGGATTTATTTCCTTTATCCTCCAATTTGAGATTTATATGTTCTCCATATGGGATGGTATTTCCAGAATCTAAACTATTAGCTTTTTCTGCATAAAGTCTCACGGAGTATTCAGCACCATCTTTAAGTTCATCTTCACTCTCTCCTTGGTTAGCAAGAGCTACTAAGGACATTTCTGGATCGGGTCCCTCTTCTAGCATTAATTCATATTTACCTGCATCAAGATCGTAAACACCTGTCCATTCAAAAGGATATTCTGGTTCAAGGAATGTTGGCCTGCGTTTAAGGATCTTATCAAGATCAAATGCACTTAGATTTAAGACTGTTTCAATTGGTACTTTGGCATTCTCGGCTCTAATAATTCGGGTCATTCGGTTCATATCTTTCAATCTCGATTCAAGAGTATCTAGTGCATCATCAGAGACTAAATCAGTTTTATTAAGGACAAGAACATCTGCAAATGCAACTTGTTCTGAACTTTCATCACTCCTGCCTAGCTGCTGATCAATGTGGGCAGCATCAACTAAAGTTACAATTCCATCAAGAGTAAATTCAGAACTAATTTCTTCATCCATGAAAAATGTCTGAGCAACTGGCCCAGGATCTGCTAATCCTGTCGTTTCTACTAAAACATAGTCAAACTTATCTCTTCTTTTCATAAGGTTGCCAAGAACTCTTATTAAATCACCGCGAACAGTACAACAAATGCACCCGTTTGACATCTCAAACACTTCTTCATCGGCATTAATTACGAGCCCTTGATCTATACCTACTTCACCGTATTCATTCTCAATTACGGCTATTCTTTTTCCGTGCTCTTCACTTAAAATTCTATTAAGCAAAGTAGTCTTCCCTGAACCTAAGAATCCAGTGAGGATGGTTACGGGAACTTTATCTTTGATGCTCATTTACTGATTTTTACTAAATAAACAATAGTTTAATAATAGTAATAATAAGAAATGAAAACCGTTTTTATTAGAAAAATTTAATCTGAAAGTTTGTACCATTCAGACTCAAGATTGGAGCCAGATTCTTTATCACAGCTTCCACCCAATGAATCAACGATTGTGCAAGTGTTGTGAACTGCAACGCTTATAGTATTTCCTTTCATCATTAAACCATCAACGAATATTTGATTAGAAGCTAAAGGTACAGAACTTTGCCTACTTAAGTTTTTTAATAACTTAGACGCTGGTATTTGTTCTGGAAATATTGCCTTAACATTTTCCTCCTTTAGCATATTCAAAGTTGAACTAATGTTTTCAGGTCTTAAGCTTGATGAATCGCCAAGGAAGTCTAGTAAACTAACTGTCTCAAATCCGAATGCAGCACCATAATAATCCATAGCTTTGTGTTTTGAGACAAGTACCCTGTCTTGCTCAGGTATTGTTGTTACCTGGTCAAGAATCCATTCATTTAGGCCACTGAGTAAAGATTCAGTTGAATCAATTCTTTCATTGATGGATTTTCTATCTTTTCTGTTAAAAATAGAGATATCCTTTTTTAAGTTTTTTGAGATTACTTTACTCATTTTTATAATGTTGGCTGGATCATGCCATACATGAGGGTCTAAACTTCCATGTCCATGATGATGATGGTGGTGATGCCCATCTCCCTCATCTGGAACTTGCGCGATAGGCTCTACATCATTGTTGGATACGTCTTTGAAGAAGTGTTCATCTGCCTCAAATTCAAAAGGCATATGTTCTGTAAAAAATGTATATTTACCACTTTTTTTAATTTCTACATTAAATACTGTACTTTCTTTACCTTGATCAAAATTAAGTGATATTGCTTTTGAACTTGCTAATAAAACATCATTATCAGCCTTGTAGATAGAGTCATCGGATTCTAAAAGTTCCTTTGCAAGTTCTTCAGATTCTTCAATATCGCCAGATTTGAGGATAACCATTTTCATAGCAGGATCTGCATATTCACCATCGACTTTTGCAAATGACCATTTATATGATCCTTCTTTAAGATCAAAAGTTCCTGCCCATTCAAAGCCTTCTGCGCCATGTTCACTGTGCCCTCCCATATCAGGTTCTTGAGCGACTGGTTCGATATCATTTTTAGCTAGATCTTTGAAGAAGTGTTCATCTGCTTCAAATTCAAAAGGCATATGTTCTGTAAAGAAAGCATACTTACCATCTTTTTTGATTTCTACATTAAATTCCGTGATATCTTTCTTTTGATCAAAATTTAAAACGAAGGCTTTGTCACTTGCAGAAAGAATACCATTATTGCTTTTTTCAATACTTTGATCAGATCCCAATAGCTCTTCTGCTAATTCTTCAGATAATTCAATGTCATCTGATTCAAGAATGACCATTTTCATGGCGGGGTCTGCATATTCACCATCGACTTTTGCAAATGACCATTTATAATTTCCCGCTGTAAGTTCGAATAGGCCAGCCCATTCAAAAGCCCCTCCCTCTTCGCTAGAAGGATTCTCAACTTCGATGGCACTAACACCAACCACAACAGTATTTGACTTGTCTTCCCAGTTTTTCATAGTAGGAGTCATTTCTTTACCTAAAGTGAAAACTTTGTCTGCGCTATTTAATAATTGAGCTTGCCTTGGATTGATCTTTAAGTCATGAACATCTTGTTTTCTATCTACTAAGCATGTAACTTCGTCAGATGGTAATGCAATTGATTTAACTAAATCACAAACTAGTGGTTCTACTGCTACATATGACTTCCCCTTAGCCATAACATCTTGCCCAAAACCAGAAAATATTATCGTTCCAGCAATTACGGAATTTTTAATAATTGACTTGCTCGAACCTTTTTTATTTGTTAATAGTCTTTTAAAAATTGACATGAAAATAGTTAATTACTTAAAAATGATAATCATTTTCATTTTTGCTGGCAACCAAAGGTATCAAATGTTATGAAAATAATACGAAGCTTGTATTATTGTTAAGCTTATTGAGTGACTTTTTAAAATATTAATTAATGGCTACTTTAGTCGCTGAAAATTTAACCTATTCATACACTAAAAAAAGTAAGCCAGCTTTAAATAAGGTATCGGTTGAGATCAAACCCGGAACTTTAACAGCGCTAGTTGGTCCAAACGGCGCGGGTAAATCTACTTTATTAAAAATATTGCAAGGACAGAATGCTCCAGATAAAGGAGAAATAAAAATTGATGGTGAGAATTTAAATAGATCTAGATCCCTTATCGCTCTTATGCCACAAAGAAGTTCCATGAATTGGAAGTTTCCAATTACAGTAGAAAAATTGGTATCTCTCGGGCAAATAAAGTATTCAAAATCTAAAAGTAATACTCCTTTTCAAATCAAAGCTCTTCTTGCAAATCCTAATGCTTGGATTAATAAATGTTGTGAATTAGAGGCGACTATGCAAAGAGTAGGCATTGCAAATTTGGCTAATAGAAGACTCGATTCTCTTTCAGGAGGACAACAGCAAAGAGCTCTATTAGCAAAAACTCTTATGTCCCCTGCAAAAATCTTTCTTCTTGATGAACCATGTGCTGCTCTGGATCCTCCAGCAAAAGAGGATTTCCTAAAAATTGTTCGTCAACTTGCGGATGTAGGTCTTTCTTTGGTTGTAAGTAGCCATGATTGGGGTGAGTCACTAAATAAATATGATCAAGTAATAGTTCTTGATAAAAGTGTTTTGGCAGTTGGTAGCCCTGATTCAATAAAAGATAAATTAAACGATATCAACCTAAGCGCTCTAAATGAAAATAATTCTCTTAATTAGAAAATGTTCCTCTTTAACTTTGAGCTTGGTAACAGTTTTGGCAAAGTCCGAAATATTCGAGTGTATGAAACAAAAGTTGAAACTTTTGGGAATTTTTTTTTGGCGTATGTATATCTTTAACAGGACAACCTTCCATTTTCGAAGTCTCTCCGCATTGAACGCAGGTCAAATGATGAATATCTCTATCAACGGGAGTATAAAGAACTTCTCCATTTGGTAGATGTCTAGAACGAATTAAGCCATGTTTTATCAAGATTTGCAGATTTCTATAAACAGTTGTCAAACCCATAGATTTACCTTTAGTCATCAGCTGCCTATGCAACTCTTGTCCGCTCAATTCATCATCACAATTATTCAGTTCTTCAAGAAGTTGTTCTTGTCTTTTGGTAATGTCAGACTTAGTTACCATTGTTTTCGAGATCTTTTTATGGCCCGTATTTCTGATCATACCGAATCATTCGAATAATGTCTTTTATTAATAACAACTGGTGGCTTGTTCCATTAATAATAACAATTTTTTCCGGGATCTTATGTCCAGCAATGGGGACTGTCTTAATTACTCATAAAAGATTATTACAAGTTAATTTAATCTCTCATTGTGTGTTGCCTGGACTTGCTCTCGCATTAGCGCTTGGAGTTCACCCCTCAATTGGTGGTGTTATAAGTGGTCTTTTAGGCTCTGTAATTGCGGAAAGTTTAACTAATAGAAAAAGTGAAAATTATGAAGCAGTTATGAACACTATTCTCGCTGGAATGCTTGGGTTTGGAGTACTTATTATTCCCCTACTCGGAATAAGGATTGATTTGGAAGCAGTACTATTTGGCGATTTGTTGACAGCAAATTTTGGGGATTTACTTAGAACAATAATTGCATTTTTAGTATTTATGATCTTGATAACTTTTGGATATGAAAAGGTTGTTTATGTTGGATTAGATCCAGAAGGTGCATCTGCAAGTGGTATAAATGTTTCTTTATTAAATCTTGCGCTTAGTTTTACAACAGCATTAGTAATTGTTAGTTCAATGTCAGCAGTAGGAGTAATTCTTGTAATTGCTCTTCTTTCTACCCCAACTTTGTTAGGCCTAAATAAGGCTCATAGTTTAAGAATTGCAATGATGAGGTCTTCATTTTTTGGTTTATGCATCTCACTTCTGGGATTTATTCTCTCTATAGTCTTTAATTTGTCGCCTGGACCTGCAATTAGTGTTATTTGTGTTGCATCTCTTTTGATTCCTAAACTACGCAAATAATTAAATCTTAAATGTCCAATCAGAGTTTAATGCTTGAGCTTCAGGATTATTTTTTAAAGCTACTTCCATAGCCTCTTTTTTATTATTAGCTATAACAACTTCATCAAATTCCTTTCCATTTTTTTTGAGACTTACTTTGAAACGCATAAAAGTTTTTTAATTAATCAAAAGTTAACCACTAGGCAACTAGATATAAATACTTTTAAAAGTTAATTGATGAAATAGAAACTTTAGTTATTTTGAAGTTTTTCTACTACAGATTCTTTCTCAATTTTAGCTACATCCTGTAATCCATTAGCATCAAACCAAGGAGCATTTTCCCAATTAAATCCTTCCCCAAAAGTATTATCGGGAGCAGCTACGTACCAGTGACATGATGAATCGGGAACATCTACAGCACATTTTGACCAATCAGCTTCCCATTGTGGAACTTGTACCCACATTACAGATGCTAATAAAAAAGAAAAAATAAAATTCATAATTATCTGTTAGCAAAATTTTGAAAGATTTTTTTCACATTCTTTCTTTCTTTTCTTCCAGTAATTCTCAAGTATTTGATATTTATGCTTATTTTCAAATTGACTTAAATTAATATAATTCTGATTAAGAGCTGAAGTATTTTTGATTTTCATGACTCAAGCTGTCTATGTAGAACATATTTAAGACACTTTATAGATTTTTTGAAGTGAATTTATACTTAATTTTTGTCTTACTTTTGTGAAGGTAAGTATTTTTCGGGATTATTTTCAATATAAGTTAGCGAATATTTGACAATACTCACTATTACTGAAAAAAGAACAATTCCCGAAATAATGAAAATGATTTTTTTGTAATTGCTTTTCATGATTTTTTTATGTTTTTGATTATTTTTTTCAGCAGCGCCCAATTTTTCTGAAAGATTTAAATAATTAGTAATTTATACTGTAGCCTTTTAAATTACCTACGGAGTAAATTAGTTACATCAGAAACTCCTCACACACTTTTTTCTGATAACTTTAAAAGTACTCGACCGAAATGTTTGAGTACTTTTTGCATTTTTTGCGATGTGACAGTTAAGATAGAGGTCTATTAGGCATTACATAATTTGGATTTAAGTGTGATATTAAGTTTGTGTGTAGGAGGAATTGGTTTATTTCAGTGGAAACAAGGAAACACTTGAAATTAATCAATTTTAAAAAGGTCTCTCTCTGAGAGATCTTTTTTTTTGGGGATTTTAGAATTGCATATTAATCCCTGAATATAAAAACATATATGCTTTCTCCCAAAATAATTAGATAAGTCATTACAAATTAGCAATCTAATTCGTTAGATTACGGTTCATGAAATTCTTATGTTAATGAAAATACTTTTTTTAGCAATTTTAATTTGTTCAAGCTTTTTATTCCCTTCTTCATCATTTGCCTCACATGTAGAACTAAAACCTTGTGTAGTGATTGCTCATTGTGTACGAGAAGAATGGGAGGTTAAAAATATTGAGAAACCATTTGAAGAGATTAAAACATTTATCGAAAACACTCCAAGAACTGAGATTGTAGAAATTGATGGCGATTATCTTCATGCTGAGGCAACCAGTAAATGGATGAAGTATGTAGACGACTTAGAAGTATCCTTTCTACCTGAATCAAACATTTTATCAATAAGATCAGAATCAAGAGTTGGAGAAAGTGATTTGGGGGTGAATCAAAAAAGAGTTGATTTACTAAAATCGAAAATGTTTTAAGAAAAAAGTAAAAAGTTAATTTTTATATTGTTTTTTGTATAACTTTTCCATTTTTAAAAAAAATTAACAGATAAAAAAGTGATAATTGTCATCATGCCTTGATAATGGCAAATTTATTAGATTTTCTCAAAAGATGATCATAAATTTTATATATTTATCGTTATCTAGTTTTGTTTTTTTCTGGTTTTATATAAACATTAAAAAAAATGGACTTAGATGGATAATCAAAGGTCTTTTTCAAATTGGAATATTGGTATTATTCATTGGAGGGTTTTTCAAAATATTTTTCACCTTACCCCCTAATTTATTTATAAAAATATTTTTTCTTATTATTTATACATGGTGCACTGTTGGAATAAATGTAAATTTCATGATCCCTTTAATTAGTTTGATTGACCAAAAAATAGTGAAAAAATAAAACTGAAATATGCCTTAATTATCAGTACCAAAATAATTCTATTTCCTTAATATGCAATATTAAAATTTATAAGATTTATTTTTTTCCTTTTGAAAGTCTTTTTCTTGTATACCTAGTCTTTAATGCCAAGTTTGTCATCATATATATTCCAAATAAAAGAATGACTATTCCAATAAAGTATTTCATTATTTTTTATGTAATTACTATTTTTGAGATTTATACATTATGCCAACTAATTTTAATATCTATTTTTTGAGATAAATTTCTTGTAACTGGACATTCTTTGGAAGCTTTTTTCAAAAAATCAATAGTTTCATTAGAAGTGCTCTCTGGTATAAAAATATCTATTATTAGTTCTTTTATCTTCCTCTCGCTATTTTGTGTCATTACTTTTTCAATATTTAAATATATACCTTTTAAATCAAATCCTTTTGATTTAGCTTTGATTGCCATAATGGTTAGAAGGCAAGTGCCTAGAGATGTTGCTAATAAATCAGTTGGGGAAAAACTTTCACCTTTACCGCAGTGATCTAAAGGTGCATCAGTTCTAATAAGACTTCCAGATTGTAGATGAATAGCCTCACAGTTTAAATTTCCTAAATAAGAACATTTAACTTTAGTCATTTTAAAAAATTTAAATTAGGAAAATATTATTAACAAAAAATTATGGAACATAACAAGATTATTGATGATAAATTTTTTATTTGCATATTAGTGGAGTATTTAGGAATTTATTATTCAAGTTTTGAAATCAGTTTTTATATCCATATTCATCTAAGCAATACTCAATTAATTCAATTGATTTATTAAGAGTTCTTTTATTTTTATTTTCTAGATCGAAGCATTCATTTAAAACACGTATAGATTCATTTAAGTATGCTTCTTCTTTCTTTTTTAAATCTTTAACTTGATTTATATAAATTAATTTTTTAATCCCAATAAGGGAAAATATGATTATTGACATTGTAAAAATTGCGATTTTGAATTTATTCATACAATTAGTTATTACAAATATTTTAATTTATTTAATATCTAAAAACTTTACTTAGCTTATAGAACTAAGTAATTACATATGTAGCTGCTGTAATTGCTATAGCAGTAATTGAAATGAAGATGTATGGAACAACCTTTAAAGGTATGTATAGCTTATTTTTAGACATAAGTAGAACATTTATAAAAATTCTTACATTCTCTTTAAACTTTATAAGTCTTCAAATATACAAATTAATTTTCTTTGCAAAAATTCAATTCTTCTAAAAGATTAAAAAATTTATATTCATTGAATTTTCATTAAATAAAGTATTTCTAAATCCTGTCTTGAGTCAGATATTTTTCTTTTTAAGAAGATTAATTCTTCTTGGCTCATTTTTGATTCTTTTATCATCAATTCTGCTTGTTCAATAGCATGTTCTATATTTCTAATTTTAATTTCTCGTATTGAGGGATCATCTTTACATGCTTTTTTAGTATTCGCATCTAACATATATATTAAAAAAAATTACCTTGAATTTAATATAAATTAAAACTTTATTATGCTAGTACCGCAAATTTAATTAAAATAAATTATTATTTATGTAAGAACTTTAACCTTAGCTAACCCTCTCTTCAATCGATCGAGTGGGTTTTTTTTATGGTGTAATATACTCCTAGCATTTAATACTAATTTGGAAGATTCAAAACTTAATCCTGAGGAAAATAATTCAATCGAATCGTCCCCCAATTTGGAGGAAGGCAATAAAGATCTTAATGAAGGGATTAAAAAAGAAGAAAATGTAAAAGCATTTACCGAATTTCTAGAGAAAGCAAGTAGTCAAGATTCTTCAAAAGAAAAAGTAAAACTTGATTCTGAGCAACAAAAACCAAAAATTGACAAATCACTTTTTAAAAGATTTCTTAATAATGGATTTGACGGCATTTCAACTAATCCAAACTATAAAATGTTGGCATTATTAATAATACTTTTAATTAATTTGTCCCTATTTTTTGTAATTGGCAATATGGGTAAAGCGTTTTTAAGAAATGCAGGAATTATGGGTTAGAAATTATTTATTTCTTTTTGGATAATCATCTTTACAATTTTGATTCTTCAAATGAAACTGTGATATTTTCTTTTCAAATTAATATTTAAATAAAATTTGGATAATAAAGAGCCAGAAAATCCAATCGTTTATCTTTCTAATTTAGTCAAGAAATTAGATGTAAAAAACAGAAATGGTTTAGTAGCCCTATTAATAGTAAACCTTTTGGTAATTCTCTTATTTAAATTTTATTTGAAAGAATCTGGATTATTATCCTGAATTTGCCGCTGGTATTATTATTCAGCATTCTCAAATTGCTTTGCTAATCTAAATGCCTTCTTAATTATTAGAAAGCCACCATATGCTCCTGCCAGTAAAGGTAATACTATTAAAGGGTTAGGGGAATAATCTGAATAATTTTTTACACCCTCAACATATTCATAACCTGAACATTTAAGAAAGATAAAGCTAAAAAATGTGATACTCCAACCAATTATTGACAAAAAGCCACCTTTTTATCTCCTTCGTAGAATCTGTCTAGACCTAAGCCCCAACCTCCTATTAGGAATATTCCTCTAACTACTGAATTTTTTTTCTTGATTTTTAAGCATAATAAATAATAGTTCATTATGAACGTAACCTATTTATATTTAAGATGTTAAATGTTTTTATTAATTAATCTTTAAAAAAAAATTTTATTAGATTTATTCTATAAATTTCAAAATATTATTCAGTGTTTTAATTAATCATTAAAGATTTTGTTTGAATTCAACAAGGAAATTGAAGGCCTTATATAAATAAAAATAGACCCATACATATCCTGCATAATTCTCATTTCTTCGTCTAAATATACAATTGAAACCTGGCAATTTGGTGATTCTTTATTCCAAGGCAACTTATTCCATACCTCTTTAACTGGATACCATCTATCCATAAGTAATTCACTAAATAATGGAATCTTATTGAGTCCATCAACTTTAGAAACTTTTGTCTTTTGTAAGTTCATATCAAGTAAATTATTTCTTAAAACTAAATCACTTGCTAGGGTTATTACTCTTCCACCAAAAGTAGGCAATAGTTTGAACCAACCTAAGATAGGAATTGTTGTGAGCCCAAATATTGTAGTATCAAAAGTAGATATAAATTCTTTTTTGTCAAAATCAATCTTTTGAGCAATTCTCCCAATAGTTGATATGCCAAAGGATCCTACTTGCAATTGATGTAATTTAAAAAAAAGATTACTTTTAAATTCATCATTTAATGCCTTTTCAATAGCAAGGAAGAAAGGAGAACTTCTAAATAATTCAACATTAGAAAAAATCAATTCCCACTCTCCAGTCAATAATTTTTCTGATATTTCAAAACTAAAGTCTTTAAGAGCATCAATCAATTCATCCATTTCATTAGCTTTTTCCTTGTACATAGGAGAAATTAATTTATTTAATCTTTGCCCTCTATCTGTAACAGCAGCTATCTTATATATATTTGACTTTATCTCTCCAATTTCTTTCATAGCTCCAATACAAGAAATACTAATTAATCTTAGGAATTTAATTTGAAGTTGATGGCAATTTTAATAATGCTGGTAATAAAATCAATTAATATTCTCCCCACCTTTTACTAATATCAAAACCCCATTCAGTGGTTAATCTAATTACTTCATCATGATTCTTGCATTTTGAAAGGGATAACTTTTTACTGGGATTATTTTTTATTAGCTCAGCAATTTGATTAAGTTGCTCTATTTTTTTTAGGAAATTACTTAGATCTTTATCTGACATTATCTAGGAAGTAAATTTTTGATCATAAGTAAATATGTAATAAAGAACCCAGGCAACACCAATAATCAGAATTGCAATCATTATGTTTACTGACCAAACTACCTCTATCATTTAATTTTTTTATGTATATTTAATATATCTAAAATTTAAACTAAATTAACCGTTAATAATTTAAATCTAGAACAATACAATACTACTAATAAGTATATAAAATAGTCTTAAATAGTTTAAAAAATTATGGGAGAAGCTAAGAGAAGAGAAGAGTTAGGCTTACCACCAAGAGAAAAGAAAAAGGAAAAACCAATATCGAAAAATCAACTAAACAAAATTTTAAATAAATATCCTTATTTACCTTTCATTTTAGGTTTTTCATTACTAGCAATATTAATTATCGATTTAGTTAATTACTACAAATAGATATGTAAAAAGGGAATACTTTTAGCAGAAGATAAGATTATCTTCGCAATTACAAAATTATTTTTCCATAATAAAAATAAAACTTATGAAACCGATTAACACCTCATGTGCCTTAATTTTAGGGGTACTAACTTTGTTTCCAATATCTAATGTAAAGGCAGGTGGCTGCAGTTCTCAAACTGAGAATAAAGCGGAAATTGAATGCTTGTTTGATGATAAAAAATGTATAGAAATGAAAGAGAAAGAATCACTATACAAAGTTGAGGCCTAAATGTTTGATAATCTAGGAACCGCTTTAGTACAAGCATTAGGCTTCTTTGCTGTTTTTGGTTTTTTTGTATATCAAACATTATTTGCAGATGGTAAACCTAAAAATTCAAAATTAAATCCTAAAAAAACAAAGATTTCCGATACAAAAGAATCAATTAAAAAAGTACCTAAAAAAGGATTATTTAACAGAAAATCTAAACCTATTGAAGAGAATTTACCAATCCCAAAAAAGGGATTATTTGGGAGAAAAAAAGAAGTTGTCAAAGAAGAGATTAAACCAAAGAAAAAAGGTTGGTTTAAATAGGTTGAGG
>MWOQ01000200.1 GCA_002026145.1 Prochlorococcus sp. HOT208_60m_813L03 | reverse complement strand
ATTCTAAACCGCTGTAAATATGCACTAACACTGTATTGTCGGTAATGATAGACATTTGATCCTCCCTAAATTTTGTTTTTATATCCTAAATAAAATCTATTTTCATTAGCTGTTTTTTTATGAAACGCTTACTACTTGCACCTCTTTCTTATTTGCAGATGGCTATTAAGTATTAAAAATAGCTCCAAAATATAAAAGTCTTCTTCCAACCTTTTTCCATAAGTGATTGCGAATACTAGATTTATACACCTAGATTTTTTCCCAATTTTCTTGCTTTTTCCTTATTTTTTCGTAAGTATGCGTATATAGGCTCTAATTTGCTCTAAAAAACTGTCACATGGGGGTTTACGATTATGGGAATTCCAGACGAAATGTTGAAAGAAATTAGAGAAAGTGGATACGATCAAGAGCTTGTATATAACTACATAAGAGAACTATTAAACAGCGATAAGCAGATTAATGAAAATAACAATCTAGAGCTTATAGACAATTACTTATTAGATAAAGATCTACAAGAACCTGCTGCTGAGATACAGATGGCAGCAGAGATTATAGACAATTACTTACTAGATAAAAGATTTATGAGAGAGCTTGAAGATGGTAAAGAATATGATGCTGCTTAATTAGATAAAGTACCTATTTTTTCCTATTTATTTAAAGGTTATTCTTTTGAGCAAATAACAGGATTAAAACAATGATGAAACTTGCAATCATTTTTTTACCAATTTTATTTGCAG
>MWOQ01000020.1 GCA_002026145.1 Prochlorococcus sp. HOT208_60m_813L03 | reverse complement strand
AGTGACGATGGGCAATTCCATTACCATGCTTATGGGAATGCGAGTGGATACTTAATTGAAAAGAATTTTTTATAGCAAATACTCCAACAATTAGAAGTGAAATTCCAACTAGGAGTTCGGCAATACTAGAAAATTTGTTTAATGGCGTAATATCCTTAATAAAAATTGCTAGAAAAGCTAACAAGAGGACTCCTGAAGAATGTCCCAAGCCCCATGAGAAACTATTTTTGAGAGCTTTTTGGGGATTATTAATCACTGCTGGGGCCATTGCAATTAGATGATCAGCGCCACTAACTACATGCACAAATCCTGCGACTATGCCTGTTAAAATTACAGCCTGCATATATATTCAGTACAACTCTGTTTATTCAATTTTATAGCACGATTTGAAGTCAATATTAAATTGAGTTAAATAATTTCTTGAACGATTGTTCAATATCAGTTTCTCTCATAAAAGTTTCGCCAATTAATACTCCCATGATTCCAATAGATCTAAGCGATTCTAAATCTTCGGCACAATTAATTCCAGATTCACTAATGGGAATAATATTTTGTTTTAAAAATATATCTGCATATGTGTGCATCAATTCTTTTGATGTTTTTAAATCTGTTTTAAAAGTCTTTAAGTCCCTATTATTTATTCCAATCAAATTAAAAGATTTTAACTTTAGAATCCTTTCTAATTCATTAGAGTTATGAACTTCGACAAGAACACTCATCTTTAAATTATCAGCTATTTTCTTTAAATAAATTAAATCATCATCACTTAAAATCGCAGCGATTAATAATATTGCATCAGCACCAGATACCCTTGCTTTATAAATCTGATAAGCAGAAATAATAAAATCTTTGCAGAGTAGAGGGAGATTAGTTGATTTCCTTACGGTTTCGAGTATTTCATAACTACCTTGAAAAAACCTTTTATCGGTAAGTACTGAGATACATGATGCACCTAATCCTTCATAACAAATTGCTATGTTTTCAGGGTTAAAATCTTTTCTAATAACTCCTTTACTCGGACTAGCTTTTTTATTTCAGCAATAACTCCTGGTTTTATTTTTGACTCCAAGATATTTTTGTAAAAATCTTTGGGAGTAGGAAGTTTTTCAATCTTTTTGATGAGATCTTCTAAAGAAACTATTTTTTTAAAATTCTTAATTTCAATATCCTTGTGCCATACAATTTCTTCCAGAATGTTTTTTGCTTGTGCTTCTCTATGAGGTACAGCATATTCTAAATTTTCTACCCTTACTGTTGGATTTGGTGGCCTGCGTCTTATCTCCATTAATTTTAGATATTATTTTATTTGAGAAGCGGCCTGTTTATATGCGACCTCAACCACTTCACTAAGTGTAGGATGAGTATGAACTTCTTTAGATAATTCAATTACATCTTGGTTCCTTGAAATAGCATTCGAAATTTCTTGAATTAAATCAGCTGCATGTAACCCAAAAATATGAGCCCCTAATACTTTCCCATTATCTTTGTTGAAAATCAACTTTAGCAATCCATCACTCTCTAATTCAGCCAATGCTTTTGAATTAGCCTTAAAGAAACTTTTGACAACTCCCAAAGTAAAATTTTCTTTTGTAGATATCTCTTTAGCTTCAGCTTCAGAGAGACCAACTGAACTTATCTCTGGGTGAGTAAAGGTTGCTGCGGGGATACTTTTATAGTTAATTTCGACATTACCACCGCAAATATTATCAACAGCAATAGTACCCTGCGCTGCAGCTGTATGGGCAAGCATTAGTTTTCCCGTCACATCTCCAACAGCCCAAATGTTAGGTATTATTTCATCACCATTCTTAACTCTCATTTGATCATCTACAGGAATGAAACCTTTTACTGTTTCGATACCAACCGACTCAAGATTTAAGTTATTACTATTAGGACTTCTGCCAGTAGCGACTAGTACGGCGTCAACTTCTAAAGTTTCTACAACTTCCTTAGATTTTGCATCAGTCAGTTCTATTCTTACAGGGCATCCAGGTGTTATTTTTGTCGCAAAGACATTTGATTTTGTTTCTATATCTCTTGCTTGAATAAGGTTCTTCTTAGCAATTTTAGTGATGTCTGGATCAAATGTTGGCATAATATTCTCCAAAGCCTCGATCATGGTAACTTCACATCCAAGCGCGGTATAAACATCAGCAAATTCTAGACCTATATATCCGCTTCCAATAATTGCTATCCA
>MWOQ01000002.1 GCA_002026145.1 Prochlorococcus sp. HOT208_60m_813L03 | reverse complement strand
ATTCATATATTTCTTGTTTAGGTGAAATAAATAGTTCAGAGTATTTGAAACATACAAGTATCAAAAGCATGTCAATTTCGCCTAAATTTATTTCAATAAAAAGATCAGAATCTGGTGATGCGATTGTTATATCTAAAGAATTTCTTGGAGAATTTCTTATATATAAAGTAACTATTAATGGAAATATATTAAGGGTTAGAACTGATATAAATAATCTCCTTAATAATGGTGATAAATGTACTCTTTCTATTAATAAAAATAGTTATTATTTTTTATATCCTGGAGCATATAAGGAATATATATAGACTTTTTTTATAGGCAATTACACTTTCCCCCCTTCCAATTAGAGCATTTTTTCTTTTTACATTTCTTTTTTTTTACTTATATATATTTTATTAGTTAATAGCAGTTCAGAAAAACTGTACTCTAAATACATTTATAGTATTGCGATTGATTTTCATTATCATATTATTTAATTTAATTTAATGGATTAATTTATTACTAATTTATACAAAATGTTGTATTATTTATTTAGTTTC
>MWOQ01000199.1 GCA_002026145.1 Prochlorococcus sp. HOT208_60m_813L03 | reverse complement strand
TTTAATAATGCGCAAGGCTGACTGCTCTCTCCGAATCCTAGTAAGTCTATTGAGTAGCAATTAAAAACTTTACCAAGAAAATCTTGATTATGTCTCCAATGTCTTTGTGATGCCCCAAATCCATGGACTAAGAGAATATTAATATTATTTTCGGAATTAGATGTTTGCGATAAAGACCATGAAATTTCCCAATCCTTCCATTTCCATATTTGAGATTTGTTTAAAACCACTAAAAAAAGGCTATTAATTAAACTTTAATTCAAAAAAAAAAAAATTGTTTTTGATTAATTATTCTTAGGTAAGAAAAAGGTTCTATTCATGACAAAGAATAAGGTTGTATGTATTGGGGAGGCTTTAATAGATAGGATTAGAAATAAGTCAAATCAAGGGTTTACAGATTTTTTGGGCGGGGCTCCTGCTAATGTCGCTTGTGCATTAAGAAAATTAAAAATAGATTCAATATTTATTGGACGTATAGGCAGTGATGATTTTGGAAAAAAATTTATTACGAAATTTAATGAAATTGATGTTAACTCGACCTTCTTGCAAATAGATAAAGATTTATCTACTCGTGTGGTTAATGTTGATAGAGATAAATTTGGAGATCGGTTTTTTTCAGGATTTGAAGCAAGTTCTAGTTCATGCTTTGCTGACGAAGCTCTAAGTATGAAATTAATCAAAAAAGAACTTCCAAATTTGGAGAAATTTTTTTTAGAAACAAAATACTTGGTTTCTGGCACGATTGTACTAGCTTCTCCAAAATCCGCAGAGACTATCTTTTTTCTTCTAGAACAGGCCCATAAATTTAAAGTCAAAGTGATTATTGATTTGAATTGGAGAGAGGTCTTTTGGGATTATTCAATTTTTTCATCAGAAATTAGCAAAACTCAGAGAGTTAATTTAATTAAAAAATTTTTAAATCATGCTCATGTTTTAAAACTTGCTAAGGAAGAAGCGTTTTTGTTTTTTGGCTATGACAATCCTTTGTTGATATCTCAACAAATGCCAAAAAGACCAGATGTCATAATAACTGATGGGAAAAATCCTGTTGCATGGTATATAAATGGTTCTCAGGGAATTACCGAAAATCAACATTCTCAAAAGATTGTTGACACTACTGGTGCAGGCGATGCTTTTCTGGCTGGTATTATTTCTCAGTTTATTTCTTCTGGTTATCCTTCAAATAAACAGGAGATAGAAAATTGCATTAAGTTTGCAAATGTTTGCGGATTATTAACTTGTCTTGGTGAAGGTGCTATCGAGCAACAGCCAGATTATGAAAAGGTTAATAAATTTTTAGGATCCCTTATCTCATAGTGCCTTCCGCAATTTTTTGCATAACTAATCCTTATTCTCCAGAAATTATCAATAAGTGGTTCTATTAGTTCAGGCCATTCAATAACTAAAATAGCTTGTTTTTGTACTGCTTCTTCTTCTTCTGAAAAAAAGACTTCTTTTGCTGAGGCAATATTATTTAACCTGTATAAATCAAGGTGTATTAGTGGTATTTTCCCTGAACTATAATGATGCGATAAAGAAAAAGTAGGGCTTGTAATATCCTCAGAGATTGATAAGCCTTTAGCAATACCTTGTACAAATGAAGTTTTTCCTGCTCCAATTGGACCATATAATAAAATAATTGAATGGGGATTTAATTTTTGTGAGAGTTTTTCCCCCAAATTTAAAGTTTCTTTTATATTCTCAACAAACACAAAATTACACAAAAATCATATATAGTTTACATATATAGTTTAATAGAGAAGGATTCCACTAGAAATGGTTATTGCAAATTCAGTTAAAACTTCAACACCAAATTTCGTAATTGCTGATATTTCCTTATCAGATTTTGGACGTAAGGAAATAAAAATTGCCGAAACTGAAATGCCAGGACTAATGGCACTTAGAGAGAAATTTCAAACTGAAAAGCCACTCAAAGGTGCAAAAATTGCAGGCAGTTTACATATGACTATTCAAACTGCAGTACTAATAGAAACTCTTGTTGATCTTGGCGCAAAAGTAAAATGGGCTTCATGTAATATTTTTTCAACTCAAGATCATGCGGCTGCAGCTATTGCAAAGCGCGGAATTTCTGTATATGCAAAAAAAGGTGAGACTCTTGATGAATATTGGCAATATACCCACTATATACTTGATTGGGGTTCAGATTCACCCAATATGATTCTCGATGATGGTGGAGATGCAACTGGCTTATTAATACTCGGTAGTAAGGCAGAAAAAGATTTATCTGTTTTAGATAACCCTAGTAATGAAGAAGAAATTGCTCTATTTAATTCAATTAAATTAAAACTACAAGCTGATAGTAATTTTTATTCTAGAATTAAGAGTAATATTATTGGTGTCACTGAAGAAACTACAACGGGAGTTGCGAGACTTTATCAACTGCAAAAGCAAAAAGCGTTACCTTTCCCTGCGATTAATGTTAATGATTCAGTAACTAAAAGCAAATTTGATAATTTATATGGTTGCCGGGAATCTTTAGTTGATAGCATTAAGCGTGCAACTGACGTAATGATTGCAGGTAAGGTTGCTTTGGTGATAGGTTTCGGCGATGTAGGTAAGGGTTCGGCACAGTCATTACGAGGACTTGGTGCAATCGTAAAAGTTGCCGAAGTGGATCCAATTTGTGCTCTTCAAGCAGCAATGGAAGGTTTTAGTGTTGTTACGCTAGATGATGTTGTGGAAGATATAGATATCTTTGTTACGGCTACTGGAAACTATCAGGTCATAAAACATGAAAATCTTCTCAAGATGAAGGATGAGGCAATAGTTTGTAATATTGGACATTTCGATAATGAAATTGATGTAGCTTCATTAAAAAATTATCCATGGGAAAATATTAAGCCACAAGTTGATCACATAATTCTACCTAGTGGACATAAAATTATTCTTTTAGCTGAAGGTAGATTAGTCAATTTAGGATGTGCTACTGGACATCCAAGTTTTGTTATGAGTAATTCTTTTACTAATCAAGTATTAGCTCAAATCGAACTTTTCAATAAGTCAGACCAATATGCTAAAGAGGTTTATGTTTTGCCAAAACATTTAGATGAAATGGTAGCTAGATTACATTTAGATAAAATTGGTGCAAAGTTAACAAAATTAACCAAAGAACAGGCTGATTATATTAATGTTTCTGTTGAAGGTCCTTATAAATCAGAACTTTATAGATACTAAGATTGAGTTTAATTTTTGTTAATTTTCTTACTTCAATCCCTGAATACATAAGTTCGGCTGTTGAAAAAAATTCAACAATTGCATACCTTACTATTTGTATGGCTATGTTTTTAGAGAATATAATTCCACCAATACCCTCAGAAATTATAATGCCATTAGGTGGGTTTTTCGTTTATCAACAAAAATTAAACTTTTATATTTTAGTTTTTTGGGGATTAGTTGGAACTATTTTAGGATCATTGCCCTGGTATTATTTAGGTAGATTAGTAAATGAAAAAAGACTTTCAAATTTTTTAAATAAAAAAGGAAAATATCTTGGTATTTCTTCTAATGATTTAAATAAAAGTAAAATCTGGTTTGATAAATATGGGGTTTCTTTAGTTTTTTGGGGCCGATTAGTGCCAGGTATAAGAACTTTAATTTCAGTTCCCGCTGGCATAGAACTTATGCCATTAAGAAAATTTCTGATTTGGACTACATTTGGTAGCTTGATATGGGTAGCACTTCTCACTTATGCAGGGTATTTATTTGGTGAAAATTATTCAAATATTGAAACTTATTTAGATCAAATCAAAAATTTTGTAAAGCCAATTTTAATTTTATTTATTTTATATTTTTTTATAAAAATACTTATTAGATTTTTTAAAAAAAATAGAGCTTAAAAAGGAATTTCATTTGAATTGCCGCTGCTAAAAGATTGGTTATTATCAGACTCTTTGCGGGAGCCTAGTAAGTTTAATCTATCAACCCTTACAACTGGTTTATATCTATCTTCACCTGTATTTTTATCTTTCCAACTATCTATTTTAAAGCTTCCCGTAATTCCAATTAAAGATCCTTTTTTAACGTAATCTGCTGCTATTTGTGCCTGCTTTCCCCATATTTCTAAATTAAACCAGTCTGGCTCTTCATCTCTACTTCTCCTATTAACTGCAAGTGTGAAATTCGCTACGATACTCCCAGATTCAAAATATCTGACATCTGGTTCTCTTCCTGCTCTGCCAACAAGATTAATAGTGTTAATTTCCATAATTTTTTTTTTTTATACTACTCATATTTCTAGGTTTTGCTCAAAGTTTTACGTGCTATTCATAACTAAACGATAGAATTTTGAGAGCTTACTAGAAAATAGATATATTATTTAAAAAAGAATTCTTATTGTGATTTTTAACAGATTTAAATTTTCTAGAGATATTGGCATAGATTTGGGAACGGCCAATACTCTTATACACGTATCAGGAAAGGGCGTTGTTTTACAAGAGCCTTCTGTAGTAGCTATGGATTTAGAAGAAGGGATTCCATTAGCTGTTGGTAAAGAAGCAAAGTTGATGCTTGGAAGGACCCCTGGAAATATAAGAGCCGTAAGACCATTAAGAGATGGTGTTATCGCAGATTTTGATGCGGCAGAACAAATGATAAAAACATTTATTCAAAAATGTAATGAAGGCAAGGGGATAGTAGCACCAAGAATAGTGATCGGTATTCCAAGTGGAGTTACTAGTGTTGAGCGAAGAGCAGTAAGGGAAGCTGGATTAGCCGGAGCTAGAGAAGTTCACTTAATTGATGAACCTGTTGCAGCAGCAATAGGTGCATCATTACCCGTAACTGAGCCTATTGGAACTATGATTGTTGATATTGGTGGAGGTACCACTGAGGTTGCAGTATTAAGTTTAGGTGGTACTGTATTGAGTGAATCTGTTCGAATAGCTGGCGATGAAATAAATGAGTCAATTGCGTTATATCTTAAAAAAATTCACAATTTAGTTGTTGGAGAGAGAACTGCAGAAGATATTAAAATTAAAATTGGCTCTGCATTTCCTGACGATGATTTTGATAAAACTACTTTAGAAGTTAGAGGTTTACATCTTTTATCTGGTTTACCCAGATCAGTTACTTTGACATCAGGAGAAATCAGAGAAGCTATGGCTGAAACACTTAGCAAAATAGTGGAAGCTGTAAAAAGAACTTTAGAGCGAACCCCTCCTGAACTTGCTGCAGACATTGTTGATCGAGGAATTATGCTTGCAGGAGGTGGTGCTTTAGTGAGAGGAATTAATGATTTATTGAGTCATGAAACAGGAATTTTTACTCACATAGCAGAAAATCCACTGCTTTGCGTAGTTAATGGTTGTGGAGAGGTTCTAGATGATTTTAAAACACTTAAAAGAGTTGTTGATACTCCAGAATTTATAAGAAATGCCATAAGAGATTAATATTATGTTAGTTATCCGACGAATTTCTACTAGTCGTTGGTGGCATAAAAAGAAAAATTGGATATTGTTTGCAATCTTTTTATTTTTGGTTTTTGTTAGGATAACAAAGGGTTCTTTTTATAAGGATTTTTATTATTTTATTTCAAAGCCTTTTTGGCCTGGTCAATTTCAAAAAGAAATTATTCTTGAAAGTATAGAACAAGAATATTCAATAAAGTTAAGTCTTCTTAAAAAAGACAATATAAGATTGCGGCGAATCTTATCTCTTCAAGAATTATCTAATAATGATCATATTTCAGCTGCAGTTATTTCGAGAAAAACAGGTAGTTGGTGGCGTCAAATTATTTTAAACAAAGGTTCAAAGAATGGAGTGGAAATTGGTAGTACTGTTATTGGTCCTGGTGGATTATTGGGAAGAGTAAATAATACTTCTTTATTCACTTCGTCGGTAACATTATTAACTTCTCCAGGAAGTAAGTTAGGCGTTTGGGTGGATAGAATTCAAATTAATGGATTACTTGTCGGTTTAGGAGATGATTATCCTAGCTTAATACTTTATTCAAAAGATGCTGATATTAAAGTCGGGGATTTTGTATCATCATCTCCTGCGAGCACGCTATTACCTCCAAATATCCCTATTGGTATGGTCCATTCTATTGATGAGACATTGAAATCTAAAAAAACAGCAAAAATTTTACTTTTGGCAAAACCTCACGTAATTGATTGGGTTCAAATTTTGAAATAAATATTTAATGAATAAATTTTTTACAAAAAAATTATCCTTATTAAGCTTTATTTTTATACCAATTATTTTTTTGTGGAACCCTAATTGGCTTGGATTTTTAGGTGTTCAGCCATACTGGCCGTTATTTTGGTTATTACCTTGGTCAATAATTAATGGATCAATCAATGGATTAATATTTGGTTTATTTTTAGGTCTAATTTTAGATTCTCTAACTTTAGATAGTAATTTTACTCAAATACCAGGCTTAATTTTTTGTGGATTTCTTTTTGGGAGAATTAAATTAAACAAAGATATTTTGGTGGGACATTTTAGGTATGGTCTAATTTGTTCTTTTGGCAGTTTTTTATGTGGGACTCTTTATTTTTTACAAATTTTGTTTAGAAATTTTTCAGATATTAATTCTTTAATGTTTATTCTCGGTGTAAAAAATATTTTGGCCGAAGTTTTTTTGACAGGTTTTTTTGCTCCCTTTTTTTGCTCCCAACTTTTAAGAATGTTCAAATTTTCAAGAAGACAATAGCAGTAATAAACTTCCTCAAGAAGTACAAAGTGTTTAAAAAAAAATTATATCTTTGAATTATTTAAAATTTTATAAACTTACGGAATATCTCTTTGAGGGTTCGTAATGTTATATTTTTAATTGTTAGAATAAACATTCAATGCAATAATTCTTTGCTTTGAAATATCGAGAAATCTTTTTTAACTATGTCAAAAGCAAGAATTTTAGTTGTTGATGATGAACCAGCAGTTTTGAAGGTGTTAGTTACCAGGCTTCAACTAGCTGGATATCAAGTTTATTCCGCCACTAACGGCGAAGAGGCTCTTGAGTCTTTTCAGAGAGATTCTCCAGACTTGATAGTTCTTGATGTTATGCTTCCAAAAATGGATGGATTTGCTGTTTGTAGAAGAATTAGAGCTGAATCAGTAGTACCAATAATATTTTTAACCGCTCTAGAAGCTATTTCAGAGAGAGTAGCAGGTTTGGATTTAGGGGCTGATGATTACTTATCTAAACCATTTAGCCCAAAAGAGTTAGAAGCAAGAATAGCTACTATTTTAAGAAGAATGGGTCCAACTATATCGGTTGCTGAAACTAAAGAAGTCCCTTCAGGTAAAGGAGTTATGAAGTTTGGAAGCTTAGTTGTTGATACCAATCGGAGACAAGTTTCTAGAGCAGGCGATAGAATTAGCTTAACTTACACTGAATTTAGTCTTTTAGAATTATTGTTTGACGAGCCTGGTAAGGTTGTCCCACGAGCAGAAATTTTAGAACAGCTATGGGGGTATCCTCCTCGTAGAGCTGCAGATTTAAGAGTTGTAGATGTATATGTAGCTAGATTAAGAGGTAAATTGGAACCAGACCCAAGAAATCCAGAATTAATATTAACTGTCAGAGGAATTGGTTACGCATCTCAAAGAGTTGGCGAAACAGCAACATCTTTGGCAAGTTGAGCAATAGTCTGATAATTTTATTAAATAAAACAAATAATTTAAAATAAATTTTGTCTGAAATAAAAGAAGCGCGCTTACAAAAAGCTAGTTCACTCGTGAATAAAGGATTTGCTTCTTACGCACAGAGCTTTAAGGTATCTCATACTACTAGTTTTCTTATTCAAAAATTTGATCATCTAGAAAATGGTCAGGAGGAAGACTTCAGTGTTTCTATTGCTGGTAGAGTTCTGGCAAAAAGGGTAATGGGTAAAATTGCCTTTTTCACAATCAGCGATCAAGAAGGTCAGATTCAGCTTTATCTAGATAAAAGGATTATTAATTTCAATTTAGAAAAACAAAAATTACTTTCTTTTGAAGATCTCAAGGAAATAGTAGATATTGGTGATTGGATAGGAGTCTATGGAACTATTAAAAAAACTAATAAAGGTGAGCTTTCAATTAAAGTAGAAAAATGGGAAATGTTATCCAAATCATTACAACCTCTCCCAGATAAATGGCATGGATTGACTGATATTGAAAAAAGATATAGACAACGTTATTTAGATTTAATAGTAAATCCTCACTCTAAAAATGTATTTAAAACCAGAGCGAAATGTATAAGTTTTATAAGAAAATGGCTAGATAACAGAAATTTCTTAGAGATAGAGACTCCAATTCTGCAATCTGAAGCTGGTGGTGCTGAAGCAAGACCATTTATAACTCATCACAATACATTAGATATTCCGTTGTATTTAAGAATAGCTACAGAATTACATTTAAAGAGAATGGTTGTTGGAGGTTTTGAGAAAGTCTATGAATTGGGAAGAATCTTCCGTAATGAGGGGATAAGTACAAGACATAATCCAGAATTCACCTCAGTGGAAATTTATGAAGCTTATTCTGATTATGTAGATATGATGAATTTAACTGAAGAATTGATTAAAGATATCGTAGCTGATGCATGTGGGTCTTTAATTATAAATTATCAAAATAAAGAAATTGATTTTTCTAAGCCTTGGTCAAGAATATCCATGAAAGCTATTGTCAAAAAATATACAGGGATTGATTTTGATTCTTTCAGTGGAGACTTTCTGGCAGCAAAACAAGCTGTTAAAAATATCAATGTTGATTGTTCTAATAAAGTAAATACTATGGGAAGACTTCTAAATGAGGTCTTCGAGCAAAAAGTAGAATCAAAACTTATAGAACCCACTTTTGTTATTGATTATCCTGTTGAAATTTCTCCTTTAGCTAGGCCTCATCATGATAATAAAGAAATAGTTCAGCGATTTGAATTATTCATTGTTGGTCGAGAACTGGCAAATGCGTTTAGTGAGTTGATAGATCCAGTAGATCAAAGAGAAAGAATGCAATTACAGCAATCTCTTAGAGATGAAGGAGATCTTGAGGCTCACTGTATAGATGAAGATTTTTTAAATGCTTTAGAGATTGGCATGCCGCCTACGGGAGGATTAGGTATAGGTATTGATAGGCTAATTATGTTAATTACTAATAGCGCATCGATTAGAGATGTAATCCCTTTCCCATTGTTAAAACCAGAAATAACTTCCAAAAAAAGTTAAAAATTACCCTCGAATGAAGTAAAATAATTAAATTGATCCAATACGAAATTTTTTAAATGAGTGGTGAACGTGTTGGTTTCCGTTTCAAACATGCGGATGCAGTAGTAAAAAGAAATCCTCAAGGCCGATCAAGAAGAGGATGGGTTATTGAACCAGTAGAGCAAACTACAAGCAGAGGTACAAAGATGCCTGCATACAAAATTCGCTGGAGAGATAGTGAGAGGCCAGAAACTGTATTGCAGCATATGCTAATTGCAGATCCAGATCCTTCCCCACCTCCAACTTCAGTAAGTTTAGATTGATACTTTCAATAATTCTGACTAATCTATTTTATCTTTTTAGTGCAGAGTTGATTTCTTTTTTTATGCTTTTTTGTTTTTCATCTTGGCGTTTGTCATGTAATTTTTTCCCTTTACCAACTCCAATAGTTAGTTTTATCCATGAGCCTTTTAAATAAAGAGATAATGGAACAATAGTCATTCCTTTTTTTTCAGTATTAGATTTCATTTTTATTATTTCTTTTTTATGTAGTAGCAACTTTCTATTTCTTAGTGGATCATGATTAAAGAAAGACCCCACATTTTTATGTGGTGAAATGTGAACATTTAATAATAAGATCTCACCATCTCTGAATGAACAGTATCCATCTCTTAAATTTGCTTTTCCGTTTCTAATGGACTTTACTTCAGTCCCTAAAAGCTCAATTCCAGCTTCGATTGTTTCAGATATTGCATATTGAAATTTTGCATATCTATTCTCAGCTAGAAGTTTAAAATTATTTGCTTTATTAGTATTTTTTTTCACTTTGTTTGAATTTTTTGCCATTTTAGTTGTAAAAAATCTTTCTACTCAGAACAATTGCAATTAACCTTTCATTATGGCAATAATTTCTTCCAATATAGGCGATAATGACTTTTCTTTTCGTAAAAAAGAACTTAGGCTAGTTGATTCAAAAAATATTCCAGAAGAAAAGAGAAATAATAATTTGAACTTAGCCCGGCCTCTTAATTTAAAAGAATTTATTGGCCAAGAACAACTTAAATCTTCTTTAAGAATAGCTATAGATGCTTCAATTATTAGAAAAGAACCTTTGGAGCATACTCTTTTATATGGACAGCCTGGTCTAGGTAAGACTACTCTTGCTTTTTTGATAGCCCACGAATTGAATACAAAATGTAGGATTGCGACTGCACCAGCAATTGAAAGGCCAAGAGATATTGTAGGTTTACTTCTTGGGTTAAAAGAAGGTGAAGTTTTATTTATCGATGAGATACATCGCTTAAATAGGTTAACTGAAGAGTTGTTATATTCTGCAATGGAGGATTTTAGACTTGACTTAACTATGGGAGCTAATAGAGGAGCCCGTTGCAGAACAATTAATCTTCCTAGGTTTACTCTGATTGGCGCGACAACTAAATTAGCCTCAATAAGTGCACCTCTAAGAGACAGATTTGGGATATCTCAGAAAATTGAATTCTATACATGTGATGAATTAAAACAAATTATTGTTAATTTCTCCCGATTAATAAACCTCAATTTAGAAGATAAAGCATCTTATGATTTGGCAAAAATATCTCGAGGGACTCCAAGAATTGCTTTAAGATTATTAAGACGAGTTAGAGATTATGCTCAAGTTGTTATGAAAACTAATACTATCTCAGTGAATTTAATAAAAAAAGCTTTAAATTCTTACCAAATAGACGAAAAAGGATTGGATTCTTTAGATAGACACTATTTATCTTTTCTTAACCAAAACAATAATATACCAACTGGCCTAGATTCAATTGCATCTGGGTTGGGCGATGATCCTTCAATGTTAGAATTTGTTGTTGAGCCATATCTTATTAAAATTGGTTTTCTCACGAGAACTCCTCGAGGAAGATTGCTTACTGCTATAGGAAAAAAGTACATTGATTCAAAAGATGATAACTTTTAAAAAAGTTAAGGTTTGTTTTTTATTAATTTTTATTTTTTTCAATATTTTTTATATTGCACCATGCTATTCATTATCTCCGAGAGAGGATTTGTTTAAAAATGCATTAGATCTTAGTTCAGGCGGAAAATTTAATCTCGCTTTACAAGAATGGAATCAATATCTCGATTCTTATCCTGATGATGCTGCAGGTTTTAGCAATAGAGGAAATGTAAGACTTGTTGTAGGAGATGTTAAGGGATCAATAGATGACCAAAATAAGGCGATAAGTTTGAATCCTAATGAAATAGATCCTTACGTTAACAGGGGGATTGCTGAGGAAGCATTGGGTTTATGGTCGCAAGCGAAAAAGGATTATATGTTCGTTATTTCCCTAGATAGTGAAAATTTCTCTGCATTATATAATTTAGCTAACGTTGAAGGTTCTACATCCCATTGGGATAAAGCAAGAGATTTATTCTCAAAAGCTGCTTTATATAATCCAGGATTTGCCATGGCTAGGTCAAGTTTGGCGTTAGCAGATTTCCAATTGGGAAATATTGATGAAGCTGAAAAAGAATTAATAAAGTTAATTAGACGGTATCCAACTTTTGCAGATGCTAGGGCAGCTTTAACAGCTTTGAATTGGTCTAATGGTGAAGCTGGTAAAGCAGAGAGTAATTGGATAGCGGTAACTGAATTAGATCCTAGATATAGTGATGAAGAATGGTTAAAAAAAATAAGAAGATGGCCTCCTCAACCAATTAAAGATTTAATGAATTTTATCGATTTAAAATAAGTAATGAATAGAGATCAGTTACATAAAAAAATTGATTCGTTTAATGATGAACTAATTAACTTAAGAAGACATATCCATGAACATCCGGAATTAAGTGGACTTGAAAATCAAACAGCGATCTTGATCAGTGGTTTTTTAAAAGATATTGGTTGGAATGTTAGAGAATCTATAGGTAGGACTGGAGTTATAGCTGATTTTGGCCCCCTAGATAAAGGTATTATAGGTTTAAGAGTGGATATGGATGCTTTGCCAATATTTGAGGAAACTAAATTAAGTTTTTCTTCAAAAGTAGATGGTGTTATGCATGCCTGTGGTCACGATTTGCATATCTCGATTGGATTGGGTGTCGCAAAAATTATTAAGGATTTAAAACTAAATTTTGGGACTCGGATAATTTTTCAGCCTGCTGAAGAAATTGCGAGTGGAGCTAGATGGATGATTAAGGATGGTGCAACTAATGGTTTAACCAATATTTTGGGAGTGCATGTCTACCCCGATTTATCCGTAGGGACTATTGGCATTAAAGAGGGAAGTTTAACTGCAGCTGCTGGAGAACTTAATGTTGAGATTAAAGGAAAATCAGGCCATGGTGCTCGACCTCATGAAGGAGTTGATGCTATTTGGGCGGCCTCAAAAGTTATCTCGGGAATTCAAGAATCAATAACACGGACGTTAGATCCTCTAGATCCAGTAGTAATAACTTTTGGGAAAATAAATGGTGGCAATGCATTCAATGTTCTCGCAGAAAAGGTTAATTTAATTGGTACTGTTAGATGCACTAATCGTAAAGTATTTACGAATATTGGTAATTGGCTCAATGAAAATATCACTTCTTTAGCTAATAGTTGCGGAGCTGAAGCAAAAGTAAGATTTAGAGAAATCACTCCGGCAGTTAATAATAATCCTGAAATTAATAGAGTCCTCAGAGATTCGGGAATTAAGGTTTTGGGTCAAAAAAATGTAATCGAATTACAAAAACCATCATTAGGAGCTGAGGATTTCGCTGAATTCTTAAACGAAATTCCTGGAGCTATGTTTAGGCTTGGGGTTTCTAGTTCCAAGGGATGTGCTCCTCTTCATAGTTCTAAATTTGATCCGGATGAAAGAGCTATTGCTGTTGGAATTAAAGTGATAACAGAATCCATAGTAAAATTAAACAATGAAAAAATTAATACTATTGGCAAATGAAAATTAATAAAAGATATATTTTATCTTTTGTAGCACCTTTCATGATTTTTATATCTGCCATCGGATTAATATTTAGGGATAATTCCAAGAAGATTTTTTATTTACCTATTGGCTTAATGGGGATTGTAATTATTTTGGAGAGGGGTATAAGCAGACAATTGGATAGAAAAAACATTTTAAAAAAGATAAAGTCTTATCAAAAAAATAAATAAAACAATTTTATTTATTTTCACGCAATATGAGATGACTTATTTTTAGAAAAGAGCTATTAATAAGATAAATACTAGGGGTGCTAAGAAATTTAACTTAGCTGAGATCATACCCTTTGAACCTGAATCATTAATTTCGATGCAGGGAAGTTGAGATTTGATCAAACTTTAGTAATAACACTTTTAAAAATTAAGAAATTATGAGAAGTTCTTGGATTAAGCCTCGCCTTGGGAAAGACAATGTAACTCAGATGAACTTTGCGAGAAATGGACATATCACGGAAGAAATGGATTTTGTTGCTAAAAAGGAGAATCTTCCTTCTTCTTTAATAATGGAAGAAGTGGCAAGAGGAAGATTAATTATTCCAGCTAATATTAATCATTTGAATCTTGAGCCAATGTCTATAGGTATTGCTTCTAGATGCAAAGTTAATGCCAATATAGGTGCTTCCCCTAATGCAAGTGATATCAATGAAGAAGTAGAGAAGCTCAAACTTGCTGTTAAATATGGTGCTGATACGGTTATGGATCTTTCTACGGGAGGAGTAAATTTAGATGAAGTCCGACAAGCAATTATTCAAGAATCTCCTGTTCCCATAGGAACTGTTCCTGTTTATCAAGCTTTAGAAA
>MWOQ01000198.1 GCA_002026145.1 Prochlorococcus sp. HOT208_60m_813L03 | reverse complement strand
AATGTCAGCAAAATGGTAGTGCAGTTTGGATTCGCTATTACCCCATCATGATTGAGTGCTTCACTTGCATTAACTTCAGGAACTATAAGAGGTACATTATTCTCTAATCTGAAAGCACTTGAATTATCTATCAATAAAGCATTTTCTTCCATAATGGTAGATAACCATTTTTTTGAAATACTTCCACCGGCTGAAGCTAAAACTAGATCAACATTCAGAAATTCTTCCTTAGTTGTTTTTTTTGTAACTAATTCTTCACCTTTCCAAATAATTTTTTTTCCTTCTGAACGCTCTGATGAAAGCAAGACCAATTCTGATATTGGGAAATCACGTTGTTCAAGAATTTTGAGTAATTCAGATCCCACAGCACCTGAAGATCCTAAAACAGCAACTTTTATTGGCCTATTAGGCAAAAACGGAGATTGTCTCACACTATAAAAATGATTTTTATGAATAGATTGACTATTTTTTTTACTTTATCAAAAAAATAACTTTCAAGGAAATCACATAATGTGAAATAATTAAGTTTCGGCTTTTAGTAATTAATAAAAAAAATGGCTAAAGAAGCATTAATAGTCAAAACAACTCCTCTGCCTCAAAGTAGAATCTCATTTGAACTAGAAATACCATCTGAGACATGCAAAACTTGTGTAAATGAAACAATCAGTTCTATCAGTCGTTCGGCTAAAATCCCAGGATTTAGACTTGGTAAAATTCCCAAACAAGTCTTAATCCAAAGGATTGGAATAACACAATTACATGCTTCTGCTCTGGAAAAAATTATTGATAAATCATGGCAAGAAGCGTTAAAAATAAAGTCTATAGAGCCACTAAGTGAGCCAGAATTGGTAGATGGATTTGAATCTTTACTTGCAAAGTTTAGTCCTGAAAAATCACTTAAGGTTACTCTTCAAACTGATGTTGCCCCAGAATTAAAACTTAAAAAATCCAAAGGACTAAGTGTTGAAATATTAAAAACAAAGTTTGATCCTAAGTCAATAGATGAAGCGCTAGAAAAATCTAGAAATCAGTTTGCAAACATTATTCCAGTTACCAATAGAGCAGCAAAATTAGGAGATATTGCTGTAGTTAGTTTCAAAGGAAAATATAAAGATTCTGGTAAAGAGATTGACGGTGGAACAAGTGAATCAATGGATCTTGAGTTAGAAAAGAACAAAATGATTCCAGGTTTCGTTGAGGGAATCGTAAAGATGAAAATTGGTGATACTAAAACACTTAACCTTAAATTTCCTGAAGATTATTCTCATGAGGATTCAAGAGGTAAAGAGGCAATCTTTGAGGTAAAACTTAAGGATCTTAAAGAAAAAGAATTACCTGAACTTAATGACGATTTTGCAAAACAGTCTGGCAACAAAGAATCATTAAAAGAGTTAAAGAAAGATATTGAAAAGCAATTAAAAGAAAATTTTGAAAAAACTCAAAAAGATATCAAAATTGAAGCTTTATTAGATGCTTTAACAAACGAATTGGTTGCTGAAATTCCAAAATCTATGATTGATATAGAAGTGAGGAATAATATTGAACAAACCGCTCAAAGATTTGCTCAACAAGGTCTTGATGTTAAATCTACTTTTACTCCGGAATTAGTTAAGTCATTAGCAGAGTCCACAAGGCCTCAGGCTGAAAAAAATGTTCAAAGAAATTTAGCTTTAAAAGCATTGGCTGAAACAGAAAACATAAAAGTTGAGAAAGACGAAATTGATTTAAAAATGAAAGATTATGAAGATGCAATCTCTCAATCTTCAAAACAGATAGATATTAAAAAATTAACAGAAGTAATTACTAATGATTTACTCAAAGAAAAATTAATAATTTGGCTTGAAGAAAATTCTGAAGTAAAAGAAAAAACCACAAAATCTTCTAAAGCTTCCAAAACCTCCAAAACAACAAAAGCCACAAAAACTACAAAAACTACAAAAACTCAAAATAAAAAAGAAAAAAAATAATTTATGAAATTTCCTACTAATTAAACAAAAACCCCTTAAATTATTTATAAGACGAAAACTAATTTGTGAACTCAGAAAAAAAACATTTAATCCAAAGCTCAATAAGTTCTTACGAAAGTAATAATAAAACTATTGCTGCTGTTCCTACTGTTATAGAACAATCAGGTAGAGGAGAAAGAGCTTTTGATATTTATTCAAGATTATTAAGGGAGAGAATAATTTTTTTAGGTACTGGAATTAATGATCAAGTATCTGATTCACTTGTTGCACAATTATTATTTCTTGAAGCGGAAGATCCTGAAAAAGACATACAAATATATATCAATTCTCCTGGAGGCTCAGTAACTGCAGGAATGGCCATATACGATACTATGCAACAAATATCCCCTGATGTAGTGACAATATGCTTTGGAGTAGCGGCAAGTATGGGGGCATTTCTACTTTCTGGCGGAGCAAAGGGGAAAAGATTGGCTTTACCTAATTCTAGGATTATGATTCATCAACCTCTGGGCGGTGCACAAGGTCAAGCAGTAGAGATTGAAATACAAGCTAAAGAAATACTTTTTCTCAAGAAAACATTAAATTCGCTTTTAGCAGAACATACTGGTCAACCTTTAGAAAAAATTAATGAAGATACAGAAAGAGATTACTTTTTATCTCCTTCAGAAGCAGTCGAATATGGATTAATTGATAAAGTTATCAAAAAGTGACAAGGAATACTGATTTTTTAAGAATATGATGACGAATCGATATTTATAAGCAATCCTAGTGAATAGGGAATATTTAACACCTTTCACATTAAAAACTTATAATCGATGGCTAAATTCGACGCCCATCTTAAATGTTCATTTTGCGGTAAATCACAAGACCAAGTAAGAAAGCTTATAGCTGGTCCTGGGGTTTATATCTGTGATGAGTGCATAGATCTTTGTAATGAAATTCTCGATGAAGAACTACTTGATAATCAAGCGAACACAAACAACTCTCCGCAAGTAAAAAAGAAATTACCAACTGATAATCAAAAAAAATCTGTTCCTTTAGAATTAACCTCAATTCCTAAGCCATTAGAAATTAAAAGTTTTCTAGATAATCAGGTTGTTGGACAAGAATCTGCAAAAAAAATATTATCAGTAGCCGTATACAATCACTACAAGCGATTAGCTTGGAAAGTTAAAGAAGATAGTAAAAATAATAATGCAACTGATTCACAAGCAACTAAATTACAAAAATCAAATATTTTACTTATCGGCCCTACTGGAAGCGGAAAAACGTTATTGGCCCAAACTTTAGCAGAGTTTCTAGATGTTCCCTTTGCAGTAGCAGATGCAACGACTTTGACAGAAGCTGGATATGTTGGAGAAGATGTTGAAAACATACTTTTAAGACTTCTGCAGAAATCAGAAATGAATGTAGAACTAGCTCAAAAAGGAATTATTTATATTGATGAAATAGATAAAATTGCAAGAAAAAGCGAGAATCCTTCAATTACTAGAGATGTCTCTGGAGAAGGGGTACAACAAGCATTATTAAAAATGCTTGAAGGAACAATTGCTAATGTGCCACCGCAAGGCGGAAGAAAACATCCTTATCATGACTGCATCCAAATTGATACTAGTCAAATATTATTTATTTGCGGTGGAGCTTTTATAGGTTTAGAGGATATCGTTCAAAAGCGTATGGGTAAACACTCAATAGGATTTACCACCAATTCAGATCAAAACAAAGTTGATACAAAAAAAATAGTAGATCCAAGAGATTCGCTGAAAAATTTAGAATTAGATGACTTAGTTAAATATGGCCTTATTCCAGAATTTATTGGAAGAATTCCTGTTTGTGCTGTATTAGATCGTCTTACTAAAGAAACTTTAGAATCTATTTTAACTCAACCAAGAGATGCATTAGTAAAGCAATTCAAAACTTTGCTAAGTATGGATAATGTTGAATTATCCTTTGAGCCTGATTCTGTTGAAGCGATAGCAAATGAAGCATATAAAAGAAAAACTGGCGCAAGAGCATTAAGATCAATAATTGAAGAACTAATGCTAGACATAATGTACACTTTGCCTTCTGAAGAAAATGTAAAAGAATTCACAATTACGAAAAAAATGGTAGAGAATTTGTTCTCATCTAAAATTGTTAAACTACCTTCAGGATCAAAAAGAATCATTAAAGAGTCTGCATAAACTAGAGTTTAATTTTATTAATCTAATCCCCGAATTTACCAATTAATGAAAAATATATGCCAAATATACATAAGCCTTTTCATCAAAAATATAGACCAAAAATCTTAGACGAACTGGTTGGGCAAAAATTTATATCCATTACACTCAAACAAGCACTATTAACAAAAAAGATTGCTCCAGCATATCTTTTTAATGGTCCAAGAGGCACTGGCAAAACATCAAGTGCAAGAATATTTGCAAAATCTCTAAATTGTCTGGCATTCGACCAACCCACGATAAATCCTTGTTGTAAATGTGACTTATGTAGACAAATTACAGATGGGAACGCTCTAGATATTATCGAGATTGATGCAGCATCAAATACAGGAGTAGAAAATATAAGAGAAATTATAGAACGAGCGAGATTTGCACCTACTCAAGCAAGATGGAAAGTATACGTTATTGATGAATGTCATATGCTTTCAACCGCAGCTTCGAATGCTTTACTAAAAACTATTGAAGAACCGCCCTCAAGAGTTGTATTTATCCTTGCTACGACAAATCCTGAGAGAGTATTAAATACAATAAAGAGTAGATGCCAAAAGTTTGATTTTAGAAGAATAAGCCCTAGTGATATTTTTGAACATTTATTAGAAATTGCTGATAAAGAATCCATTGAGTACGAAGTACAGGCGTTAAAAATGATTGCAAAAAGATCTAATGGAGGTATGAGAGATGCACAAAGTCTCCTTGAACAATTGAATCTTTTACCAAAAGGGATAACAATTAATAATATCCAAAACCTCCTAGGAGAAGTATCAGAAAATGAATTAACAAATCTTCTTAAATCATTGATTGAGAAGAATCCAGAGTCATTAATTATCACCTGCAACAAATTATATGATTCTGGAAACGAACCTCTTCACATAATTACGGGATTATTGAATATAACAAGAGATCTACTATTGCATACTACAAATAATAAATATTCAGATCTTTATTATACCTCTGATGAATTTCGTGATGAATTAGATAAAATCTCAAAAACAATAAATAAATCAACAATAATTAATTGGCATAATAATCTGAGAAATATTGAATATCAAATCAAAACAAGTGATAATCCAAGGCTATGGTTTGAAATACATTTAACTGGACTTCTAGGCAATCAAGAGATAAATAGTTTTGAAAATAAGCAAGAAAGTAAAAGTCATACGACTAAAGAGAAGCATGAAATTAGGAAAAACATTGCAATTCCAAATAAAGAAAATATTTCTAATGAAATTCAAAAACCAAGTATCAAAGAAGAGATTAGTCGGGAGGAATTAATCGAAAAAAAAGACAAAAAATTAGAAAAATTTGATGTTCTTGAAAAAGAAAGTATTAGGAACATCTCTGACAATAACCAAAATAGTCCTGGATCAAATAATTTAAAAGATAAATGGGAATTAATTCTTTCTAAGGTAGAGTTACCATCAACAAGAATGTTACTTTCACAACAAGCCGAACTTGAAAGTTTCGATTCAGGGAAAATCACAATTGCATTATCTCCGAACTGGGAAAACATGATAAAAAGCAGAAAAGTTATAATTGAAAATACTGTAAAAAAGATATTTGGAGATCAAATAATACTTAATTTTTCAACCAAACAATTAAATAAAAGTAAACCAACAAACACTCCAGAGATGACCCAAAATGAAGTAAATAATTTTCGACCAATAAATAAATTAGAACCAAAAACTAATTCCAAAACAAAAATATCTAACGAGGAAACTTATGATGATAGTTCAAAAAACTTAGCAAATTTTTTTAATGGAGAAATTATAGACCTTGATGAATAAATTAAACTCCAGTATGTAGAGTTTTTCGCCAGAGTATCTTTTTGGGGAAAATAGACATCTTTATTGTTACCCAAGGGATTACTAAAAACCAATGTGATAAATAAAAAACCGATACAAATACCATCAAAAAATTTCTTTTTTGCAATACAGGTACTTCGCTTTTACAAGATGATCCGTACCAAAAAGCAATTCCAGATAACATAAAAGCTGTGAATGAAATAGGCCAGTAAATTGGTGAATTTAATAAAGCAATACTAAAAAATAAATCAAAAATAGAAATGATTGGTAGTGCATATTGCAAGATGAAAAAGTAAGTTAAATCAAATTTTTGCAAATGATCAATTTTATTGGTAAATAATTGATCTCCATAATCAAAGAATCTTTGCAACCCCCCCTCTGCCCATCTTTGTCTTTGCGCTAATAAAGCATTTAAATTCTCAACTGCTTCCTCCATAACTGGAGGATCCCATAAGATTCCAATTCTAGATTTTGATAATAATAATCTTAAACTCAAATCAAGATCATCTGTAACTGTATCTTCATTAAAAGAACCACATTCCAATAATGTTT
>MWOQ01000197.1 GCA_002026145.1 Prochlorococcus sp. HOT208_60m_813L03 | reverse complement strand
AAATTTATACGTCAGAATGATAAAAAGAAATTTATGAGCTTGTCTAACACATCTGCTAATAAGAATCTTCCTAACTCGGTTCCTAGTGAACGTTTATGGTTAAGGTCAGAATTAATGGGAACACAAGTGATAACTACTGATACAGGGAGGAGGCTAGGTGTAGTTGGTGAAGTTGTTGTGGATATCGATAGAAGAGAGGTTGTCGCTTTGGGACTAAGAGATAATCCACTCACAAGATTTTTACCAGGCTTGCCAAAATGGATGCCTTTAGAAAGTATAAAGCAAGTTGGAGATGTTATATTAGTTGATTCCCTAGATTCTTTGAGTGAGAGTTTTTCTCCAGAAAGATATGGGAAGGTAATTAATTGTCAAGTGATTACAGAATCTGGACAACTTTTAGGAAGAGTTCTTGGCTTTTCTTTTGATATTGAGACTGGAGATTTGATATCTCTCGTTATGGGGGCTGTTGGTGTTCCGCTTTTAGGTGAGGGAGTTTTAAGTACTTGGGAAATACCTGTTGATGAAATTGTAAGTAGTGGTACTGATAGGATTATTGTTTATGAAGGTGCGGAAGAGAAATTGAAGCAATTAAGTAGTGGACTTCTTGAGAAATTTGGAGTCGGGGGTTCTTCATGGGATGAAAGGGAAGTAAATGGATACTCAGCAAATCTTGTACCTGTTGAGAATCAGTTACTTTCAGGTTCTGAATCAGAACAACAAAATAATTTGGTCGAAGAATATGAAGAAGTTGTTGAAGAAGATGATTATGAAGATAATTACGAAGATGAACTTGAATATGTTGAAATAGAGGGTTCTGCAGAGAAAATTAATAACAGAAAAAAGCTATACATGGAAAATGATTATTCTGATCGGATCGAGAATCAAAATAGTGTTAATCAAATAGATGAAAATAACAATATTGATTTTAAGCAAGAGAAACAATCAAGTTCTAATTTAGTTTCAAAAAGACCAATTCAAAATGCAACTGAAACTTTAGATATTGAACCACTAGAAGAAAAAAATTTAGTTCAAGATAATCAACAATCAGAAAAGTTTGAAATTGATGATCCCTGGTAATTGTTAAAGTTTTTTTTTTATTGAATTAATAATTATAGAAGCAAGTTTTTTTGCAGCCCCTTTATCGCCTCTTTGTTTCTGTAGATTATCCCTAATACTTTGTAATTGATCTCTTTTTTTAATAAGAAATAGTACTTCTCTTGCAATTTTTATTGGCGAAATATTACCTATCCTTTCAGGGATAATCATTCTTTTAGCTTTAATATTTGGCCAAGCAAAAAACTTCTTTTTTTTGAAATAGAAATTTTTAATTATAAAAGTTAGGAATCTATTTATGAATGAAATTTTTCCAATTACTCCAAAAATACCATCCCAGGCATTCATCATATTTAAATGTTGGGTTGGTAGAACAACTAACATTGGAATACTAATTGCCGCTAATTCTGCAGTATTTGCTCCAACAGTTGTAATTGCAAGATCACATTCTTTTAATATTGCATAGCAAGGATGTTTCTTGATTAGATAAATTTTTGTATTTTTTGATGTTTCCATTACATAATCAAAACGAGAGGATTTTAATTTATTAATTGTTTTGATTTTTGATGAGTAATATTTAGCAATTGGATTTTTATCGCTTTGAAAAAATAAATATTCACTTTTATCAGTAGTTGGTGCAATGGGAATTATAAAATTTATATTTTGATTTTCTTCAGCGATATGATCTGCAACTTCTAAGAAGAAAGGAATTCCAACAGAAAGCTTTGCTTTCTTAGAACCAGGCAATAATGCAATATAGTGTTTTTCTTTTTTTCTTAATGATATTTCGCTATTAAGTTTGATATCTGCCATCAAATCGCCAATGACTTTACATTTATATTGATATCTTTTAGGTATTAACTGTTTTACTTTGTCATTCATGGCAGCAATTTCGTCGGTCCATTTAGGCCATCGCGAAACCCATTCAGCATATGTGATATTTAAATAACCTAATCTTTTTGCTAATAAAATGCTCCAAAATTGATCCCCACCAAGGAAAATAACTACCCCCTTTTTTGGCCAATTTGCAAAAGAATGTGGATTTATTAATAATTTCCAAAAACTTTTGGATTTTGTAATTAATTCGAATTTATTCCATGAATTTGCAACTAAAAATTCTTTGCCAGTTGCATTTGGGCAAGGAACAAGGACTAGCCTAAGAGTGAAATCGTGTTTATAGTCATCACACAATGATTTATTTATTTTGTTAAGCTCATTTACTACTGGATTTACCCATGTAGCTAATTCACCAGGACCATTGGAAATTATCACTACTGCAACTGATTTTTTTTCATTGCAGTTAAACCAGAATACATTAAATGCGGACGGCGAGACTTGAACTCGCAAGGCCGAAGCCACACGCTCCTTAGACGTGCGCGTCTACCAATTCCGCCACGTCCGCAAAGGGTTTTTAGCAACCGGAGGATGCCTAAACCTTTAAAATATCATACATTATTGGCTGAAATAAGCATGTAGTTCGAAAAGAGTTTTTTTGAATATGATGAATAATTTTCTATTGCATAAAACAAATATTTATACATATATAACGTTTGAGGTNGTATTGTAAAAAAT
>MWOQ01000196.1 GCA_002026145.1 Prochlorococcus sp. HOT208_60m_813L03 | reverse complement strand
GCTTTCTATATTATTTATAAGTAAATTTGTAATTTCTTTCTTATCTTTATTTTTTTTATAAAGAAATTGATATCCATTAACAGGACTATAAGGACTCATTCCAATTAATTTGGGGTAATAATTTAAATTCAGATCTTGAGCCAATCGTGCAAATGATTGATCAAAAATGAATTCTCCATAGCTATGATTTTTTAAAAAAAGTGGAGCAATTCCTAATATTTCTTCATTTTTATAAGCAACAAAATATAGAGGCTGCCAACCAGTTTCTCTTGAAACACTTTTTGATATCTCAAGGTTTTTAAGCCAAGTCCATTCATAAAATGGATTATTGATTTCATTGGCTAATTCATTCCATATCTCCTTGGAGATTTCCTTAATTGACAATCTGACTTCAACTTTATGTATTTTTTGGTTCATTTATTATTGCATCTATTTCAAATTTTTTTGTAATGAACATGGATTTCATTATTCATTAAACTTTTAATTGATTTTATTTCCCATAGTCTTTTTAGATTAAAAATCTCATTTGTTTTTTCTGCAGGGATCCATGTATATCTACCTCCAATAATTCGCGGAATAATTGTAATTTTTATATCTGTTATTAGATCCTCTTTTATAAATGAATTAATAAGTTTTGAACCTCCTAAAAGAGCTAGATTATTTATCCCTTGTTTTTTTAGTGAAATTAAAGTTTTCCCCCATGAATCTTCGAAAAAGAGTTGTTTCTCGAAGTCATTATTCGACGAATTATCAACTTTACTTGAGCTTATTAGCCATCTTCTAATTGGTTGACGAAAGTATTTCCAATTACTTTTAAAGTTTTTGCTATTTGAAGCAACTATAGAAATTGGTTGGCTTTTTGATATATTTACTTCGTCATTATCATTGAGATTTTTAATTAAGTAAGTTGATTGATGAGCTTTTAAAGTACCTAAACCAAAAATGGTGGCGTCAACCATTGATAAGTTTTGATTTAACATTTTTTTATCTTCTTCACTTCCAAGATGCGATTCTCCACCCGCAGGAAATGCAATTCTCCCATCAAGACTAGATGCTATAACAATTATTACTCTCGGGATACTCAAGTGTGTGTGACAAGATTATTTTCAAATTTCAACTTCAATGAATTGGTTAACTTTTGATCAACATAAATTTCTGCAGCATTATTTGGACTTTCTTGCAGTCTTATTTTGTGTAATATTGCACCAAGTTTATGTATTGGTTTTTTAAGAATATCAGAAATATATAAAGCTATATTTTCAGCAGTTGGAACACAATTATGGAAAAATTCGATGTCTTTATTTAGAAAAGTATGATCTAGTTGTTCAACAACCAAATCATTAATTATCTCTTGGAGGGCAGATAAGTCGCAAACCATTCCTGTTCTTTTATCAATGTCTCCTTTTACAGTTATTTCGACGAGATAGTTATGACCATGTCCATTAACTCTGGCACATTTCCCATAGATCTTTTTATTTTCATCAAAGGATATCTCTTCTTTTGCAAGTCTATGAGCGGCTGCAAAATGAGTTTGTACTGTTAAAAATGCTTCCATGTTTTTTCCAAAATAATCTGCCCATAAATTTGGGTTTTCATAAAGTCTTAGACTTGTAAGAGGTAAATCATCCTTTAGACGACTCCAAATCACCATTACTAATGCTTCAGTTGTGGGAAGTATACCCTCTTGATTATTAACATTAAATTCAGGCCAGACATCATTTAAAAAACGAAAATCTAATTGTCCAGTAACCTTATCTTTAATAGAGTGTTTTACATCAGAGAGATTAAGTACCATTCCATCAGAGTCTAGTTCCCCACCCATTGAAACAATAAGTTCATAATTATGACCATGACCTGGTGCAATACTGCACTTTCCAAAAAGAGATAAATTTTCTTCTGGGCTTTTTTCAGGAAGCCAATAACGGTGACTAGAACTAAAGCAGGCACGTCGAGTTATGACGCATTCACGTCCTTTTCCATGTAATGGTTTGGGTTGTGTAGAAGTCATAGCTGTCTGCGATAATACTATCTTAAGGTTTTAAATACGCTTTTGTCTTTATGGAACAATCCATTATCGAAAAAACAGTTCATACTATCAAGGGCAGAAGCATATTTTTAATAGGAATGATGGGTTCTGGTAAGTCACAAACTGGTTTGAAGCTGGCTGAATTATTGAAGTATAAATACATTGATTTAGATTTATTAATAGAGAAGTTGGCAAAAAAATCTATCAATCAAATTTTTAATGATGAAGGAGAAGATAATTTCCGTGAATTAGAAGCAAACTGCCTTAAAGAAACTATCAAAATTCCTTCATTAGTAATCTCAACTGGGGGAGGAATAGTTACCAAATCTGAAAACTGGGGAATCTTAAGGCAGGGAATAATTGCTTGGATAGATCTCGACAAAGATATAGCAATAGAAAGATTGAAAAATGAAATTGAAAATAGGCCACTTCTTCAGGGAAAGAATCTAAATGATTTATATATGAGCATTTTTCAATCTCGAGAAAATTTGTATTCTCAAGCAGATTTAAGAATTCAAGTAAAAAGGGAAAATATTGAAGAAGTCGCTATGAAAATAATTCATGCAATTCATAAAGAAATAATTAGTTAATCTGGTTCAATTCTTACTGCAAACCATTTGATAACGTATCCTAATTTTATTTCTAATTCATAAGTGCTTTCCAATAATTCTTCTAAAAATTCCTGATCAGGATCTTCTATATTTTGATATATTGTTTGTGTTTCTGTCTTACTAAGCCAATTTTTCAACCATAAAATTGCTTCTTGTTTTGATACAATTTTTTCTTTTGAATCTGGCTCTAGTAATACATAATGATCTGATGCTCTTATTAGTGGATTTGACATAATGAAAATTCTTTTTGGATTAATTCTTTGCTTGATTTTTCAAGGAATTTTTTTAGAAAGTTCTTTTGCTGTAGAAGATTCTAACGTAGGAGAGTTTTTGGAAAATCGTGTAAATCAATGGCCAGAATTATATTTGCCAAATTTTAAATTATCAGATACATCTAAGGATTTAATTTATCCTAAATGGTTCGAGGGCAATTGGCTTGTTACTTCTCAAGATATAATAAATGCTTCAGAAGAGCCAGTTATTTATAAAGTAAATTTCTTTAAGAATGATTCAGATTTAATTGTAGGTAATCGTGCAAAAAATTCTGAATCTATTGGAAAATCAATATTTGGTGATACCTTAATCAAGGTTATAAATGATCCTCAATCTTTTAATAATCAAATTATTTATTTAAAAGATGATTTTTATATTGATTCAAGAATTACAGGGAGAAATCAGATCCAAAATGATGATATTTTTTTCGCAGATGAGCTAGTTATACAAACATCCCATAAGCCAGGTGCTTCAAGGATTAATCAGGTAGAGACCATTAGTAAATTTCAAAAATGTTCAGAAGAAATATTCGAAGTTGATAATTCAATCAAACCATCAATTTGTGGAGTGCAATATGTTGCTTCTTATGGTTCAAAAGTGATACTTCTATTCATGCTATAAAAACAAATAAATATAAATTGAGGTTTGAATTTATTGATAGTTAGCACTAAAAAGATATTCTTCTAAGTTATTCCTCCACATAAAAAGATTTTCTAAATAAGGGTTATTTATATATTCTTGGCTCCCCTCTCCAGAAAGAATTGGTCCTGCAGACTTTGGGAATTTAAGAAGGGATAATTGAGCAGCAATTGAAATATCTGCAATTGATAAACTATCTCCAACTAAATATTTTTTGTTGATCAAAGATTTTGACAGAGCTTCCAGTAATTTTTGGAGTTCTAAATTATCTTTAGAAGACAAAACTACATTAGAAATTTTACTAAGATTTTCAAAAGGTAATTTATCAACAATACTTTTAACTGAAGAAGGTATTTCATCTGGAAGTAATGCAGTTCTTAGCTGTGGATTTTCTATTGCAGATCTTATTAAAGCTTTTCTACAAGTTGTCGCCATTGTAGTGTCTGCCCAGTCTTCAATTAGTTTGCATTGTGCAAATAATATTGGATCCTCAGGAAAGAGTGGATTGTTATCATTTTTTTTATCTATATATTCGCAAATAGTAGAAGAGTCATTAATAACTTGATCATTACTATCGACAATTACAGGTACTTGTTTTTGACCTGATAATTTAAAGATTTCAAATTGGCCTATTCCAGGTGTTACTTCTTCAACTCGATATTGTAGTTTTTTTGCATGAAGAGCCATTCTTGTTTTTAAACAAAAAGCACTATGCCTAAATTGATATAATGTAATCATGCTGTTTAACGTTTGTTAAAATTTAGCTAAAAAAGTAATCTATTTGTGGAGCTGATGGGTGAATTTTTCTCTAATGTTGCAAGATATCCAAAGTATTTGATATCCATCATTGTTGGGGGACTTGTTGCTCTGCTTGACCCTTTATTTAAGAATAGATCAAATCCACTCACGATAGTAGGTTTGATATCTTCTGTCTTAAGTGCTTTCATAACTTTTTATTTTGTCTTGCAAGCGATGACAAACCCAATTAATTTACAACCATAATGCCAAATAATTACCGTCTTGCAAAAGTTTCTTCTCTTTTGAAGAAAGAAATAACCCTTATTTTGCAGTATGATTTGGAAAATGATCTAATTAGAGATCATTTCGTCAATATTTCTAAGATTGATTTATCAGGTGATTTGCAACAATGTAAAATTTATATAACTTCAACTGCGCAAGAGAAGGTAAGGAAGGAGATTGTAGCAAACTTGAATACTGCTAAAAGCTTTATAAGGCATAATTTAGGAAAAAGAATAGAGATGAGAAGAGTTCCAGAGATAATGTTTAAAGACGATGTTGTTCTTGATCAAGGATTATCAGTCTTGAAACTTCTCGATGAATTAAAAAATAAAAATCAAAATAATAATTTTGAGGAAAAGGATGCCAATAGTTGATCTACCCCTTCATCAAAGAAATATAATTATTACTCGATCAAAAGAAGGGATATTAGATATAAAAAAGATATTCATAAGCAAGGGCGCTAATGTATTTGATTTGCCCGCAATAAGTATTGGTGATCCTGATGATTTGAATCCTCTTGACGAAGCATTAAATCAAATAAATGATTTTCATTGGATTATTTTTTCTAGTAGTAATGGGATCAAATTTGTGGATAAAAGACTTAGATACTTTAGTAGTTCATTAAAAGAATGTTCTAAAAAAACAAAAATCGCCGTAGTCGGAGAAAAAACCTCAAAAACTCTTGATGATTTTGGGATTAAGGCTGATTTCATACCTCCAGAATTCGTTGCTGAAAGTTTAATTGATAATTTCCCAGTATCTGGTTATGGACTTCGAGTCTTTGTACCGAGAGTTCAAACAGGTGGTAGGGATCTAATTGCAGATCAATTTAGAAAGGCTGGTGCCCGTGTATTTGAGGTTGCTGCATATGAAACTAGATGTCCTGATTCGATTCCGGAAGAAACAATTGATATTATTTCTCATCGAAAAGTAGATGCAATTATTTTCTCAAGCGGCAAAACCGTAGTAAATGCAGCTTTTTTACTAGAAAAAAAACTTGGTAAACAATGGTTAGAATATTTTGATCAGATTAAGTTGTTAACTATTGGACCTCAAACAACAAAAATATGTAACAAGATTTTTGGGAGAGTTGATAGTCAGGCACAAAAATATACTTTTGAAGGACTACTAGAATTGGCAATTAATATTTTTAGTTAGAAAAATTTTTTGAATAGTTCTTTTCAACTAAATCTTTGAACCTATCTATATTGGCCTGTAATTCGTTTGTAACCATTTTGCCTAAGATATTTTCTTCCATAAAACGCGCAATCATCTTAGGTAGCTCATAAGTTATTGCCAAATTTACCGTTGTGATTTGATCAGTTTTACTTTCGAAAACTACTGATCCCTCAGTTGGTAAACCTCCAATTGATTTCCATTTAAGTTTGCTTTTTTCAACCCTTTCTGTAATTTGAGCTTTCCATTTAAACCTAAAGCCATTTGCAGCCAAAGTCCATTCTGTTAAGTCTGGTAACGTATTAGTTTTTTCATCAACTGTTTTTACAGATTCAATCCAGCTCATCCAAAGTGACATGGAGTCTAAATCGCTCCATGTATTCCAAACATTTTCGAGAGGTGCATTAACAACTGTTGTTACGTCATGTTTTAGCCAAGTACCCATTAATTAACTCACGGCAAGATTTTTTGCTAATTCTGCTTTCTTTTCTAATATTGCAGCAGCAGCTAAATGACCACTCATTGTGGCTCCCTCCATAGAGTCTATGTAATCTTGTTTTGTGTAACTACCAGCCATGAAGAAATTAGATATTGATGTTTTTTGATCTGGCCGGAAAGGTTCCATGCCAGGAGATTCTCTATAGAGAGATTGGGGAATTTGTACTACGTTACTCCAAAGCAATTTAAGGTTTTTTGAGGATGGGAATAGACGGCGAACCTCTTTATCTATTTCCTTCGTAATTCTTTCTGTAGATCTTCCCATCCATCTATCACCGGGAGTTAAAACACATTGAAGAAGTGATCCCATATCTTTTTTTCTGTAATCTGCTGGACTTGCTAATGCTAAGTCAGCAAAACAACTGAAAGAGGCATCAGCAGAATATAGAAGATTATCTAATCCGGTTGGTGCGTTTCCAGTATTATCTTTTTGTAATTCGGTAACCCAACCGTTGTATCTTAATTGGATTGTTGCAACAGCAACTGATCTAAGTTTTTTTAAACCTTCAAATTCTTTAAATTGATACCATTCTTTTGGAATTATTTTTTTAATTCCAGGAACATCACAGGCAGCTAGAAATTTGTCTGCAAACACAGTCTTAATTCCGTCAGGAGAAGATATTTTTAACTGATTAACTGAAAATGAGGAAGATTCCTTTTCATAAATAATTTCTTCTACCTTATGGTTAAGATGGATTTTTGCTCCTTTGTTTGTTATGTAGTTGACAATAGGTTGAGTTAACCACTTGTGAGGAGAACCTTTTAAAAGATTAAGTTTTGAGGCTTCTGTCTTTGAAGCAAACATCATAAAGATAGTTAGCATGCATCTTGCTGAAATATCTTTGCAATTAATAAAACCTAAAGCATATGCAATGGGATCCCACATTCTTTCTAAACTTTTTTCACTTCCACCATGGTTTAAAAACCATTGTTTAAAACTAATCCTATCTAGATCTCTAATTATTTTCATTGCGCCCTCATAGTCTATTAATCCTCTAACTATTGGGCTTGTCCCTAAAGCTAAAGCATTTCTAAACTTGTCTATCCATGTAAGTTGTTCGGTTGTAAAAAAAGCTTTTAGTCCATTAAATGGAGCGCCCAAAGGGAATCTGAAATCTAATGATTTCAAATCACCACCATTATTGATGAATAGATGAGTATGATCTTTTGGGAGTAAATTATCTAGAGCTCCCACTTTTTTCATTAATTT
>MWOQ01000195.1 GCA_002026145.1 Prochlorococcus sp. HOT208_60m_813L03 | reverse complement strand
GGTGTAAAAATAACTAGAGAGATCAGTAAAAATACTTTTGAGGATAATGGATATAAAATTGAACCAAATTCTGAGAATTTTTCAAAACTCGAAGCAGCTTAGTCTTTTCCAAATATATTTTTAAGACTACGAAAGTTGTTTCAAACGTAAGCAATATTGATTAGTGAAATACAACCCAAAAATAATAAAAATAAAACTAGAAAACGGTTAGACCAAATTTTATCTAAACCATTAAGTTTGAATTCGTTCATGCCCAAGTTCCGCTATTAGATCCGAATGTTGTAAGTATAGTTACTGCAAAGAAGAGATAGGGGACAAATTTAAATGATAGTTTTTTAGCTTGAGATTTAGACATTTGTTTTTTATTAAATATAACACAATATTACTAATTATGAAGCTATTTCCTTTCAAAAAAGACTTTTAAGCTCATTTAATCACAAAAATGTATCAGAAATGTTTAAATTTTCTTTTTCCCCTTCATTTCTTGTCAGCAAATGCATTAAATAATTCTATGTTTTTTTCGAAAAGATTAACTATTAACAAACGTTATCTTGATAACTGTTCCTTGACCAAAACAATAGTCAATAAGTTGATTTTTGTTATAATGAAAAAGTTCATTTTTTCAAAAGCCTTGGGAGCGTGGTGGAATTGGTAGACGCACCGCACTCAAAATGCGGCACCTTCGGGTATGTCGGTTCAAGTCCGACCGCTCCCACTTTAATGAATACCTATAGTCGATTCGATATATCTTTCAAAAAAGGAAAAGGTTGTTGGCTGTGGGACAAAACAGGTAAAAGGTATCTTGATGCAGTCGCTGGTATAGCAACTTGTAGTCTTGGACATAGCGACAGAGTTTTAAGAAGAAGGTTATCAACTCAACTAAAAAAGATTCAGCACATTTCTAATCTCTACAACATTGAAGAACAAGAACAATTAAGCAGAACTTTAACAAATATGAGTTGTGCTAAAAGCGTCTTCTTTTGTAATAGTGGTGCGGAAGCAAATGAATCAGCAATTAAATTACTTAAAAAATATGGAAATAAAACAAACAAAGGTAAAGAATCAATTATTCTTGCGGCAGAATCCAGCTTCCATGGAAGGACGCTTGCAGCCTTGAGTGCCACTGGACAACCAAAATATCAAAAAGGTTTCGAACCAATGATTCAAGGGTTCAAATTTTTTAAATTTAACAATTTTGATTCGGTAAAAAAATTATTTGAAGAGTGTAAAAATAATGATCAAAAAATTTCCGGCGTTTTAGTTGAACCAATACAAGGCGAAGGCGGCGTAATTCCTGGAAGTAAAATATTTTTTAAAAGCCTGAGAGAAATATGTGATAAATATAATTCTCTTCTCATTTTAGATGAAGTCCAAAGTGGAGTAGGTCGAACTGGGAAAATGTGGGGTTATGAGAATTTAGGAATTGAACCTGATGGATTCACCCTTGCTAAAGGATTAGGAGGAGGTCATGCAATTGGAGCATTATTGGTAAAAGAAAAAGCCAACATTTTTTCTCCAGGGGATCATGCGAGCACTTTTGGAGGGAACCCATTCGCTTGTAAAGCTGCCCTAACAGTATTAGAAGAAATAAATAGAAGAAATATTATCAATAATGTTTATCTAAGAGGGGAACAATTAAGTGCAGGGTTTGAAGAATTGTCAAAAAAATTTCCAAATATTATTAGCGGGAAGAGAGGTTTAGGTTTAATACAAGGTCTTGTGATCAATGATGATTATGCTGAAGCAAAAAAAATTACATTAAAAGCTTTTGATAAAGGATTACTGGTAGTTCCTGCAGGAGGAAATGTTGTAAGGATTGTCCCACCATTAATAATTTCTCGAAGAGAAATTAATATTCTTTTGGATAAGCTAAATTCAATTTTTGAAGAGTTATAGCAATTTAAATTTTGAAAAATGCAAATTTAAAAACTTTTGAATTATTATCTCCTAAATATGAAAGGGAAAATATCAAGTTAGGTTTATCAAGAATTAAAAAAGCACTTCAAGAACTTGGTAATCCTTGCAAGAATATCCCTGCGATACAGATTATTGGAACCAATGGGAAAGGATCAATCGCGGCATATTTAGAAAGTATACTTTTTGAAGCTAAAAGGAATTTCGGTGTAACGACATCTCCTCATCTTTTGGATGTATGCGAGAGGATTAGGGTTAATAAAAAAAACATTAATAAAACTGATTTTGAAAAAATCTATAGATTAATAGAAAAAAATTTTTCAACATTTGAATTAACTCCTTTTGAAAAAATCATTTGCTGCGCACTAAACTTTTTTGACCATCAAAAAGTTGAATTAATCATTCTTGAAGCTGGCTTAGGGGGACGATTAGACGCGACAACAGCCCATAAATCTAGACCAATCATTGCTATTGGGAATATTGGCTTAGACCATAAAGAATTTCTTGGAGATACGATTGAAAAAATTGCCGAAGAAAAATTAGCAGTTATTGAAAAAAACTCAATTGTCATCTCATTCAATCAAAATAGTCAAGTTGAAAATTTAATAACCAAAAAAGTTAAAGAGGTAGGAGCAGAAATTATTTGGAAAGATTCAATTTCAAACAGCTATGAGCTTGGATTAAAAGGAATTTTTCAAAAGCAAAATGCTTCAGTAGCTGTTGGAGCAATTGAAGCGCTGAATAATTTGGGATTTAATATTAAAGAAAAACACATATCTGAAGGTCTTAAAAAGACAACTTGGAACGGAAGGCTAGAAATAATAAATTATTTCAACAAAGAAATTCTTGTAGATTGTGCGCATAATTATCCTGCTGCAAAAGCACTCTCTAATGAGCGAAGCAATTGGGAGAATGAAGATAAAGGAATTTATTGGATTTTAGGTGTCCAAAGACAAAAAGATATTTATGCAATATTAAAAACACTTCTAAAGAAAAATGATCGCTTATTACTTGTGCCAGTTCCAAACCAACGTAGTTGGCAATTAAATGATCTCTCTCAGATTAAAGAAATTGACTTTCAAAAAACAATTGAATTTAAAACATTTGAACTTGCCATTGAGTATTTATTTTCCCTGAAAAAATGGCCACCTAATCATCCTGTTCTAACAGGTTCTATTTTTTTAGTTGCTGAATTTATTAAATTTGCGAATAAACAGAAATGTTAAATTTTAAATTGTTCTTTGACTTCCCAACCTTCCAATTTCCCTGGATTTAATAGCCCTTTAGGATCAAATCTTAATTTCGCTTTTACTTGATCTGCATCCACCACTCCGAGACCTCCTGCTTCAACGGTTAAAACATGAGGATTAAAAATAAACGCACCAAGTTTCTTGCAATCTTCCATTATTTCTTTTAATTCTTCTGGCCCATTCCACTTTAATACAGGCAAAGCCGCTAATCGCGGTGATCCTTGTTGAGAAACTGCCTCTAAATGCCAAAGAACTTTTTTACCCCATTTTTTTCTCAAAAAACTAATTAATTCTAGTTCATTATTAAGTGGCAAAAGCATCTGTAAATACGTCCAATTTTTATCCCTAGACCTCATATGAAGAGTTGTATGATTCCATACCACTTCAGAAATTCCATTCACGAGCTTTTCTTCTTCCCCAAGTAGGGTAGATTCAACTTTAAATTTTTTACAAATAAGCTCGATGGTTTTTATTCCTCCAAGAGTAGATTGTATTAATATCTTGTGACTTCTAGATTTACCTTTAAACCATTTTGGCATTTGATCTACAATTGCTTCTTCAAGAATTGCTCCTAATTTCAGATTAATTGCTGCGCTAGTAAGAGTTTTTAATATTTCTATTGTTTTTTCAAATTCAATACAGTCGATAACTAATGAGTACCACTTACGTTTGATATCAGTAGCAAGTAATAAAGAAGTAATTATTCCATTAGTCCCATAAGCATGATTAAGAGGTTCGGATTCTTCAGCATCAAATTTTAATAATGCAGGTTTTTCATTCATCGTTACTGCCTCTAAACCTATAAGATTTCCTGGATCCCTTAAAAATCCCCATCTAATGGAACCAATTCCTCCTGATCCACCTGCAATAAAACCTCCAATTGTTGCCGTTTTCCAAGTACTAGGAAGTAACCTCAATTCCCTCCCATATTTCTCTAATTGTTTATTCAAATCTCCCATAACGCAGCCAGATTGTACTTTTACAAAGCCTGTATCTGGATCAAATTCTTCTAACTTATTAAATTTACTCATCTGCATTACAACTCCTTTAAATAATGGGACAGCTTGTCCATAATTACCCGTACCTGAACCCCTTAAAGTAAGTGGGATAGATAATTCCCAACAAATTTCTGCTACTTCCTTTACCGCTTTGTGATCACTAGGTCTTACCACCAAATCAGCAATACATTCGTCTAATTTTTCAGTAAGGATTGGAGAATAGTTATAAAAATCTTTTGAAAGTCTTTTTACATCGGATTTATTTTCAATGATCTCTAAGTTTTTGACTTCTCTAAATTTGTCTATAAATTTAAGTTTTGATATCATTAATAAAAAAAATTTTTTAGCTTTGTATATAAATTAGCCAATTAGCAATATAAATCGCCGTTTATAAATACTTTTCTCTTTAAATTGCTCGAAAAAACATCTGCCCATCTTTCTGCATCTAAAATCACAAAATCAGCAGGACAACCTTTTTTAATTAAACCATCCCATTTTAAATTTAATAATCTGCTTGGAGCTAAAAAGATAGAAGATAGAGTCATTCTCTCCCAGGGATTTAGTTGAAGCATCGGCATCGAGCAAGACAACATATAAAAAGGGTCAAAATTACCAAATGGGTACCAAGGGTCTTGAACATTATCACTACCAAGAGATACATCCACATGTGATTTTTGTAATTGCTTTATTGGAGCAACTGGTCTTTTTAATGAAGTAGTTTTATTACTTCGATTGAGCAGCCAAAAATTTGTTAGGGGTAAAGCAATAACCTTAATATTATTCGCAGCCATTTTTTCTCCTAAATTTAAAATTTCTCTATTACTCAGAGAAATAAGACTACTTAAATGACTACAAGTGATAGGAATACTATTAATTTTTAAATTTTCGATTGTTTCTAATAAAACTTTTATTCCCGCTCCAGGTTCAATAATTGATTCATCTATATGCAAATCAATTTCTAATTTATATTTACTAGCAAGAAGAAGCATCTTTGCTAGAAATTTGCTTGTATTTTTTTTATTGAAAGGGGGTACAATAACACCTCCTAAAATACCTCCATTAGAGGAAAATATTTTTGCCAAATCTTCTCCATCAGTTGTATCCCAGAATTCCACTGGAGCTAGAGCAACGTATTGTAGAGTCAAGTCAGATGAAAATTTTTTTTGTAATTTAAAAAGTTCAATCCAAATGTCAATAGATTGACCTTTGTACGTATCGATATGACTTCTAATTGCTCGGTATCCATTTTGTAAGGCAAGTTTTAATGATTTCTCAATTCTTTCAAGAACCTTATCTGTAGTTCTAGTTTTATGTTCTTCAAGATTTACTGATAATGCTCCTCCGTAGTTTGATTCCAGATTAGGAAAGTCTGCCCATGTAAAAGATTTATCAAAATGCGAATGCGTTTCAACAAATCTTGGGAATAAAATATTTTTTGGTTTTGAAATTTTATTTTTTAAAGGGTTTAACTCAGAAACAAATCCATCCTCCCAACTAATGGAAACTGAACATAAATCCTCTACATCGATAATGAGGTTATCTATATCTTCTATTAAACAAAGGCTTCTGGGAATAAGAACCTCAGCCGTACCAGAATTACTCAAATTTTTAAATTTTCTTTTATTTTAAATCATAAGAAAACTTTACTGAATTAGAAAATAATTCAAATTTCGCTAAAAGATAAAAATAACTATGAAAAATTACCCTTGAGTTGTTAAATTTATAAATGTGAGGCGGGCGTCGCCAAGTGGTTAAGGCAGCGGCTTGTGGCGCCGCTATTCGGGGGTTCGAATCCCCTCGCTCGCCCTTATAAAAATTGCAGCAAAATTTTTTAAATTGTAATTTTGAATTAAAGAATCATAAAAAATTCCTAGCAAAGTGCTAACAAACACAAAACCAGACGAAAAAATTTTTCAAAAGAATTCAACTACTGGTAGTTATTGGATAACCACATTTGGATGCCAAATGAATAAGGCTGATTCTGAGAGAATGGCTGGCACATTAGAGAAAATGGGATATACCAGAGCAGATAATGAATTAAATGCTGATTTGGTCTTGTACAATACATGCACAATCAGAGATAATGCGGAGCAAAAAGTCTATAGCTTTCTAGGAAAACAAGCAAAAAGAAAGCACAAAACACCTAGCTTAAAACTTGTTGTTGCAGGTTGCCTTGCTCAGCAAGAGGGAGAGTCCTTACTAAGGAGAGTCCCAGAACTTGATCTGGTTATGGGGCCTCAACACGTAAATAATCTTGAGAATCTTTTGGGGAAAGTTGATTTAGGAAATCAAGTTGCTGCCACAGAAGAAAACTTCATTTCTGAAGACATAACAAGTGCCAGAAGAGAAAGCTCTATTTGTGGCTGGGTTAATATCATTTACGGATGTAATGAAAGATGTTCATATTGTGTAGTTCCTTATGTCAGAGGAAAAGAGCAATCTAGATATCCAAATGCGATAAAAAGTGAGATCCAAAAATTAGCTGATGCTAATTTCAAAGAAGTTACTCTATTGGGGCAAAATATTGATGCTTATGGTAGAGATCTTCCAGGTACTACAAAAGAAGGTAGAAAAGAAAATACTTTAACTGATCTTTTATATTATGTTCATGATGTTCAAGGAATTCGCAGAATAAGATTTGCCACTAGTCATCCAAGATATTTTTCAAAAAGATTGATTCAAGCTTGTTATGAACTTGATAAAGTTTGTGAACATTTCCATATTCCTTTCCAAAGTGGAAATGATGAGATTTTAAAGCAAATGTCCAGAGGATACACTATCAAAAAGTATAAAAATATCATCGAGAATATAAGATCATTAATGCCAGATGCATCAATCACAGCTGACGCAATAGTTGCATTCCCAGGAGAAACCGAAAAACAATATCAAGATACGTTAAAGCTAATAACAGAAATTGGCTTTGATCAAGTAAATACAGCAGCATACTCTCCAAGACCAAATACGCCTGCGGCAGTTTGGTCGAATCAACTTTCAGAAGAGGTGAAAAAAGCTAGATTGCAAGAAATTAACGATTTGGTCGAGAAAACTGCTAGGAGCAGAAACAAAAGATACATAAATAATATAGAAAGCGTTTTAATTGAGGGTTTAAATCCAAAAAATTCCTCGCAAATTATGGGTAGAACTAGAACAAATAGACTAACTTTCGTAGTTCCAAAAAACATTGACTTTAATTTTTCATTGGGAGATGAGATCGATGTCAGAATTAATGAAGCAAGACCTTTCTCTTTAACAGGCGAACTTTATCTATAATTTTTTTCTAAATGATTGGGGGAAAGAAAAAATGTATTGGTTTAATATTTGGTGGTAATTCCAATGAACATGAAGTATCGATATCCTCTGCAAAAACTGTTTTTCAAGCATTTAAATCAGAAATAAACAAAGAACGCTTTACAGTAAAAGCTTTTTACATAAACAAATATGGAGATTGGCTTGATAGTGATAGTTCAGAAAAAATCCTAATTGGTGAAAGAGAAAACAATAATGCAAAAAAACAAGAACTTCTTAATCAAGAAAAAATTAACTTTCTTGACGGTATTGAATTTAAAAATGTTGATGTTTGGTTTCCTCTTTTACATGGAATGAATGGAGAGGACGGATCAATTCATGGCTTACTGAGATTTACAAAGAAACCTTTAGTCGGATGTGGAATTTTAGGCTCTGCTCTTGGAATGGATAAAATATTGATGAAAACAATTTTCTCAAATCTAAAACTTCCACAAGTTAATTATCTAGTTTTTCAAAATAAAGATCTCAACGATAAGGAAGTAAAAAAAAAGTTGTTAAATGAAATTTTAAAAAAATTAAATTTTCCTGTTTTTGTTAAACCATCGAATTCTGGGTCATCTCTTGGCATCTCCAAAGTCATAAATGACTCAGAAATATTACCCGCATTAGAAAAGGCTTGGGAAATAGATCCAAGAATCTTAATAGAGGAAGGTTTAGAGGTAAGGGAGATTGAATGCGGCATAATTGGGAATTCAAGATTTTTAGCCTCTGAGATAGGCGAAGTAAGTTACGAAAGTGATTGGTATGATTACGATTCAAAATATTACTCAAAGAATAAAATAATTATCCCAGCCGAAATAGATTCTAAAATCACAAAAGAAATTAAAGAAATTGCTATTAAAAGTTGTAGAGCACTAAATATTTTCGGTTTTGCAAGAGTAGATTTCTTTTTAGAAAAATCTTCAAATAAAATTTTGTTAAATGAAATAAATACAATTCCTGGTTTTACAAAAAACAGTATGTTTCCAATGCTTTGGAAAGCTTCAGGTTTAAAAATTGAACAACTTGTGGCTAAACTGGTAGATATATCTTTAGGTTTGTAATTAAATCAAATGTTGCACGGACTTCTTTGGTTACCATTACTTTTAATCTTCATTTTATTAACTGCACTTGGATGGTTAGAAAGAAGAAGACAAAATCTTTTTAGAAGTTGGGCTAGTGATTCTGAACTGTGTAAGTTAGATAGTTCAGGTGCAGCGTCCCTAAAAGATGGGGAGTTAAAGTGGAGCGAATTTGAAGCTGGTAAATTTGAAGAAAAAGATAGTTTTACAATCAAGAAACTAGAATTAGTTGAATTAATGGCTCTAACTTCAGGAGAAGCTCCTCTAACAAGTGAATCTCAAGGTAAGTGCAGGTTGAGACTTGTAGGCGATGGGAAAGAGATGGATGTACCATTTTCAGATGCAGAACAAGCGAGAGAATGGATGAACCAATTAATGGAAAAAGCTAGATGTGATTTGTGAAAAACAAAAAAAAATCAAAAAAAGAAGCTTTTTTTTTCTAATTTCATTTTTATTTTTAACAAGCTTATTAAGCATAAAAACTCTCAAAAAAGTTGATATTAAGGATATTAGGATTTCTGGTAGCAAATTATTTTCGCAGAATGATTTGGAAAAAAATTCATCTTTAAAATTCCCGATCAGATTAATGTTTGTTAAAACTAATTTGTTAGAAAAAGAGTTAAAACAAAATTTATCTCTCAAAAATGTTGCGGTAAATAGAGAATTATTTCCTTTTGGTTTGAAAGTTTATATTAGAACAAGAATTCCCATAGCTCATGCTGAAAGAATATTAAACGGAGAAAAAATTTTAGGCTTCGTCGATAAAGAAGGAATTTTTATAAATAAACAAAATACGGACAAAAAAAATTTTAACAATTTAACCATACAAGTTTTTGGATGGAAAGAAGAATTTAAAACATTTTTATCTGAAATTTTTAAAGTTCTAGAGAATTATAAACTTGAGATAGTTACGATAAGTTTTTCACCCGATGGATTCCTAACTATTGAGGAAAAAGATTTAAGAACAATATTTTTAGGATATAAACCAAACTTAATCAACTATCAATTACAAATAATCAGTAATTTAAAAAATGAATTTAAAAAAAATAGCTTTTCAATAAAAATAGATAATATAGATAATATCGATCTTACTAATCCAAATAAACCAAAAATAAAAGTGTTCAAACCCTAATATTTAAAAAAGTTTTTTAAATAATTTTTTTTAAATTTTGCAGTCTTGATGGGGGTTTTGCATTGAAAACAAAATATTTAATAAATAAATATTTTTAGGATTTTCCTAAACAAACTCCTACAGATGAGCTTAGTAAGTTCATAATGCACTCAATACTAATGTTAGATTCCAATTAAGAGATGAGCTTCGGTAACAATCCAAACTTTGATCAATCGAGAGAAATCCTCCCAAGCCAAAATGCCAAAATAGAAGTGATTGGTGTAGGTGGTGGGGGCAGTAATGCAGTCAATAGAATGATAAATAGTGATTTAGAAGGTGTTTCATTTAGAGTTCTCAATACAGATGCACAAGCCCTACTACAATCTTCTGCAGAGAGTAGAGTTCAACTTGGACAAAACCTTACTAGAGGTTTAGGTGCAGGTGGCAATCCAAGTATTGGGCAAAAGGCAGCCGAAGAATCCAAAGAAGAGCTTCAACAAGCTTTAGAGGGATCTGATCTAGTTTTTATAGCCGCTGGGATGGGTGGAGGAACTGGTACGGGTGCAGCTCCCGTTGTTGCAGAAGTAGCCAAACAAAGTGGGGCTCTAACAGTAGGTATAGTAACCAAGCCATTTTCTTTTGAAGGAAAAAGAAGAATGCGTCAAGCAGAGGAAGGGATCGCAAGACTTGCTGAGAACGTTGATACTCTTATAGTTATTCCAAATGACCGATTAAAAGACGTTATAGCGGGAGCACCCCTTCAAGAAGCGTTTAGGAATGCTGATGATGTTCTAAGGATGGGTGTCAAAGGCATTAGTGACATAATTACTTGCCCAGGATTAGTTAATGTTGATTTTGCAGACGTAAGATCGGTTATGACAGAAGCGGGCACTGCTCTTCTTGGAATAGGTATAGGTTCAGGCAGATCGAGAGCTATAGAGGCAGCACAGGCAGCAATGAATAGTCCCCTTTTAGAGGCAGCTAGAATTGATGGAGCTAAAGGCTGCGTCATTAATATTACTGGTGGCAAAGATATGACATTAGAAGACATGACCTCTGCATCTGAAATTATTTATGATGTTGTTGATCAAGAAGCAAATATTATTGTTGGTGCAGTGGTTGATGAGGCAATGGAAGGGGAAATACAAGTAACTGTTATTGCGACAGGATTTGAAACAACGCAACCATTAAACCAGCAAAGAATAAAAAACAGATTATCTAACCAACCCTTATATAACTTTTCAGACAATAAAGAATCTGGAGCTAGTATCCCTGAGTTTTTAAGATTAAGGCAAAATAAAAAAGATATAGGTTAAAAGGTAATATAGAGTGACTCGGTTATCTCGCCTGCCTCAAGCATCCCTTGTGGCTGCTACCTTCCGGTCCTGACCAGGTTTAGGCGTTAAAACCGCGAAAGGCCGAGTCAGAAACATACTAGCAATTCTTGATTAAAAAAGATACATAAATTTATTATGTTACCTTCAGACCTAGTTAATTATAAAAAAAAATCTCGCAAAATAATTGCACTTACTGCATGGGATTCCATATCAGGATCTATTGCAGAACAAGCGAATGCTGATCTCGTACTTATAGGAGATTCATTAGCAATGGTCTGCTTAGGATACAAATCGACATTGCCATTAACTTTAGAAAATATAATTTATCATACTAATGCTGTTTCAAGAGGATTTAAAAAGAAAATTGAGGAACAACCTTTAGTCGTTTCAGATATGCCTTTTCTGACTTACCAATGTGGTGAGGACAAAGCTGTTGAGTATGCAGGGAAAATCATTCAGTGCACTTATGCAAAAGCTGTAAAAGTGGAAGGAGCTGAACCAGAAATACAAAAAGTTATTTCTAGATTAATAAGAATGGGAATTCCTGTTATGGGTCATGTAGGTCTTACACCACAAAGTTATCTAAATATTGGATTTAGAAAACAAGGAGAAAGCTTAGCAAGCCAAGAAAAAATCAAGAAAGAGGCTTTAATTCTTGAAGAATTAGGATGTTTTTCAATAGTTCTTGAACATATTCCTGATTTGCTTGCTAAAGAAATACAAAATTCTTTAACAATTCCAATAATTGGTATCGGTGCAGGGAATTTTTGCGATGGGCAAGTAAGAGTTACTGCAGATTTGTTAGGCCTTAGTGATGATCAACCACCATTTTGCCAACCAATTATCCAAGGAAAGCAATTATTTAAGGATAAATTAAAAGAATGGGTAGACTCTGAAAGACTTAATTAATCTCATCCCACCACTTAAACATAGAAACAAGAACTTGATTACTAAGTTCCATACCATTAGGCTCACTTAAAAAGAATCTATTCCCCTTTCTTACTAATAGTCCACTTTCAAAAAATCTTTCCCATTCTTCAACCAATTTATTGAAGTTGCTTTCACATTTTTTGTTTTCCCAGTTTTGTTCTTTAAACACTTCTTTGATATCTACACCCTCTTTAAGTCTTAATCCCAACATTATTTTCTCATCAAGTTCTTTATAAACAAACTCCTTATCAATTAGGGATGAATCTAAATTAAATTCGTCTTGTCTAGTTACCCATTCTTTATATTCTTTACTAACTCTTGGTCGAGTAAACTTTTCTCCCCAAGGTGAACTAGTGGAACCTTGACCAAAACTCCACCAGCCTAAACCACTCCAATAAACTCTATTATGTCTCGACTGATGTCGCGGAAGGCAATAGTTTGAGATTTCATATCTTGAATACCCTGAGTTTTTTAAAATTAAATGGGTTGATTCACTATTCCTAAAAGCTTCTTCTTCACTTGGGAGTTTTAATTTGCCTAAATTAATTAATTTTTTAAAAACAGTGCCATTTTCAATATTTAAATCGTAAATAGATAAATGAGGTGGTGAAAATGTAATTGCTTTATTTAAGTCATCTTGCCATTCTTTAAGTCCACTTAGTGGCAAGTTTTGAATTAAATCTAAACTCCAACTTTTTATTAACCCAGAATCATATTCTCTCTTCAACCATAAACAAGATTTCTCTGCATCTTCTTTCAAATGACGCCTTCCCGACTTTTGAAGTATCTGATTATTAAAACTTTGTACTCCAAGACTAAATCTATTTATCCCAGCATTTATGAAGCCAAACAGATCAACTTGAGTGAAACTTGCTGGATCAACCTCCATAGTAATTTCAGCACCATAGTCAATTCCATAATTTTCTCTAAAAAGATCAATTAATTCTTTGATTTGCGTTGGATCTAAAATTGATGGAGTGCCACCTCCTATATAAATTGTCGATAGAGGTGATTTATGCTTAATTGACAATATTTCTTTATGTAAAAATTGCAAATATTCTTGAACAGTTTTGCTTCCATAACCTTTTAAAGTTTCAACTTTGTTTCCTAATGGAATAACTGCAAAATCACAATAAAAACACCTTCTGTGGCAAAAAGGAATGTGAACATAAGCACTTCTTGGAAACTTATTCATAATATAAATTCATTTTTAAGCTCCAAAAACGTATTAAGGATTGAAAAAAATAAGATCCTTATTTACTCAATTAATAAATCCTAGTAGATTATAGATATGACAGATATCTTAGTATTAATTTTATTTGTATTGTCTGGGGCTGCTTCAGGATGGCTTGGTGTTGATTTATTGCCAGTAGACATACTCAAACAGGTCTCTAATGTAGAAGGTTTTAGAATTGTTTTAGCAATAATTGGTTTTTTTGTAGGATTAGCAGCTGGTTTTGTATTTCTTCAACTTAGAAAGACGTTTCTTGATCAAATAAGAACAATGCCAACGGACTTACTAATAAGTAGGTCCGTTGGATTAATTTTAGGATTACTTGTTGCGAATCTCCTTCTTGCTCCAATACTATTAATTCCCTTCCCTAGAGAAGTTTTTTTTGCAAAACCTTTAGCAGCCATATTAAGCAATATTTTCTTTGGTGTGCTTGGTTATAAGTTGGCAGATACCCATGGAAGGACATTATTGAGATTATTTAATCCAAATAATACTGATGCATATCTAGTTAATGAAGGTATCCTCCCTGCTGCAAGTCCAAAAATTCTTGATACCAGTGTAATTATTGATGGAAGAATCAATGGCCTATTAAGTTGCGGATTATTGGAAGGGCAATTAATTGTTGCTCAAAGTGTAATTGACGAATTACAAACTTTAGCTGACTCAAGCAGTAATGAAAAAAGGTCGAAAGGCAGAAGAGGTCTCAAGTTATTAAAAGAATTGAGAGATTTATATGGGAGAAGACTTGTAATCAACCCAACAAAGTATGAAGGTAATGGGGTAGATGAAAAACTCCTTAAAATTACTGAGGACATGACAGGAACTTTAATTACGGCTGATTATAATCTTTCTCAGATCGCTGAAGTTAAAGAATTAAAAGTTATGAATTTGAGTGATTTGGTTATTGCTTTAAGGCCAGAAGTACAACCAGGAGAGTCACTTAATATAAAAATCGTGAGAGAAGGCAAAGAAAAAATGCAAGGTATTGGATATTTAGATGACGGCACAATGGTTGTTATTGATGAGGCAAAGAATTTTGTGGGAAGCAGATTAGATATTGTCATCACAGGAGCATTACAAACTCCCACAGGAAGAATGGTCTTTGGAAAACTAATAAATAATCCTGAGTCAAACAAATCTTTTAAATCACCAGCGACACAGGGCTAAATCTAGCTAGAATCAGTTCAATCTTAATTTTGTGATACAAATGACTGTATCTGCTCCTTATTACGGCGAAAACACCGTTATGAGGACCCCGCCCCCAGATCTCCCCTCTCTTTTACTAAAAGAGCGAATTGTTTATCTTGGTTTACCGTTATTTTCAGATGATGATGCGAAAAGACAACTAGGAATGGATGTTACTGAGCTAATCATTGCTCAACTTCTTTATTTAGAGTTTGAGGATCCAGAAAAACCAATCTATTTCTATATCAATTCAACAGGAACAAGTTGGTACACTGGTGACGCAGTAGGTTTTGAAACTGAAGCTTTCGCTATCTGCGATACAATAAGCTACATTAAACCTCCAGTACACACGATATGTATCGGACAAGCAATGGGCACTGCTGCAGTTATTCTTTCATCTGGCACTAAGGGACAAAGAGCAGCTCTTCCTCATGCTTCTATTGTTTTGCATCAACCTATAAGCGGAGCAAGAGGCCAAGCAACCGATATCCAAATACGTGCTGAGGAAGTTTTGAAAAATAAAAAATCAATGCTGGAGATTTTATCTCGTAATACTGGAAAGACCATCGAAGAACTCTCTAAAGACTCTGACAGGATGAGTTATCTCAACCCACAAGAAGCCTTAGATTATGGAGTTATCGATAGAATACTCACTAGTCAAAAAGATTTACCAAATAAAATTTAACACTCACAAAACTATTTTAAAATCATGCCAATAGGAACTCCAAGCGTGCCTTACAGACTTCCAGGAAGTCAATACGAAAGATGGGTCGACATATATACAAGACTAGGTGTTGAAAGAATTCTCTTTCTTGGACAAGAAGTGAATGATGGTATCGCTAATAGCCTTGTTGCACAAATGCTTTATTTAGATTCTGATGATAATTCCAAACCTATCTATCTGTATATAAATAGCCCAGGAGGATCAGTAACTGCTGGCTTGGCAATTTATGACACTATCAAATACGTAAAAAGTGATGTAGTAACCATATGCGTAGGTCTCGCAGCCTCCATGGGAGCGTTCCTGTTGGCCGCTGGTACAAAAGGTAAAAGAGTTGCTTTGCCCCACAGCAGAATAATGATTCATCAACCCTTAGGAGGGACATCTCAACGCCAAGCAAGTGATATTGAAATAGAAGCTAAGGAAATTTTAAGAATTAAAGATATGTTAAACATGTCTATGGCAGATATGACAGGGCAATCATTTGAGAAAATTGAAAAGGATACTGATAGAGATTATTTTCTAAGTGCGGAAGAAGCAAAAAATTATGGATTAATTGATAGAGTAATTACACATCCAAGCGAAGCAAATCAGTCTTAAACTTTCTAAATTAATATTTTAATTTTAATTTTTTAAATTAATAATTTTTTTGGTTTATTTTCACCTTAATGTCTAAAATATTAATTATCAAATGAAAAGAAGCTACAACTAATGACCCAACTCTTTTACGACACAGATGCAGATCTAAGTCTTTTAAATAATAAAACAATAGCGATTATTGGATATGGATCACAAGGTCATGCACACGCCCTAAATCTTAAAGATAGCGGTATGGATGTAATTGTTGGATTATATAAAGGAAGTAAGTCTGAAAGCAAAGCTATTAGCGATGGTCTACAAGTCTTTAGCGTTTCTGAAGCTTGCAAAAAAGCAGACTGGATTATGATTCTCCTTCCAGATGAGTTTCAGAAAGATGTTTATCTTAAAGAAATAGAACCAAACTTAAAAGAAGGAAAGATATTAAGTTTTGCTCATGGCTTCAATATAAGATTCGGACTTATCAAACCTCCTAGTTTTGTGGATGTTGTAATGATTGCCCCAAAAGGACCCGGACACACTGTTCGTTGGGAATATCAGAATGGTCAGGGAGTTCCAGCATTGTTTGCAGTAGAGCAAGATTCTTCTGGGGGTGCAAGATCATTAGCTATGGCTTACGCTAAAGGGATTGGCGGAACGAGAGCAGGAATTCTTGAAACAAACTTCAAAGAAGAAACAGAAACTGATTTATTTGGCGAACAAGCTGTCTTGTGCGGAGGATTATCAGAACTCGTCAAATCAGGCTTTGAAACTCTTGTAGAGGCAGGATATCAACCTGAACTTGCTTACTTCGAATGCTTACATGAAGTTAAACTTATTGTTGATTTAATGGTGAAGGGAGGCTTATCTCAAATGAGAGATTCCATCTCAAATACTGCAGAATATGGAGATTATGTAAGTGGTAAAAGACTAATCAATAGTGATACAAAAAAAGAAATGCAGAAAATTCTAAAAGATATTCAAGATGGAACTTTCGCTAAAAATTTTGTGGAAGAATGCGATAAAAACAAACCCTTAATGACAAAATTAAGAGAAGAGAACTCAAAACATGAAATTGAAAAAGTAGGTAAAGGTTTGCGCTCGATGTTCAGTTGGCTGAAATAAATTTATTTTTAATATTCCTTGGATCGATTGGTTTTGATTTATTAATCGGCGATCCAAGATTCTTAATCCACCCTGTTCAAGTAATTGGCTTTTACATAAAAAAAATATCTGATTATCTCATAAATAATTTTGGGGAAAATAAAAATATATTGTTTTGGAGTGGCTTAATAGTATCTATATCCACCATAGGAATGAGTTTTGGTTTAGGTAAATTGATAGAACTCAGTTATGTGCAATCAAGAAATAATTTTTTTGGTGGATTGCTAATTTTTTTTGGACTTTCAAGTTGTATTGCTACTAAGGGACTTATTTCAAGTGTGAAAGAGATTGCAGAGCTAATAGAACGCGAAGAAATTAATGACCAAAATAAAAGAATAATCAAAGAGAAGGTACAAAGGATAGTTAGTAGGGATGTAAGTTCATCTTCTTTAGAACATCTTTTGAGATCAAGTACAGAGAGTCTTACCGAGAATTCTGTTGATGGAATATTTGGGCCATTATTTTGGATTTTTATTGGAATTTTGTTTATGAAATTTTCAATTTTTCTGCCAGGGCCTTTATCACTTGGTTTTTCTTATAAAGCCATAAGTACTTTAGATTCAATGATAGGATACAGATATGATCATTTTAGATATTTAGGTTTTTTCAGTGCAAAAATCGAAGATATTTTTACGTTTGTTCCTTCGAGATTAGTTTTAATTACATTACCTTTAGTTAGTCCCAAAATTAATCAGTATGGATCAATCATAAAAAAAAGCTATCTTGATGGTAAAAAATATGATTCGCCTAATGCTGGGATTTCAGAGGCTATATTTGCTTATATTTCTGGAATAACATTGGGTGGAAAAAGTAAATATAAAAATGAGATTATTAAAAAGCCAAAGATCAATGCGAATGGAGATAATTGCACTGGAGAAAAAATTAAATTAATTTGCCAATTAATTTTGAGATTACAATTATTATGGATAATAATTTTTGTCTTAATTTTTTTTATAATTTCAACTTTAATTAAATAATAAACTAGTTTTAAAATTACTAGAATAAACCATAAAGACTCAATGCAAGAAAACGGCTCTCCAATAGAAAATCAAAATGATGATTTTACTGATACATCATCAACTGATAATGAATACTCAAAATGGGTAGACAATCAGGGAGATGAAGTAAAGAATGTTTTTGGATTTAATAGCAGTGCTGAACTCGTAAATGGTAGAGCAGCAATGATCGGATTCTTAATGCTCATATTAACCGAGTTAGTTTTTAACGGCAGACCTGTTACTTCTTCAATTTTCGGTATTAATTAAAAATGGAAGCAAAAAAATCTAATCCAATAAAAGTATTCTTATACATATCTGTTTGGGTAATTATTTGGGGTACTATAGGATCTTTAGTCGATTTTCCTCTATATAAAAATAAAATCTACTTAGAAGGAAGCATATATCAATATCTTACTTTCACAATTACAGCTGTTATTTCTATTATATCTGCAAAGTTTTTTTATAAGAAAATTGATTTATAAAAACTTATACCTAAATTTCTTAATAATTTTTGCTGGTTCTTTACTTCCATTGGACTCGTAAAGAATCCACTGATGAGTCTCAGTATCATGGTCACAACCATAATTTCCCGATGGGTTATCGTAACTTGAAAGATATGAATGACAATTTTGGTCTGCCTCGAAAGCGGAGTCATAACCTGTTAGAAAAAATATCAAAAATAGAATAGTTATCAACAAAAAAAATACTTGAGAAACTAAATTAACTACCTTCATAAGATATTCTAAAATTTAAATATATCATCTAATAAAATCTTTCGATCTAAAAATATAGCTAACGTCCAACATTAAATACAAAGTCATGGAATTCTTGATTCTTTAAATACAGGATGACTAGCAATACTAAAATGAAATTTAAGCCTATTACTATTGATCCAAAAATATTTATTTGTTTTTTGCCTGGCAAAGTGTAAGTTAATTTCTTGCCTTTAAGAAAACCAGCTAAGCCTTTTTTTTCTTTTATTTGAGTATTTTGAGTATTTTGAGTATTATTCTTAACTTCATTATCAGAAAAACCTTTTACCATTACAAATTAAATAACAAATTTATAATATTCCAAAAAAATAAATTATTTTAATAATTAACAATTTTTAATCACATATGGGATCATTAATGAAATTCTCTCATTTGAGAAATTATTAAAAAAATAAGCTTCAATAATTTCCGTTTGCAGCCCCAATAAACTTGATTGACATTTGAATCTATTTTGGTCAAATACTACTAATTGAAGTTTTTCTATTTCAGAAACTAATTCTTTACATATTTGGGTTCGAGAATCTTTAAAACAATCACTAGATTGTTTTAAAATATTAGGCTTTGTTGGTATTGTTTCAGCCATCACAAAATTAGATAACAACAAAAATTTAAGGAAAAAAATAGTTAAACATTTCATTTCTTCTTAAGATTTCAAAATTTTAGATACCTCGTTAAGAGTATGGGGCATTGAGCTAATTGCATCTTTTTGAGATTTAAAAAAAAAGATGCCCCAAAAAGAGCACCTTGTTATTAAAGGAAGAAATAGATTAAAAAAATTACCCTTGAACTCTATCCTTAAAAAGTTTACCTGCAGAGAATGTTGGAACTCTTTTAGCGGGTATTGCTATTTTTTCGCCTGTCTTAGGGTTTAAACCCTGTCTTGCAGAACGATCTCTTGGTTCAAAAGAACCAAATCCTAGTAAAGAGACTTTTTTGCCTTCCACTACTGAATCAACAATAGTTTCAATAGCTGCATCAACAACTAAAGAAACATCCGTTTTTGTGAGCTCCGTACGAGCTGCAACAAGATTTACTAAATCAGCTTTGTTCATTGAAATTTAAATTAAAGCTAGGGGTTAAAAAAAGATTTAAATCGAGTTTAAACCTCGAACTTTCACATCATATGGAGCAAATACAAATCCGGCAACCGAAAATGCCGGCGGCGCAAAGCTTTATACAAATTTTAGGGACATTTTTAGCAACATTATTAATTTCTTATAACCGCGCTTTTTCATTTATAAAAAAAAGCTTCTTCATTTAGAAAACAGCAAAAAGCATTGGTGGCACTAGATTTAGCATTAAAAATCTAACTAGATTTAGCAAAGGGGGGAAATGTCAAAGGGGGGTAAATTTAAGAATTTGAGCTATTTATTATGTTTTATTAATTTTCAGATATATTTCCTTCTCATCACATGAAAAAACACAATTTGTATTTTGAAATCAAGAAAAATCTAGTTTTCTCATTATTAAACTTTCTCTATAAATCGTTTTATGCACTGAGCAAGTGATTGAAGAAATTGTAATTAATTAGAAAATTAATACTCTCCAAGATCTAATAAAGTTGATTAGTGATGCCTTAAATTTGAGTTTTTTTTTTAAATTTTGCATCTATTATTCAAATATCAGTAATTTAAATAAATTATCTCAATATTTAACTAATCAATGATAAAGAAAAAGTGATTCATCTCAAAAAAGGTAAACCATTTCCTTTAGGGAGTTCTCTAACTTCACAAGGGGTTAATTTTTCCTTAGTAGCCACAAATGCAGAATATGTAGAAATCTTATTGTTTGAGAAAGAGGACTCTATTTCCCCAAAAAGCACATTCAAATTAGATCAGACTCATAATACAGGTCCATACTGGCATGCGGAAATAAAAAATCTAGATGAAGGTTGTATTTATGCTTTTAGAGTGAAACAAAAAAATAATGAGATTAATAATAACTATGAAAAAAAAGTATTACTTGATCCATGTTCAAGGGGTATTACCGGATGGAGAAGATATAAAAGAGAAAATGCATTAAAAAATCAAGAAAATACTAATTCTTGTCTTAAAAGTGTTGTTTGCGATAGAAAATTATTTAATTTTAAGGATTATCCAAGACCGAAACATTCTTGGGAAGAAACAATTATTTATGAACTCCATATCAAAGCTTTCACTGAATCAACTGATAAAGATGAAAGTTGTTTTAAGAAATTTTTAAAAAAAATTCCTTATCTCAAAGAACTGGGTATTACAACAATTGAATTACTTCCAATTTTTTGTTTTGATCCTACTGATGCCCCAAATGGTCTAAAAAATTTTTGGGGATATAGTCCAATTAATTGGTTTACTCCGCATTTTGAATATCTTTCGAATGAATCCCCCGAAAAGAATAGAGAGGAATTTAGAAGATTTGTAGAGGAATGTCATAAAGCAGAAATTGAAGTCATCTTAGATGTTGTATACAATCACACTTGCGAAGGTGATTCAAAAGGGCCAGCAATATCTTGGAAAGGTATAGATGAAAATCTTTATTACTTTATTGGAAAAGATAAAAATTACCAGGACGTCTCCGGATGTGGAAATACTATTGCAGCAAACAGAGGATTAGTTAGAAAACTAATTATTGAATCTTTAAAATGTTGGGCGAGTGAATTAGGAGTTGATGGTTTTAGATTTGATTTAGGAATTGCCCTATCAAGAGGAGAAAATCTTTCACCGCTTGAGAATCCTCCAATTTTTGAAGATATAGAATGTGAACCAGAACTTATCGATATCAAGTTCATAAGTGAGCCATGGGATTGTGGCGGTTTATATAAATTAGGTGATTTCCCATCTAAGAATACTTTCACTTGGAATGGTCATTTTAGAGATAACTTGAGGAGATTTTGGAAGGGGGATAAAGATACAGCTTGGAATATGAGCGATAAAATAAAAGGCTCTCCATCTATTTATAAAGAAGATAATATTTTTCCAAAGTCGATAAATTTTATTACTTCACATGATGGATTCACTTTAAAAGACTTAGTAACTTTCAATAGAAAACATAATTTTGCTAATAGAGAACAAAATAGAGATGGAGATAACCATAATAATTCTTGGAATCATGGTACTGAGGGACCAACTACGAACTTATTAATAAATGATTTAAGAAAAAGACAACAAAAAAATCTTGTTCTTAGTTTACTTATCTCTAAAGGTGTTCCAATGATACTTATGGGTGATGAAATAGGAAGATCACAAGGTGGGAACAACAATTCTTGGTGCCAAAATAATTTATTGGGCTGGATGAATTGGGAAAATGGTCAACAAGATTTGGAATTATTAGATTATTTTAAATACGTTATAAAAATCCGAAAAAAACTAATAAACATTTTTAATCCATCATTCTTCCCTAATAATCAAACTAATGAAAATATTCCAACATATCATTGGCATGGAACAAAGTTAGATAGCCCCGATTGGAGTAGTTGGTCTCACACAGTTGCCTTTAGCATTAACAAAGACAATACTAGTCCGCTGGTTTGGATAGGTTTAAATGCATATTCAAAAAGTATCGATTTCCCCTTGCCGAAATGTAAATATAATTGGTTAAAAGTTATCGACACTAGCATGTCTGAGATTTTTGAACCCTTAACTATTAATGAAAAAACTGTTTCAATAAAGAGTAGAAGCTCTTTACTAATCATTTCAGAAGAAGTATTTAGGGCAAAAAATAATTTATTCTAAAGCGGGCGGCGGGAATCGAACCCGCATCTTCAGCTTGGAAGGCTGAGGTTTTACCACTAAACCACGCCCGCATTAAGTAATAGAATTACCATTGCAATAATACATTATCAAACAATAAACAAAGTAAAAAGATTGGAAAATTCACACTCGAAAAAAAATATTTCTAGATCAACAACAAGATTAATGTTCTCTTATGGGCTAGGAGATGCAGGTACGGGTTTAGTCGCGACACAATTTGGTTTTTTTCTTTTCAAATTCTTTATTTCTGCTGGTTTACCAGTAATAATTGCAGGATCATTATTAATGTTAATAAAGATATGGGATGCAGTAAATGATCCGTTAATTGGATGGTTAAGTGATCGTACTAAATCAAGATGGGGGCCTAGAATCCCTTGGATGGTAGCAGCATCTGTTCCCCTTGGTTTCTCTTTAGCTGCGATATGGTGGACACCCACTGGTTCAGTGCTAACCAAGACTATTTACTATGCCATAATTTCTATAATCGTAATGACTGCTTATACAAGTATTAATCTTCCTTTCGCAGCTCTTTCTACTGAAATTTCTGAAAAAACAGCAATAAGAACAAGACTAAACGCATCTAGATTTACTGGCTCAATAATTGCAGGACTAACTGGTTTAATAATTGCTGGAGTTGTATTAGGTTCCGAAGGATCATCAAATAATGAATATTTTTTAATGGGTAAAATAAGCGGATGTATTGCAGTTGCTGCAACATTAATTTCTTGTTGGGGATTAGCTCCATTCGCAAAAAAAGCAAGAAGGCCTTCAGGAAAAGTTGAAGCTATAACACTTCAATTCAAAAGGATCTTCAGAAATAAAAAATTTCTAAAAGTTATTACGCTCTATATTCTTCTCTGGTGTGCCTTACAATTAATGCAAACAGTAGCGTTAATCTATGTCGAGGATGTACTGAACGTACCAACATATATTGCGAAGTGGATCCCGATACCTTTCCAAATTAGCGCTTTAGTGGGTTTACAAATATGGACCAGAGTATCAAATAAATTGAACAGGATTTCAGCGTTAAACTATGGAGCGATTATGTGGATTATTTCATGTACGGCAGCTTTATTTTTACCTTCATTATCAAAAATTTCAGGAGCTGGAGATAGTTTATTCCTAAATGCCAGCAACATATTTCTGTTCATTCTTTTAATTTTTATAATCTGTCTTATTGGTATTGGAGCTTCAACCGCTTTTCTTATCCCTTGGTCACTACTGCCTGATGCAATAGACGAAGACCCAGAGAAACCAGCAGGATTATATACTGCTTGGATGGTACTTATTCAGAAGATTGGTATCGCGTTTAGTGTTCAATTATTAGGATTATTATTGTATTTATCAGGCTATCAATCATGCTTTGTTGATAAGGATGCTCTAAATATTATTGAACAATGCTACTCAGCACAATTAACTATTAGATTATGTATTGGTTTTATACCCTCAATACTGGTAATAATTGGTCTTTTAATTATGAGAAAATGGGATCGGAAATTAATTACAAACTAATATAAAGATATGTATTACCTTAATTTTTTCAAAAGACTTCTAAGCAGTTTAATCATTGGCGGGCAAGCAATTAATTTTATCTTTAAAGGTAAAATTTCCAAAAATGATCTCTTTGACCAACTTATGGAGTCAGGTCCTGGCAGTTTGTTAATTGTATTAATTACAGGAATTGCCGCAGGTACGGTTTTTAATATTCAAGTTGCATCACAACTTACAAGTATGGGGGTTTCAAGTGAAATTGGAGGTTTATTAGCAGTAGGCATGGCGAGAGAAATGGCTCCTCTTCTAACTGCTACTTTAATGACTGGAAAGGTTGCCACTGCATACGCTGCTCAACTGGGCACGATGAAAGTCACAGAACAAATTGAGGCAATAACTATGTTAAGGACAGAGCCAGTCCAATATTTGGTAGTCCCAAGGTTACTATCGATGGTAATAATGTCACCAATACAGTGTCTTTTGTTTTTATCTGTGGCTTTATGGAGCGGACAAATTTGGAGCACAATCTTTTATAAAGTTCCTCCAATAGTTTTTTGGACATCTGTAAGATCAGGTAATGTGAGTTTAACCAGTACGGACTTAACTTCAATGTTAATAAAATCTGTAGTGTTCGGATTACTTATTTCAATCATTGCTTGTGGATATGGACTCACAACTAAAGGTGGTCCAAAAGAAGTTGGAACAAGTACAACAGGCGCAGTTGTAATGACTCTTGTTACTGTATCTTTAATGGATGTGTTTCTAACACAAATTTTATTTGGATGACCCTATGTTTAACACTAAATCAAAAAAAGAGGAACCAGTAATAATATCTCCATCATTTCAGTTGCCAATCATTCTAATAGTTTTAAGTTTTATGCTTTTGTTTTTGAATATTGGTTCTTTGCCAACAATAGTTTTTGCTTCTTTTAGCTTTTTTTTATTACTTCAGACATTCACTTTAAGAATAAAAATAACAAATGATGATTTTATCGTTTTACAATTAGGGAAAGAGATTAGAACTTTTCCATTCAAGAACTGGATATCATGGAAATTCTTTTTCCCTATAATCCCAGGTATTTTTTATTTTAGAGAAAAGTCCAGTCCTCATTTATTACCAATTTTATTTAATCCAAAGCAATTAAAAGATGAGCTTATAAAAAAGGTTGACTCTCTGGAAATTAAAAATTCTTAAAATTCAGACTTTGCTTAATCACCAAAATTATTTAAATGACCAATACAGAAATTTCCGACAATAATCCTGAAAAGGAATTAAAAATAGATAAGTCAATTTCAGATTATAAAACAAAACAAATTAGTAAGAAAAATACAACTCAAAATAAAAAAATTACACCTAAAAACGATAAATCAACTAAATCTTTTGATGAAATTTCTAATGAAATTTTTAGAGATCTCTTTTCAAAAAAAGATTCTTTAGTTGAAGAAATAAAAGAGTTAGAAACCAAAAAAAATGAAATAGAAAAAGATATTGAGTCAAACTTCAAAGGACAGTCAGATAATATTGCCAAAAGAGTTAAAGGCTTTCAAGAGTACTTAACTGGAGCTTTACAGAATCTTTCACAAAACGTAGAGAAGCTTGAATTAGTTTCTCAACCAATAATCGTAAAGCCTTCTCCCCTTGATGAGAAAAAGCAAGGCAATAGCACAAATAATGTAGTTAATGTTCCTGCTCTTTCCGAGACATTTAAGCCAGATGAAGAGATTATAAAAAGTTGCTTTTCAAGTTTCACAGAACAACCTGACTTTTATGCAGAACCTTGGAAATTAAGACGGAGTCTTGACTCCTCAGATATAGAAATTATGGATGATTGGTTCTTTAATATGGGCGGAAGAGGTTCTCTTGAAAGTAGAGGATCTCGACAAAAAAATGCCTTGTTATCAGCTGGCTTAATATCTATTCTTGGCGAATTATATGGAGATCAATTTCAGACTCTTATTTTAGCTTCGCAGCCTGAACGATTAGGTGAATGGAGAAGAATTCTTCAAGATTCACTTGGTCTAACAAGGGATGATTTTGGTCCTAATAGTGGGATAGTTCTTTTTGAAAGGCCTGAAGGTGTCATCGAGAGAGCTGATAGATTAGAAGCGAATGAAGAATTGCCATTTATTATCATTGACGCAGCAGAAACCTCTGTTGAAATTCCAATACTTCAATTCCCATTATGGGTTGCATTTGCTGGATCAGATAATGAAATTTACGATGATCTTGAACTAAACTAAGCTTTATGAATATCTTAATAATTTTTGCAAGTTATCTTTTAGGATCACTTCCGACAGGTTTTTTAATTGGAAAATATCTCAAAAATATAGATCTAAGAACTATAGGTTCTGGATCTACAGGTGCCACAAATGTCTTAAGAAATGTTGGGAAATGGCCAGCACTTTTTGTATTTATCATTGACGTTGGGAAAGGCCTTATTGCAGTAAAAATTGCTCAATATTACACAGATCAAGGATTAATAGAAGTTATAGCAGGTATATCCGCTATAGCAGGACATATTTGGCCAATATGGCTTAGAGGTAAAGGAGGGAAAGCTGTTGCGACTGGATTAGGCATGTTTTTAGCTCTTTCTTGGAAAGTTGGACTCGCATCTCTTGGCATTTTTTTAATAGTCCTAACAAAAACTAAGTTTGTTTCTTTATCCAGTATTTCAGCTGCAATCTTACTTCCTATTTTTATGTTTTTTTACCTAGGTAAATTTATGCACTCATACTTTTGTATAAGTTTAATTGTCGCATTATTAGTAATCTGGAAACATAGAACAAATATAACAAGATTGCTTAAGGGAGAAGAATCCAAAATTAATCAAAATTAATAGATTCAAATATTTCTATTAGAGCTTTATTAGGATTTATAGCTTTTGAAATTGATCTACCAATGACTAACTTAGAAGCGCCATTACCTATAGCTTCATAGGGAGTCATAATTCTATTTTGATCATCTTTACTGTCAATATTTAATCTGATGCCTGGTGTAATAAGTTCAAAATTATCCTTATAAAGAGATCTCAACATTTTTACCTCCCAAGGGGAACAAACACATCCATCTAATCCGGCATCAAAAGACAATTTTGCAAGTCTCAATACATTTTCTTCAATTGAATTATTTCTATCAAGATCAGTTTGAAAATCTTTAAGAGAAAAGCTTGTTAAAACAGTTATTCCTACAACAAATGGGGGTTTAACTCTGACGGAGTTGGCTCCTTCTAAAGATGCTTGTTTGGAATACTTAAGAGCTTTAAAACCTGCTGAAGCATGAATAGAAATTATATCAACTCCTAATTTTGAAACTTGGAAACATGCTGCACGCATAGTATTTGGAATATCATGAAATTTTAAGTCTAAAAAAATTTTTTTATTTAAACCTTTTAATATTTCAATAACTCTTGGACCTTCCCTTACAAAAAGCTCTAAACCAACTTTCACCCACTTAATATTTGGACATTTTTCCAGAAGGGATTTTGCTTGACTTACATCTAATCCATCAATTGCCAATATTATTTTATCTTCTGATTTAAATCTATTATTCATAAATTTTCAGTTTTCAAACCTCTTAATTATTTTTTTTCCAATTTGCAAAATTTTCCCTTCCAAATCATTTTTTGAATTAAAAACTAAATCAGGATTTATTACTTTCTGACTATCAATTTTTACGCCCCCACCTTTAATAGATCTTTTGGATTCGCTGCTAGATTTGAAAAGTTTTAGTGCACTTAACAAATAAAAAATTTTTACTGGAAAAACTATTTCTTTTAGAGAAATCTCTGGAATTTCTCCAACTTTTTCTTTGTGTCCAAGGAATAATTTTTCGCAGTTTGATTGAGCCTTTAACGCTTCTTCAGCTCCATGGAATAGAGTTGTAACCTCTAAAGCCATTCTTCTCTGTAATTCACGAGGATTTGAGTTTTCAAGAAAACTTAAATCTAATTTAGTAAGCAATTCAAAATAGGTAGGTATTATATTATCTGGTACTTTTTCTAATTTTGAATACATTGAAAGAGGATCTTCAGTCAAACCTACGGTGTTAAATTCAGATTTACTCATCTTCTTAATTCCATCTAAACCTGTCAAAATTGGCAGAAGAAGACCAAATTGAGGTTCTTGTTTAAAATGCCTTTGAAGATCTCTTCCTATAGCAATATTAAATTTCTGATCAGTACCGCCAAGTTCAATATCTGATTGAACAACTACCGAATCGTAACCTTGTAAAAGTGGATATAAGAATTCATGCAAAGCAATTGGGACTTGAGAAGTGTACCTTTTATTAAATTCCTCCTTAGCTAGCATTTGACTAACTGTTGCACTCCCCATTAATTCAATTATCGAATTAAGATTTAATCCTTTTAACCATTCACTGTTATATCTAATTTCTATTCTATCTTTTGAATCAAAATCTAAAATAGATTCATTAGCTCGCTTTCCCATCCCTAGTTGGGTTAAGTATGTTTTTGCATTATCCTTAACTTGTTTTTCCGATAACTGAACTCTTGTTTTGTTTTTTCCAGTTGGGTCACCAATTTGAGCAGTAAAATCCCCAATAATTAGAACTGCAATATGTCCATTATCTTGGAATGCCCTAAGTTTTTTAAACAATATACTGTGGCCAAGATGAATATCTGTTCCAGTTGGATCGATCCCGAGTTTAACCCTTAATTTTTTATTATTTTTTTTTGCATGATCAATTATCTCAGAAAAGGTTTGATCTGTTCCCTTAATTGGGAAATATTCTTCTATTCCTCTTGACAGCCATGATGGCAATATTAAATTATCTGACATGAAGCTTTAACAGTTAAATTTAAGAAGTTTTATCAAGTTCATCCTTCATTCTTATTAAGGTTTTATTCATTTGATCGAACATTTGATCCGGAGTAATCCCAAATTGACTTAACTGTGTCTTTAATTGTTCAACTGTCATTTTTGCTTGAAAATCTTCAGACAATTCAAATCTCTTCATAAAAACCTTATAGCGATCCATGAGTGATTCCATTTTTTTTATAAACATTTTTTTCCCCTCTCTGTCAAATTTTCCATAATCAGAACCAAGTTTCATAAGTTCTTGGTAATCTGTAAAAAGCTTTTTAGCTTCTTCTTGAACGATGTCTGACTCAAAAAATCCCATTTCTATTTTTTTACTTCGCAAGATTAAGGCTCAATTACAAGATAACAAGAATCTTTTAAATTGATCAGAACATTAATAAATTTTAGTTTATAAATAATTCTTTGATTTATATTTTTTCAGAATTAAATTTAGTAGACATGTTTCAAGAATATTGGAAAAATTTAACGTAAAAAATATTTCAAACCAAAATAGACAATTTGAATTATTTGGTTCAAATGTAAATACATCAATTAATTTTCAACACTCAAATAATCTAAAAATCAAAGGCGAAATCCTAACTGAATGGAGAAATAGAATATATAATCACCAATTCAAAATTTTAAAAAATACTCACAATAAAAATTTGCACCAAACAAGTCTTCCTATAAATACAATTTCCAATGAAACAAAAATTGATCCGTTTTCATTGCAGCCATTATCATTGAACTTTTGGAGAACCAATCAATATATACACAATGGTCCAGCAATGTATTTTGTAATTGACTCGATTGAGAATTCTAAAATAATCCTTTATATAGGAGAAACAAATTCAGCCAATAAAAGATGGAAGGGAGAACATGACTGTAAAAATTACATCATGAACTATAAAGAAGCCCTAGCTCAGAACAAACTCTCAAGTCACCAAGATATTCGTTTCTTCTTAGATGTACCTAAAGAAGTAAAATTAAGACGTAAATTAGAACAACAACTGATATATTTATGGTTACCACCTTTTAATAAAGAAACTCGAGATAGGTGGGCAACTACTTTCACAAACCACTAAAAGTTAATTAAATCCATTTAACAAATGCAATTTTCCACATTCCAAAAAAATCTAGATAACTGGCAAGGTGCTTCATTAATATTTGGAGTTTTAGAGGAAGAAATTGCAAGCCAACTTGAAAACATAAAATTTGTTATTGACCCAAAATTATTACTAAAAAAAGTTACTCAAAAAAAATTTAAAGGAGAAAAAGGAAAAACTTTAAGCTTTGAATTTTTAGATCAAAAATTAGAAACTTTAGTCATAGTTGGTCTTGGCAAATCAAAAGACCTAAATAAAAGTGATATAGAAAACTCTATAGGAAGTCTAGTTAGGAAAACTGTTGATAAAAATGAAAAAATCAGCATCTTGCTACCTTGGGAATTTATAAATCCACAACTAGAAATAAATCAATTAGCAGAGTCAGCCAGATTATCTGCCTATAGGGACAATAGATTCAATAAGAAAAAAAATGAAAAGAAAGTTCTTAAAGAAATAGAGTTTTTGAATTTAAAAAAATTTGAAAATATTAGCTTTGAAGAGACATCACAAATATGTGAAGGTGTAGAACTAGCTAGAAGACTTGTAGCCGCCCCTCCAAATAGTCTTACGCCACAGGAAATGTCTATACAAGCTTCTCAAATAGCTAAAGATCATGGTTTGGGAGTAAAAATTTTAGAGGCAAAAGATTGTGAAGATTTAGGAATGGGTGCATATTTAGCTGTAGCAAAAGGTTCAGATCTAGATCCTAAATTTATACATCTCACTTTAAAGTCAGAGGGGCCTATAAAAGAAAAGATTGCACTTGTTGGGAAGGGTTTAACCTTTGATTCTGGAGGATATAATTTGAAAGTAGGGGCATCTCAAATTGAGATGATGAAATATGATATGGGCGGAAGCGCTGCAGTTTTAGGAGCAGCAAAAGCACTTGGAGCAATAAAACCAAAGGGATTAGAAATTCATTTTATTGTGGCATCTTGCGAAAACATGATAAATGGATCTGCAGTACATCCTGGAGATGTAGTTAAAGCATCAAATGGTAAAACAATTGAAATAAATAACACTGATGCTGAGGGTAGACTCACATTAGCTGATGCTTTAACTTACGCATCAAATCTAAAACCGGATTCAATAATAGATCTCGCAACTTTAACAGGAGCTATTGTTGTTGCATTAGGCAACGATGTAGCTGGATTCTGGAGTAATAATGATGATCTAGCAAGTGAACTAAAAGCTGCATCAGCACAATCTGGAGAAGAATTATGGCAAATGCCTTTACAAAAATCTTATAAAGAAGGTTTAAACTCTCATATAGCTGACATGAAAAATACAGGTCCTAGAGCAGGTGGCTCAATAACTGCTGCTTTGTTTTTAGAAGAATTCTTTGATAAAGAGATTAAATGGGCTCATATTGATATTGCTGGGACTTGTTGGGCTGACAAGAATAAGGGGATTAACCCATCAGGTGCAACTGGTTTTGGAGTTAAGACTCTTGTTCAATGGATTAAAAATAAATAACTATATTTAAATCATTCATTCCAAAAATTTGTTGATCTAGCGTTATCACCCCATAATTTATCCAACCTCTGATCTCTACCACATGAGAATCTATAGAACTTATATTTTAATTCATTTCTCTCAGCAAAATCTTGATGATATTCTTCAGCTACCCAAAAATGGCCTTTTGATTTTAGTTCTACAGATATTTTTTCTAATGGCACTCCTAATTCATTAGAGGCAGAAACAATTGCATTTATTCCATCATTTTCCTCAGTTTCGTTCTTGAAAAAGATAACTGGCCTATAAGAATTTCCACGATCACAAAATTGACCCTTGCCGTCCAGAGGATCAATATTTCTGAAATAGAGCCTAAGTATCTCTGGTAAAGTTACCAATTTCGGATCATAGTCTACCAAAACCACTTCCTGATGTCCTTCATGATTTTCGTAAGTAGGATTTTGCAAATCTCCACCTGAATAACCACTTTGTACATTATTTATCCCCTTTAATGACTCTAAATCATGTTCTAAACACCAAAAACAACCTCCTGCAAGAATCAATTCCTCTGCAAAAGCGTTTACAGGGTTAACAATTATTGAAAGAGCAACTATTAGAGATAAGAGGTATTTCATTTTTTTATTATAAAGTTCAACTAATAGAATCAATAATTTCTTTAGCAGCTCTCTGAACTACGCCCTCTTCTCCTAATTCTTTTTTTAAAAGAGCATAACCTTTTTTAATTTTTATTTTTTCTGACTTCACTTCAAGAATCCTACAAGATTTGTAGAAAATTTTCTTTTCGTCAAACTCTTTTTGTACAAACTCAGGGATTATCAATTTATTAACTAACAAATTTACAGGAGAAATAAATCTTAATTTGAAATTGAGAATTTTTTTAGCAATAAAAGCAGTTACCCTACTAACTCTATAACCAACAATCTGTGGGATTCCATATAAAGCTAGTTCCATATTAACTGTCCCAGATTTACAAAGAGCAATTTTAGTGAGCGAATAAATATAAGGCTTTAATTTTGCGCTATCTTTCTGAGAAATCACAAGTCCTTTAACTTGATATTTTCTAAAGGCTTTTTTGAATATTTCATCAAAAGCACTCCGACAAGAAGGAATATAGACAACCAAACTTGGATATTTTTGTTGCAATTTTTTAGCCGCTCTCATAAAAGTAGGTAATAAATAACGCAATTCTTGAGGTCTTGATGCGGGCATTAAAAGTATGATGTTTTGATCCTGGCGGATATTTAAAATAGTTCTGGCATCTTTCTTTAAAGGAAGTTTTTTTGTCAAATCAATCATTGGATGTCCAACCCACAAAACATTTCCGCCCCTTTTTTTGTAGAAAGCTGCTTCTTTCTTAAAAATCGCAAAAATTTTATCGGAAAATTTTATTAGGTTAGTTGTCGTATTATTGCCAACTCTCCAAGCCCACTCTTGAGGAGCAATATAGTAAAAAATTGGAAATTTAGTCTTAGATCTTTTTAATTTATTACCAATTTTTATATTAGGCCCCATATAGTCAATCAAAATTAAGCAGTCTGGGGGATATTTTTTTAGTAATCTATAAAACCTTTTTTGAATTCTTATTGTTGGAAGAATAAGAGGTAAAACCTCCCAAATCCCTATTGCACTAATTGATGTAGTATCCTGAATAATTCTTACACCTTCTTTCTTCATCCTTTCACCACCTAATCCGCAAATCTCTAAATCTATAGATTTTTTTTTAGCTTCATCTAATAATGCTTTTGATAACAAACTTCCGTGCAAATCTCCAGAGACTTCTCCCGTACTTATAAATATCGTTCTATTCATAAATTCACTACAGGCATTGGTCCTCGTCTTTCTTTAGATATTGATTCTTTCAAAAAACTACATAATTTTGAAGATGAAAGATCTAATTCTCCCTTCATTAATTTTTCTAATGAATTTGAAATCGCATTATTAGATTTAAAAAGTAGATTCCAAGTACTTTGAAGTATTTTTAAGTCAAAATCTTTATTTACCATTAAACCACTTCTTTTAATTCCAATCCTATTCAAGCCTCTCAATCTTCCTGGATGTCCTTCTGCTAAACAAAAAGGCGGGACATCTCTATCAACTCTAGTCATCCCTCCAATCATTGCTAAATATCCAATATGTACAAATTGATGAATACCTAAACATCCGCCAATTATAGCTTTATCTTCAATCTTTACATGGCCTGCAACCTGAACACTATTTGATAAAACTATACTATTACCAAGTTCACAGTTATGACCGATGTGAGTATAAGCCATCAACAGATTATTATTGCCAATAATAGTTTTTTCTCCTTCATCAGTAGCTTTATTAATAGTTACACATTCTCTGAAAGTATTATTATCTCCAATGATTACTTCAGTAGAGGCACCTTTATATTTAAGGTCTTGGGGATCAAGACCTATAAAAACACTTGGGAATACTTTATTGTGCATACCAATTTGAGTTCTTCCTGAAATAACAGCATTGGGTCCTATTTCGGTTCCTTTTCCGATGGTCACATTAGGACCGACAATAGCTCCTTGAGAGATAATAACCCCATCATGTAATTCGGCACTTGGATCAACAAAAGCATTTGGGTGCACTTTTACACCTCTAAAGCTTGAATTTAATTCAGTATTTTTATGATCCATATCACTAATCAACTAATGAAAACATTAATTCTCCAGCACAAACCAACTTCCCATCAACATGCGCCTCACCTTTCACCTTTCCAAATCTTTGTCTTTTAATAGACAATAATTCACAAGAAATTATCAATCGATCTCCAGGCACAACTGGTTTTCTGAATTTAACATTATTGATTCCAGCAAAAACGAAAAGTCCTTTAGGAAGATCGGGCATTTGGGTTACAATTATTCCACCAACTTGAGCCATTGATTCAACAATAAGAACCCCAGGCATCAAGGGTCTTTCAGGAAAGTGTCCCTGAAATTGAGGCTCGTTTATAGTTACATTTTTTACTGCAACAGCTCTCTGCCCAGGTATATGCTCTAAGACTTTGTCCACAAGAGCAAAAGGATATCTATGAGGTAATAAACCTAGAATGTGCTCAGAGGAAAGTTGATTCTTTTCACTGGATAATTTCTTTTCCAAAACAATCAAAGATAAAGTTAATTTTTTAGCGATGAGGCCAATAAAGCATTTAAAGAATGTGATCCTTTATAAACCAAAATTTGAGCCTTAGGTAACCCTACCAAAGCTAAGTCCCCAATTAGGTCTAAAATTTTATGTCTTATTGGTTCATTATCAAATCTTAATGGTGGATTAACCCATTTTTCACCGTCACAAACAAGGGCATTTTCCAAGCTTCCTCCTTTTATTAACCCAAGTTCACTTAACTCTTGAAATTGATCTTTAAAACCAAATGTTCTTGCAGGAGCAATCATTTCAACGAAACTTTTTGGATTCAAATCAATTACAAAAGTTTGATTTCCAATTGCTTTATAGGAAAAACTTATGGTGGATATAATTGTAGTTTTTTCAGAGGGAGTTGCCGCTATAACTGAGTCTTCTTTATTTAAAATTATAGATTTATTAATTTCTCGAAAAAAATTAATTGGTTTTGGTGCCTTTTTTATCCCTACTTCTTCAAAAGCTTTAACCCACTGAACTGCTGATCCATCTAAAAGTGGAATCTCTTTCCCCTCAACCTCAATATGAATATAACTTAACCCGCAACCAGCCAATGAGGATAATAAATGTTCGATAGTATATAAATTTTTCACTCCCAATTTAACTGCCGTACAAAGCATGGTACTCCCAATTAAATCTTGAGTCAGCTTAAAAATCTCGCCAGGTTTATCCTTAAAAGAAACATAATATCCTTCTTTTTCGTAAGGAGAAATTGTTACTCTTGTTTTTTCTCCACTATGAAGACCTATACCTTCTCTGGAGATAACACCAGCCAAGGTGTAGCAGAAATCATAATTAGCAGGCCAAGAAAACACTTAAAATTTCCATCCAACTCCAAGTGTATATCTCCAATCTCCACTAAGGTCCTTGCTAGCAACATCTAATCTTAATGGACCAATTGGCGTTTTTACTCCAACTCCACCTCCAAGTGAATATCCGGAACCTGATTTCTGTAATAATTTACCAGGTTTTCCTGGGACATCATTTTGAGATCCTAAATCACTTCCTGCATCAACAAATAAAGCTCCCGATATCATTCTCCAAACAGGGAATCTGTATTCTACAGTGCTTTCAACAAAACTCTTACTGACCGCTAAATCACACGATCCCCATCCTCTAACAGATGATGTCCCTCCCATACAAAATGATTCATAAGGAGGTAACTCCCCAAGAATAGTTCCAGCCTTAAATTGAAAACCAATAGCTTGAGGACAATCTTCACTAGTTGCATTACTAGACTTACATGCTTTGGTTAAATTAATCAATTTTGTTGGTATAAAAAATGAATACGAAGCCCTCATTCTATTAAAAGTTGGAGAGTTTTCCCCTATTGAAACAAACTGTTCAGTACCAAAGCTAAATTTATCTCCTGAGGTAGGGTTGGTGAAATTATTCAAATTATTTCTAGATACGCTTGAAATTACACTTACCAATGTGTTTTCATCAGGACAAGACCCATCATTGGGAGTAAATCCAATACAAATGATGTCGCTTATATTATTTCTGGTTGTGGTTGGTGTCCTATCGCCAAAAGGTTTTTTGTTACCATCACCATCAATCATCTTTACTTTCTTAAAATTCATTCCAGCAAGAACTCTCCACTTAGCAACCTTAAAGGGATCTCCGCCATTAAGAGGCCTTGAAAAAGAAAACCCACCGCCAGTTTTCTCTAAGACAATTGATGAAAAACTATCAGAGCTAGTAGGTATTTGATCATCTACTGCATACAATCTCCCATTGTTATCACTTTTGAATTCTTGTGGATAATCTCTACTTAAAAAAATATTTGTCCTAAAAGATGTTTTATGTTTATCTCCTTTAATCCATGGATCAGATAATGAAAAATTATAGGTAGTTGAATATTCTCCGAAATTTAGGTTTAAATTTGAAGACCATGCTCTTCCTAGTGCATTTGATTCCTGCAAACCAATCGATGCGAAGATACCTGCACCATTGCTATAACCAACTCCACCAGTTAGAGATCCTGTTCTTTGCTCGCTCAAGTCTAAAAATATTATGACTTGACCAGGATTTAAATTGTCAGGGCCAAGAGAAACTTTTACATCATCAAATAATGATGTGGCATAGAGTCTACTGATATCAGCTTCTAAAATTTTTCTATTAAATACTGAACCAGGTTTTGTTTTTAACTCTCTTTTTATGACCCAGTCTTTTGTTTTACCTTTTCTTGGTTTTCCATCAATAACAAATTCGCCCTCAGAATCTGGGAACCTTAATTTTACGTCAGATATAATGCCCTCAGAAACTTTTAAAGTTATTACTCCGTTCTCAGCTATTCTTTCGGGACCACTAATTCTAACTAAAGAATAACCTTCTTTCTCGTACCGTTCTTTTATTATTGCTATCTTATTTTGAAATTCATTTAAGTTAAGAGTGGTTCCATAAAAATTATTAAAAATATCATCTACGTATTCGTTGGAGATTACAGAGTTACTTGGTTTAAGCTCAACTTTCTTCAAAATTGGATTAGGCACTACATTTACTATTAGCCTCACTCCTAATGGGCCGTCTTGTGACTTTATTTTAACGCCTGAAAACCAACCACTAGCATATATTGAATTGAGGTCTTGATTTAAAATTCGATTATCAACAATGCTTCCAGGCTTTATGCTCATGGAGTCATAAGCCGCCAATTCAAGTTTCCTACCCTCAGGATGACTTTCCCAACCTTCGATAATTATTTCTGAAATGAGAACACTTTCTTTACTAACGTCATTATTATTTTCTGCAAGAAGAAATTTTTTCTCTTTTTTAATATCATTCCCTTGAAAAAAAACATTATTAATATTTGATATTTCTATGGATGCTATTGATTGATCAACTTCATTTGGCAAATACTTAGCAGACAGCTCTGAAATATTTGATATCAAAACCAGTGGAGAGAAGGCAACATTTGTGAAAACCTTTCCAAATTTTAATAAATGTTTTTGCATAGTACTTGTTATTAAGATGAGTAAGTCATTATCTATTCGGTTAAGTTAGAGAAAATCGTTTATTCTTCGGTGAATTTCACTATAAGCTTCAATTAAACCACCTAAATCATTTCTAAATCTATCTTTGTCTAGACTTACGATTGTACCATTTTTTTGATTTAGATCCCACAATCTACAATTATCAGGACTTATTTCATCCCCGAGAAGAATGTTATTTCTAAAATCATAACCAAATTCCAGCTTGAAATCTACAAGTTGAAGTTGGATATTTTCAAAAAAACTTTTAAGAATTACATTAATTTTTAAAGTTAAATTTATGATTAACTCTAAATCATCAGAGCTTAATATGTTCATTAATTCAATTCTATCTTTTGTAATAAGCGGGTCATTAAGCTCATCATTTTTAAAATAGATATCAATTAATGGTTTTGAGAGGAAAGTTCCAGGTTTAATAGTCGTTTGTTTACACAAAGAACCATAAGCAGTATTTCTTAAAACAATTTCTAATGGAATTACTTTTATTTTTTTTGCAATAATCGTATTTTCATTTTCAAGTTTAAGAAAATGAGTTGGAATACTCTTATCAATGAGAATTTCAAAAATTCTTGCACTAATTAGGCAATTAAGTTTGCCTTTACCTTCAAATTTTTCTTTTTTCAACGCATTAAAAGCAGTAGCATCATCTTTAAATTCAATCCTTACTTTATCTAAATCATCATGAGTAAATACTTTTTTTGCTTTGCCTTCGTATAACAATTGATATTTATTATTCATTAACTTAAAACCTTATTATGATTACTAAAGTGTTTTTTGTAATTAACATAATTATTAAAGATCAACTTTTAATGATTTTATTTCATTTTAACTGATTATTTATCGAAACCTCATAACCTTAAAAAACAACTATATGGGAATTCTTTCAGCAAGTTCTAGGAGCTCCGTTAGGTTAGAAAATATCTTAATAATTGGGAATGGCGGAAGAGAAAACTCTTTGGCTTGGGCTATACAAAAAAATGAATTAGTCAAAAAAGTTTACTTAATACCTGGTAACGCTGGTTCAGAAAGAATAAATAAATGTGAAAGAATAAAAATTAATATAAATAATAAAAATGAACTTATAGAAAAGCTTGATTGTCTTAAGATAGATTTAGTTGTAATCGGACCAGAAATACCTCTGGCTAATGGATTAGCAGATTTTCTTCGCAAAAAAGATTTTAAAGTATTTGGCCCTAATAAAGATGGAGCAAAATTAGAATTTAGCAAATCTTGGGCAAAGGAATTTATGAAAGACGCAAATATTCCAACTGCAAACTTTTGGAAAGCCAGTTCTTTAGAAGAAGCCGTAAAGATTATCAATTCATCATCAATTCCACTTGTAGTAAAAGCTGATGGTTTGGCTTCAGGTAAAGGTGTTTTTATTCCCAATTCAAAAGATGAATGCTGTAAAGCGGCAGAATCAATTTTTAATGGTAGATTTGGGAACTCTGGAAATGTAGTTGTTTTAGAAGAAAAAATTCAAGGGCCAGAAGTTTCAGTTTTTGCTTTGTGCGATGGAGAGAGATATACATTACTTCCAACGGCCCAAGATCACAAGCGCCTTAACGAGAAAGATAAAGGTCCAAATACAGGAGGTATGGGCGCTTATTCTCCTGCCCCATTATTAACAGAAGATTACCTAGATAGAATCATCAAAGAGATAATTGAACCTACAATAAGTGAACTAAATAAAAGAAATATTGACTATAGAGGCGTAATTTATTTTGGATTAATGATCACAAAATCTGGGCCCAAAGTTATAGAATATAATTGCAGATTTGGTGATCCAGAATGTCAAACAATAATGCCTTTGATGGATCAAAATTTTGTATTTCTTTTAGAAAAATGCTCAATGGGAAATTTAACTGGTGATGAAAAAATGAATAATTCTAATAAAGTTAGTGGTTGTGTAATAGCGACCTCAAATGGTTACCCTCACGAATATAAAACTGGCTTTCAGATAAAAATAGGTAAGGTCGACTCAAATGATTGTCAAATTTTCGACTCAGGTACTTCTTTAAGCGAAGATGGCAAATTATTAACTGCTGGTGGAAGAGTCTTAAGTATTGTCTGTCAAGATGATGATTTCGATATGGTGTTTGAAAAAGCATACAAAAATTTAAAAGAAATTCATTTTGAGGGTATTTTCTTTAGAAATGATATTGGTCATCAAGTCAGAAAAAACTTTTCTAAGGAGAATTAAGTTTATGGTGGATATGGATACCAATAACCCAGAAGGTAGAAAATATAACATCACTGATAATGAGGATATGAATAATAACTACTGGATTAATGGACTTCTGGCTTGGTGGAGTGGGTTCAGTTTAAGGACCAAGCTGTTAGCTATTGCAACTCTTGTCGTAAGCCTTCTAATGACAGGAATAACTTTTTTTGCATTGAATAGTATTCAAAGAGATGCAGGAATGAATGATACTAGATATGCTCGAGATCTTGGCTTACTTTTATCTGGGAATGTTACAGAATTAGTCGCTAATAACCAAAAAAAAGAAATTTCAAACGTAGCCGAAAAGTTTTGGAGATCAAGTAGAAACCTGCGTTATATATTCTTTACTGATGCTGATGATATTGTTCAACTTGGGATACCGATCAGTGCAACACCGACAAGTTCAAACAGTCAGTTTCAGCTCACTCGAAGATTAAAATTGCCCTCAGAATTAAAGAAGAGACCACAATTCCCTTTGGTTAGGCAGCATTCAACCCCTCAAGGTCAAGTAACAGATGTATTTGTACCAATGTTGTGGAAAGGCAAATATCTTGGAACTTTAGCTTTGGGAGTCACCCCTAATAAAAAAGCACTAGCCAGTGCTGCCCTCACTAGAGAAGTAACCATTGCAGTTTTTATCTCTATTTGGGTTTTAGTAATACTTGGAGCTGTATTCAATGCACTAACAATTACAAGACCCGTAAGAGAGTTAGTAAGAGGTGTAAGAGAAATTTCAAGAGGAAATTTTAAGTCTAGAATTTCTTTACCCATGACAGGTGATCTAGGAGAACTCTTAAATGGATTTAACCGTATGGCCACACAGTTAGAAAATTATGATGAAGCTAATATAGAAGAACTAAAAGCGGCACAAATCAAACAGCAATCCCTAATTGCTACTATGGCTGATGGTGCCATTTTATTGGACTCACAAGGCAAAATTGTACTTACTAATCCAACAGCAAAGAGATTATTTCGTTGGGAAGGAAGATTCTTAGAGGGTAAACATTTTTTAAATGAAATCCCCGAGATATTATCTAACGACTTACATACAAATATAGAATCTATATTAAACAGGGAAAAAGAGAAGGATGATTTAAGATTTAGTTTAGGGGAACCAGCAAGAACCTTAAGAATTGTCTTGCAATCAGTTCTAGATACAAATAAAGTAGAATTAAAAGGAATTGCCGTAACAATCCAAGATTTAACTAGAGAAGTTGAACTTAACGCAGCACAAAATAGATTTATTAGTAATGTTTCGCACGAATTAAGGACACCGCTTTTTAATATCAAAAGTTATGTAGAGACCTTACACGATTTAAAAGATCAGCTTACAGATGAAGAACAAATAGAATTTTTGGGCATTGCTAACTCAGAGACTGACAGGCTAACAAGACTTGTGAATGATGTATTAGATTTATCAAGATTGGAGTCTGGGAAAATTGTTCAGCTTGAGCAAATGGACATAAAACCAGCAATAGAACAGACTCTTAGAAATTATAGACTTAATGCTACAGAAAAAAATGTTTCATTAGCTCATGATATAGAGGAAACTATTCCTCCAATTCTTGGGAATTTTGATTTACTTTTGCAAGTTTTTGATAATTTATTGGGTAATGGATTGAAATTTAGTCCCAAAAACAGCTCCCTAATTATAAGAGCTTATACTTGGCCAGATTCCTGTCCTGCTTTCCCTCCAAGTATTAAAAATGATTCAGCCCCTCAATGTGAATTAGTTTCGCCACTACCAAAAGTAAGAATTGAGATTAATGATACTGGCTCAGGGATATCTCAGGCTGATCAAGAAAAGATATTTGATCGTTTTTATAGAGTAGAGAATTCTGTTCATACTGAGCAAGGCACCGGTTTAGGTTTATCTATAGTCCGGGGAATAATTGAAAAACATGGTGGTGAGATTCGCATGGCTAGTGAATTAGGCGTTGGAACAACTTTCTGGTTTGATTTAGCTTTAGCACAATCTGATAAAGATGAATTATTTATAAAAGCTATTAATAATTCAGATTCTTTTTCAGGTTCTGAAATTAAAGAAATTACCTAATTATTATCTAATCCTTTAAAAACATTTTGAACATTTTGATCAGGCACAACTCTGTGAGGGGCGCCACTAAAAATTTGCTCAAAATTAGAAAAAGAATCTTTTATTTCTGGACCACTATTTGTAATGATAAATTCTCTTATTCGTTTATCGTGCCATGATCCCCGCATTTTAAAAACATTTAAAGCTCGTGCCATCTCACCTTTTATTTCTACATATTGAAGCAACAATATGGTATCCGTAATTGTTGAGATATGAGAATCAGTTATAGAGTGACTTCCCATAAATTCTTCTGCAGTATTAGTAAAAAAGCCTGCTATCTCCTCTTGTTTTGTATAACCGGTAACAGCAATTACAAACTGTCTAAATGCATTCAAACTTACACCTCTGGCTAATGCAGATAGAGAATCAATTGCCATTCTTTTTGGTTTAAATTGATTTATTTGCGTTTTTATAATTTGCAAGTGATCTTCTAAACCAGTTGATTCAGGATATGCACAAATAATTTTCAATAACCCATCACTTTCCATTTTTTCAAAATCTATTCCCCAGCTAGTCGCATTCCTAAGCAATTGAGCCCTAGATTCTTCATATGCAAAAAGTATTGCTCTTTCATTGTTGTTATAAGCATCTTCAACAAATTTTGATACAAGCATTGTTTTACCCGTACCAGTAGCTCCAGTGGCAAGAATGATGGAATCTTGAAAATATCCTCCACCACACATATCATCAAGATCTTTAACTCCAGAGCTAATCCTAATATTTGAGGATCTCTGCGTTAATCTCATTGCTCCTAAGGCAAACACACTTATTCCATCCATTCCCATAGTAAATGGATATTCACCTTTCATATGAACAGTACCTCTTAACTTCAAAACTTCTAGAGTTCTTCTTCTCTTTTCTGACTCAAGTACATTTCTTAATAAGACAACATTATCAGATACAAATTCTTCTACTCCATATCTAGCAATTGGTCCGTAATCATCAACCCTTTCTGTCGTCATAACAGTTGTAACACCTATTTCTTTTAATCTTGCTATTAGTCTAAATATTTCTCTTCTAACAACGTAAATAGCATCATACTGTTGAAAGACAGCAGTTATTGAATCTATTGCAACTCTTTTAGCTTTATATTTTCTAATTGCATAACTAATTCGCTCAATTAGACCAGACAAGTCAAAGTTACCTGCAACATCCTGACCATCAGGGTCAGGAGAAGCATCCAAGATAAAAAGTTTATTTTGATCAATTAATTCCTGTAAATCCCAACCAAAACTTGCGGCATTTCTAATAATATCTAAAGGTGATTCCTCAAATGTTACGAAGATTCCAGGCTCATCAAAATTACAAATTCCATGATGTAAATATTGCAAAGAAAAAACAGTTTTGCCAGTTCCTGAAGTACCACTAACGAGTGTACTTCGAGATATAGGCAACCCACCCCTACAAACATCATCAAAGCCTTCTATACCAGTTGGCAATTTTTGTACTTGCATTTTATTTGATTTCCCAATTTTTTTATCATTCATAGTTTTTGTTAATTAATCAAAAGTAAATAAATTTTGAATTTATTTTTTAAATAAAATTTTTATATATATTATGTATCTCCACTATATTCAGTTTCAGTTAATTCATCAAAAAGTAGATCTAAACCAATTAAAACTTTCTCTCTATCTGAGAGATCACCTATTATTTTTCTCACTGGTGGTGGTAAAATTTTAGCTAAAGTTGGGGTGGCTAAAATCTTATCCTCTTCTGCAAGTTGTGGCTGCTTTAGAACATCAATAACCTTTAAAGCATAAACTCCTTTAAATTCATTTTCTAAAATTTCCCTTAAAGTATTTAAAGCTCTCATTGAATTAGGAGTATTTCCAGCAACATAGAGCTTTAAAATGTATGTTTTTCTTGCTGCCATTGTTATAGTTCCCTAATTGTTATAAAAGATTTAAAATAACCCTTGACTTATTACACTACAAAATAAGAGAATAAACAAACTTCGGTGATTGCTTATTAGGCTAAATCAAACTATCAATTTGAGCCTAATAGCGTCTTTAAAATATGACAAATTCAAAGAAATCCTCCAACAATTCTTTAAAAAGTAATGAATTGTACGCTATAGCAGAAACTTCTGGTCAACAATTTTGGTTCGAAGTTAACAGATACTATGACATAGATAGGTTAAATGCAAAAGAGAAAGATAAGATAACATTAGAAAAAGTTTTACTTTTAAAAGACAAAGACTCCATCACTGTTGGGAAACCTTACGTTAAGGACGCAAAAATTGAATTAGAAGTAGTATCCCATAAAAGAGATAAAAAAATTCTTGTATACAAGATGCGTCCCAAAAAAAAGACAAGAAGAAAAATGGGACATAGACAAGAACTTACAAGAGTTATGGTAAAATCAATATCAATAGGTAAAGCAGCTCCTAAGTCTTCTTCAAGTAAAGAAACTGAAAAAAAGGAAACTAAACCAAAATCTCAAAAATCTACAAATTAAACAATTCTAATGGCACATAAAAAAGGAACAGGTTCTACAAGAAATGGTAGAGATTCAAATTCCAAAAGATTGGGTGTTAAAGCTTATGGTGGAGAAAAAGTAACTTCTGGATCAATTTTAATTCGTCAAAGAGGTACATCATTTTTGCCAGGAAATAATGTTGGGAAAGGGAAAGATGACACTCTTTTTGCGCTAAAAGACGGCACTGTAAGTTTTGAAAGCATTAAAAGAAATTTAAGAAATAGAAAAAGAGTTAATATACTTATTTAATTTTCTTATAAGCTCTTGTAGTTATCAGAATAGGATGAAATACTTCTAAAAAATTAGATTGAAGAGACTCAAAAAACTTTTCAACAATTTTACTATCATCGATATGAAAAGGATATTCATTCTTATCTCCTTTATAGAAATACCAATTGAATAGAGCAATAGAATTGTTATCCATAATCTCACTGAAAATATTAATTTGAGAAGCTGGATCTGCAAGATGTTCCAAAACATCAAGACAAATTATTGTATCAAATTTCAATATTTGTGTATCATGAATTGTCTTGCAAAAAGTAATTTTTTTTTCGACTCCCAATTCCTTAGCCCTATATTCAACAAAATTTCTATTTGTTTGATTAATATCTACAAAAAAAACATGTTCAACTTTTGAAGACATAGCGTTAGCTAAGGCATGCGTACCAATACCTCCTCCAAAATCCAAGACTAAATCTCTAGAAAATCTTTGTTGCAGTTTTAAAGTATCAGCGATGTAGTCCCTACTTGTGATATGCCAAGCAGCCAAATCAGCTACATGCCTATCACCTACAATTTCAGTATAAAAATCTGAAACATTATTTAGAGCATCCCCAGGATGTGAATTTGCTAAATTCATCTTTGCATTGGCAAGAAATCCATCTAAATCACATTCTCTTATAGATAAGTATTCCATTAAATGTGATTTCAAATTAAAAGCATTATCTAAAAACTCTCCTAAAATAAAGTTATTATTTTTCAATTTCTTACACTAAATTTCCAATAACAAAATCATAGAATGATTATAAATCTTTCTCAAAGTATTCTTAATATTAAAAATGGAAACTAAAGATGGATTCTTAGTTATTAATAAAGAAAAAGGCTGTACCTCTCATGATTGTGTTAAACAAATAAGGAAGTTACTAAATACAAAAAAGGTCGGGCACACAGGAACTCTCGATCCAGAAGTTATAGGAACATTACCAATTGCGATAGGCAGTGCAACAAGATTTATTCAATATCTTCCTCAAGGTAAAACTTATATAGGACAAATTAAATTAGGTATAAGAACTAATACTGATGATATTCACGGAGAAATAATTAATCAAAAAAGTTGGCCTAAAATTAGTGCTGAAAAATTAGATCAATACTTAAATAGATTTAGAGGAATTATTAAACAAATTCCCCCGAAAGTGTCTAGTGTGAAAGTCAATGGTAAAAGAGCTTATAAAAAATCTTTCAATAATGAAAATTTTGAATTAGCACCAAGAGAAGTAAAAATAGACGAACTTACTTTAATGAAATGGGACCAAATAAATGGAATCATAGAAATACAAATTAAATGTTCAGCTGGTACATATATAAGAGCAATTGCAAGAGATATAGGAGAAATTCTTAATTCCGAAGGTTGCCTTCTACAACTAAAAAGAATATCAGCTTGTGGCTTTGATGAACAAAACTCTATAAAAATATCTGAAATAGAAAAAGAAAAAAAAAACGCGACAAATTTAATTATTCCAACAATTTCTGCTCTTAATCACATTTCAACATTTGTCTTAACTAAAGAGGAACAAATCAATTTCTGGCAAACTGGAAGAGCAATTACAGTTGATATTAATTATTTTAACGAAAGCAATATTTTTGATTATAAAAAGCCCATAAAAGTAATAGATAAAGGAAAAAAACTACTTGGTATTGGCTTCTTAAATAAGGCACAAACCAATATAAATCCAAAATTAGTTCTTAATGCAAAATGAATTTTATAGGTAATCTTTTCTAAAAGGTTTAATCTGCACACCCTTATAGAAATGTTTTAATATTCTTTCAGCTTTTTGGCCTCTAGAAGCCATATATTTAGCACCCCATTGACTCATTCCTACTCCATGTCCAGAGCCCTGTCCAAAAACTATTAAACCTTTTTTCATAGGAAATTTTTTATTTAAATCTTCTTCAAAAAATTTAAATCTTACAAAGTTACTATTGAGGCCTAATCTTTTTCTTAAATCTACCCCAGAAATTTGCTCAGAACCATTATTACCAACAAGTTTCACATTTTTTACCCTCCCCGTATTTGTAATATCTAGAATCTTTATATTTTTTAAACCTCCAATCTTAGGAAATAAACTTGTTAATTCATTATTCGAAAATTTTTTTTGCCATCTATATTTTGGATTTTCTTTATCAAAATCTTTCACACTTGATAAATATGGATATTTATTCTTCCATACATCTTGACTATTTTCTGTCATTCCACCTGAGCTGCTATGAAACAAAGCATTAATTAATTTATTTTTATATGTCAAAACCAAAGATCTCGTACTCTTAACTGCTCTGATAGTTTTATAAGTGCTTGATTCTAAGCCATTATAAACTTGATTTCTCTGAGTAGAATCTATGTCATATAAAATATTTCCCTTTTGCTTTAATGCATAAGTTCTTGACGCTATTGCTTGTGCTTTTAGTGCTTCAATAGGCCATTTTGTTGGCATCTCTGAACCAACAACACTACTTAAATATTTTTCAATTCCTAAAACATTCACTACCAATATTTCAGACTCAAATACGAAGAGATTAAGTTGACCAGAAAATCTTTTCTGACCTACCCATATACCTCTTCCATCAGTAGATCTAACTTGAAATTGCTGATTACTTTTTAAATCATATTTTTTTTGTTTATTCTTGTCAAAATATAAAATTTTTCTATTTTTCTCATTTTTCAAAGTTAAGCCCTTTATTTTTTTACTTGAAAAAAATTTTCCCTCTATGGTTAAAGGAATTGATTTATCTGATCTAATCCTTAAATTGTTATTTTTTGATATCAAAACTCTAATTATTGGCTCTCTGGATGCGAGAACAGTTTCACTCTGAAAAACACAAATAAATAAAATACTAATCAGGCAACATTTACTAAACTTATTTTTAAATTTAAATATCACTTTGTTTGAAAAACAAATTCTTAATTTGCCTAAGTCTGACTAAAAGTCTAGATTTAATCCAGATATAAAAATAAAAATATCATAAAAAGTGAATATCACCTTTTTAGGAACAAGCTCAGGAGTACCTTCCTTAACGAGGAATGTTTCTTCTCTAGCACTTAAATTATCACAATCTTCAGAAGTTTGGCTTTTTGACTGTGGAGAGGGAACACAGCATCAAATAATGAAAAGCAATATTAAATCTTCACAAATTAAGAAAATATTTATTACACATATGCATGGAGATCATATTTTTGGTTTGCCTGGACTTTTGGCTACCTTAGGTTTATCAGGAAATAGTAAGGGTATTGAAATCTACGGTCCTTCTGAGTTGCGAAGTTTTATAAATTCTGCACTTAGAAGTAGTTTTTGCAAATTATCGTTCCCATTACATTTTGTGGAAGTTGAAAATTTTGCATCAAAAAATAAAATTCTTTTTGAAAACAACAAAATAAAAGTAAATTGTGCATGCCTTAAGCATAAAATACCAGCTTATGGTTATCGAGTTAACGAAAAAAACAAGCCAGGTATATTTGATATCAAAAAGGCAGAGACTTTAAAAATACCACCTGGGCCAATTTATTCTGAATTGCAACAAGGTAAAAAAGTCGTATTAGCAGATGGGAGGTCATTTGACGGTAAAGAATTCTGCGGACCTCCAAGAAAAGGTGAAAGTTTTGTGTATTGCACGGATACTGTCTTTAGCGAATCAGCAGTATCATTATCAAAAAATGCCGATTTACTTGTGCATGAATCAACATTTTCTCAGGAGGATGAGAGCATGGCCTATGAAAAATTACATTCCACAACAATTATGGCTGCGAAAACAGCATTATTATCTGATACAAAAAAATTAATTATTACTCATTTAAGTCCAAGATACACTAATAAAAATTCAATTACACCAAGCGATTTGCTTAAAGAGGCGCAAAAAGTTTTCCCAAATACTCACCTAGCCAAAGATTTTCTAACTACTGAAATTAAATAAACTGCAACAGTTCGTTAGCAGGAGCGTTGTAAATGACCAACCCATGAAATAATAGTCTTAGGTTTTTCTATTTGATGTCGATCGAAATGGTCTCTATTTTTTCATCACTACATAAGTCTTGTAAAAGACTATTTATTTTTCTTCCATTAATTATTGGTTTACTTATTAATCCAATATCTGCTAATGCACTTTATCCTAGTGATCCTTCATCAGTTGAAGTACTAAAAGATGATCTTCACGGTGCCGACCTTCATAATACTGAATATGTTAAATATGATTTATCTAATCAAGATTTAGGAGAAGCTAACCTTCAAGGCGCATATATGAGTGTAACTACAGCAAAAAACTCTAGTTTTAAAGGAGCCAATATGACAGACCTCATTGCATATGCAACACGCTTTGATAATGCTGATTTTACAGATGCAAATCTTACCAATGGTGAACTAATGAAAAGTGTTTTTGATGGAGCGATTATTGATGGAGCAGACTTTACTGATGCAAATCTTGATCTTTCTCAAAGAAAATCACTATGTGAAAGAGCTAGTGGAACTAACTCACAAACTGGAGTTAATACAATTGATAGTCTTGAATGCACTGGCTTAAAAGGTTACATGCCTCCAAAGCCAAAAGCATAATATTTAAAGCTAACTAACTTCAGAAGGGAAGATATTACCAGGCTCTTTTGAGTCTGGTTTTTTGCTATACCACCATTCTTGTATATCAGAAGAAAATTTTTTTGAAAAAAGAGTTATAACTGTTTCAACAGGTTTTGATCCAGGCTCCAAAATTTGCACTGAGTAAGATGGACATTTTCTTGAAGCCATATCAGCAACGAACCTAGTACCTATTCGTCTCCAACTAGGCTCTTTACTTCTCCATGCAAGCCTTGAACAGGGCCAAGGCAGTTCTTCCCTATCATAAAGTCTGCAACACGGTCCAATTACCTTATAACTGTACTGACCTCCATAACTTGATTGAACACTGCCAGTCTTGAAAAATTCAAATTTATTCATTTATGCGGCGTTGCTACCTAATTGAGGGTGGCAGAGAAATAATGAATAATCAACTTAGAAAAGCTAATTTTTTATAATTAATACAATTCTTCCTCAGCATGAGTTGTAATTGTTACATCAGATGTTGGATAAGCAACACATGTAAGAACAAAACCAGCTTCTAGTTGATCATCATCCAAGAAACTTTGATCTGATTGATCAACACTACCTGAAGTAACTTTTCCAGCACATGTTGAACATGCTCCAGCTCTGCAGGAATAAGGAAGGTCGATACCTTGTTCTTCAGCCGCATCTAGAATGTATTGGTCATCAGGTACTTCAATAGTGGAATTGAGACCTTCACCTTCGTTGATGAGTGTAACTTTGTAAGAAGCCATTTAAAAAAAAAATTGTTGGTAATTAATACCTATCACCTACATTTTTAACATCGATTAGGTCGATTTGTGAGATTTTGAAGTAAAAAATGACACAATAAAATGTATGAAAGAGTATCTATAAGAAAAACTTATACTTAGGTTGGATCGCTGGTTTTTTGCGCAGAAATGCATGCCCAATCTTTTCTAGTTGATACATCCAATAATTTCAAGTCATTCTGAATTAATATTTTTATAATTTCATCCTTTTGTGAATTCAAAATTCCACTGAGAATGACTTCTCCATTGTTTTTCAAACACTTATAAATATTTGGAATCATTTCTTTTATTACTTCAGCAAGAATATTGCATAAAACAAAATCAAATTGTTTGATTTGATTCTTTAAAATTACCTCATTAAAAGATCCCAAATATGTATTTAGGTTTTTTAAATTACCGAAATTTAGTTGAAAATTAGATTTGGTCGAACTTATAGCTAAATAATCATTATCCACAGCACAAACCTCCTTAGCGCCAAGTAATCTTGCGGCGACACTCAAAATCCCGCTCCCACTTCCAATATCTAATACCTTTTTATCAGAAAATAAAATATTCTCCATTTTTTCCAAGCAAAGGTAAGTCGAAGGATGACTTCCCGTACCAAAAGCTGCTCCAGGATCAATTTTTAAAATGCGTTTATCTTTGAACTCTTTATTTATATTTATCCAACAAGGCAATATTAAAAAATGATTTCCTACTAACTCAGGGGCCCAATATTTCTTCCAGCTTGTCAACCAATCCTCCTCTTTAATGATACTCCAATCAAAAAATTGATTCTTAGGGGGATTAATGTTTAGAAGCTTACTAATTATTTTTTCAAAATCACTTCTAGAACTCTCGCACCAATCATAAATTGGAAGCCATATATTCACTTCTTTTTTATTTTCATTTTTAATTAGATATTCAAATGAAAAACTTAATATTCCCAGCTCATTTAATTTCCAAATAATAATTTCTTCATAATCACTTTCTATCAGAAAAGTTAGTTTATACCAATCTTTAGTTTCCATTAACTAGGACAACCTACTTCATAAAGTAACTGGATTAGCATTGGTAATCCCATCAACTTCAATAATGGTATCAAGCAGCTTATTAGGTATTGGATCATCAATACTTAGAACCATAACAGCTTCCCCTCTAACAATTTTGCGCCCAACTTGCATTGAGGCAATATTTACATTGTTGCTACCTAATAAAGACCCCAACTTGCCAATAATGCCTGGCATATCTCTGTGCCTAGTAACTAACATATATCTGCTTGGCGATACATTAACTGGGTATTGATCAATACTAATAATTCTTAATTCTCCATCAGCAAAAAT